>JBDRCD010000019.1:0-73108 GCA_043822105.1 archaeon | reverse complement strand
TCTTCTTCGATTGTTTTGCTTAGTTGCAGTACTGAAATCAGTCTTTGCATTTCAGAAAGTGCTATTTGAAGGTTTCTTTCGATTGCAGATGCGACATTGTTCTGCCATTTTCTCAATCTAAAGTATTTATTTTTATTTGCTTGACTGAGCTGATAGATGTCTGACTTGGTTCCCACAGAGGTTCCTAGTCCTTTGTCAGCATGAGTGAATGTGAGTGGTGCTCCTGTTCTCCTTTTTTTGGCAGCATCTTCTGCATCATGTTCTCTCCATTCCTGTCCAAAGTCAAACAGTTTTTCTTCTATTACGAGTCCGCAGTCTTTACAGACTACTTCTCCTTTTTCTTTATGATGGTCCAGATGTCTGCCTGAGCATTCAGGGCAACATTTTGATAGTTTAGTCATTGCATTTACCCTCCTTTTTGAAGGGAATCCCCCAAGGATCCCGCGTTATTATAAGTGAGATATATCCATATTGTTTATATCCATTATTGATAGGTGACACATATTTAGTATATAAAGCTTTCGGTTCAGTTCATTACTGCTCGAGGACAAAAAAATTCTTCATTGTTTAGTCGTTAATAAAATATGAAAATTATTAACTATAGTTAAGTAATTTGTAGACAACAAAATAGGCGAAAACTATATAAATCATTTATCTCATAGAAATAATGTAGTTTTTCAGAATATTTGAAAAAATGAGAGGGTTGGTTAGTATGAGAAAAACGATAGTATTGTTATTTCTATTTTGTATTCTTGCAACGACGGTTCTTGCATCTGAAGTGCTTGTAACAAAACAAACAACGACAATGGATGACTATTATCCAGATTCAAACATACAGTTCATAGTGAACATCACAAATAATGGAACAACTGACTTGGTTGCCATATCCCTGACAGACACATATAACTATACCTGTATGAATTACACATGGTCAAACATAACACCTATGAACATATCGCCTGGCAATGTTATCTGGAATTTGTCTGAAACCCCTCTTGCTCCAGAAAACAGCCAACTGCTTCTCATAAACTTCACTGCGCTCTCAGAATGCAATACAACCAACAATGTTTATGTAAATGCAACAAATTCCACATCATTTTTTACAAATGATTGGGCCTACCAATTTAATATACTATCTTCATCACCTCCAAGTTCAAGTTCTTCAATAAATGTGACATTACTGGCTCCTGCAAATGGTTCAACCATAACAACAAACAAATTTGAAGTTAATTTCTCTGTAAATACAACTGCAAATTGTTGGGGTTTATGGAATTTTTCAGCAGCAATAGAATTTATGCCTGAAATGCCTCCGGATGTACCTGAAGGTTGGATTGATCTGGGTCCAATGAACAATGGTGTTTCAGGTACTGTAAATGCCAATGGAATGGGTCCGAATGGGGTTTATACATGGAACGTGCGATGTGCAAATCCATCGGATTCCAGTGATTACGCATGGGCATCAGCAAACTGGACATTCACAATAGCAGGAAGCATGCCTGACTGCTTTGGGAAAAATGAATCTGCATGTGAATTAACGGCAAACTGTACATGGGAAGTCTACGCCCAATCATGTATGATGGATTGTATACAGTATGATTACACAAATGTTTCAACCTGCGAAGGTGCATTTGGTGGAGGACTATGTGCCTGGGAAGAATCAATGAGTATTTGTGACCCTGATTTTGGAGACTATATGGATGATGGATTTGATGGATTCTCCTTTTGCTTTGAATATGATGGAAACAAGACAGGATGTGACAATTTTCCAGATGATTGTAAATGGTTCTCAGAACCAAATTGTCAAGTAGGGGATTGGTGCTATGATGATTTAGGTTCAGGCGCAAATTCCGGATTTTGTGATCCTACAAACTTTAACTGGGGAGGAGATTTCAGCTGCTGGACCTATGATGGTAACAAAACAGGCTGTAAGGATTCAGGAGAATCTCTTGGTTGGGCGTGCACATGGAATCCTGATCCTTGGGCGCCATTGATGGATGGTACTGAAGCAGGATGGTGTAACCCAATGTTCTCTGGTGGGGGAGGTGGCGGAGAAGGCTGCTTCGATGCTTGGGATGAAACAGGTTGTAATGATAAAGCTGCAGTTGGACAGCCATGCACATGGATGACTGGAGGATCGGACTCTGGTTGGTGTGAGGAAAAAGGTTGCTGGAACTATTGGAACAGTGGTGATTGTGCTGCTGCTGCATCAGAAGGATGTCAGTGGAATAGTAATTACATGTATTGCTATAAACCAATGTGTTGGGACTTGACAAACGAGACCGGCTGTACAACAACAGCAGGACTTGATTGTACATGGCATAACAACAGTGTCGGTGATGGTGGCTGGTGTGAAGAAAATGGCTGCTGGAAGAGAGACTGGACAAACAGCACCTACTGTGAAGCGCAGGACGGCTGTAAATGGGAAGAACCAGGCTGGTGTAAAATGGATGGTTGCTGGGACTATGAAGCAGATCCTAACAATTGTGTGAATGAATCATTAGGTCTTAACTGTCAATGGTCTGTTGGCGAGTGGGGCTGGTGTGAACAGATACAGTGCTGGCAGTATGACGGAAACCAGACAGGCTGTGAAGCAGCTTCAACATCCTATGGTATAGATTGTACTTGGGATGCAGGACCTGGTATATGCTACCAGAATTTTGGTGGATGTACAGATTATGATAATGACGAATTTGGATGTTATGGAACAGGATGGTGTTACTGGAATCCTGTAGACAGCAGATGTAAAGAACCTGAAATGGGTCCAATGGAATTCTTTAATCCAGGATGCTGGGCTTTTAATCAGGCAGGAGAAGTGATGTGCGGAAACATAACTTCATGTGATTGGACTTCAGGCGAATGTGTTGATAATATAAATATGGGCGACAAAGGAGTACAGTGTGCAGACATAAACAGCTCAGAATTATGTAACAAAATACCGATGCTTTCTTCATGTTGTACATGGAATGGTACTGATTCTGGTTGTATAGATGCTCATTTCACAACATCCTGTTGGGATAACATGCAGGCACCACCAGAGGGAGCAAATTTCTGTGATGACTACAATGCAAAAACAAGCAAGTCAACATGTAATCAGATTGCAGGAGATCCATGGTACATGCCTTGTGAATGGGACAATACTACCAGTAAATGTCAGTTCCAATTCAATGATATGTTCGGCGGAGATGCAACCGGATTTCAATTTAAGGATATAGGTTCAAAAGCTAACTGTGAAGCTATGGGCGGAATATGGATTTCTGAGAGCTGGAAAGATCCAGCGACAGGAGCTGTTTACAACGACGAATGGTGCGACATGGCTTTTGGCTTTGGAAAAGAAAGCTGTGCAAACGCCTGTTGGGCCTGTGAATTCCAAGATAACGGAAGCGACTGGTCAACTGCAAACCTCTCAAGACAGGCCTGTGAAGATTCAAACGCAGGATGTAATTACTATGCAGACTCAAACGCATTCAATGGCTTTGGATGGTGTGACTTTGACTGGGGCAAATCAGGAAACTGCGACCAGAACTGTTGGGAATGCTGGGACCAATCACTTTGTTCAAACAGCTTGGCAGGATGTAAATGGTTCACAGATCCATGGAACAATAATGCAGGCTGGTGTGATGGTAAAAACATAAAGACCTGTGATGGTGAATGTTATTCATGTTGGGATAGCAATAACTGTCAGGACAGTGATGCAGGATGTACCTGGGATACCACCTATAATTTCTGTAAACCTACAGGTTCAGATCAGGGTGGTTCGTCAGAGGTATGCTTTGACGGAATTGACAACGATGCAGACTCATTTGTAGACTGTAGTGATCCAGAATGCATGTTTGATAACTTCTGCGGTGGTTCATCTGTATTTGGTTCAGATTGCCTGTCTATATCAACTCAAGCAACCTGTGAAGATAATGGTACAAAAGGATTCAACTGTACGTGGATTGTTGATAACTGGGGTGGAGAATGGTGTGATATGCCAGGTTCACAGTGCTGGTTATATGATGAGAATGAAACTGCCTGTGATTTAGAAGATGGTTGTCAGTACAAGACAATGGAAGAATTCGGAAAAGCCGATGGTTTTATTTGTGATATAAACAAAACAGTAGCAGACACTGCACAGTGCTGGAACTATGGTGACAACAGTACTAATTGTGGTTTACAGCCAAACTGTGTTTGGGTAGAAGATAAATGGTGCAGTTCACCGCAGGGTGCAACAGATCAGTGGTGTTTGGATATGATAGCTCAGAACATAACACCTGGTTTTTGTGACTTTGAACTATGGTCATGCCACTCATATAATGATAACTCAACTGCCTGTGGAGAACAGACACATTGTGCATGGCAGACTGATTGGTTTAATCCAACACAAGGATGGTGTGATCCTGTATGTTTCAACAGGAACGAGTCAACCTGTGCGAATGATGTCAATCTTTCAGGAACAATGACTGCAGGAGTATGTCAATTGATGAACGCTTCTGAAATGGGTTGGTGTGAACCTGAAAGAAGTTTTAAAGGCTGTTGGGGTAAGAACATGGTTGATTGTCAAGCTGATGATGCATGCAGTTGGATAGATGATCCTTTTGCTGGTGATTTCTGTGGAGATAAGTTCATGTTTAACATGGTGGAAAACATGGATAACAGTCCACCTCAAGAGATAGGATCTGACGCCTGTGATGGTAGTGCAATTAGTGCTCAGAGCGATATATGCTTCCTTGGAATTAAGGATGACCCAGGACAATTTGGTTTTAGTACAGGTGTATGGGATATGAGCCAGACAAAAATTTGTGCAGACAGATTTAATGAATTCTCTGGAAGCGATACATCTAAGTTCTATTGGTATTTAGATACTAATGGTAATTCCTCTGGAGGATGTAATGCAACCGATGATTCGACTTTAGGAGGTTTTGACTTTAAGTTGAAGTATGTAACCAAGGAACAGGATGGCAGCTTTGTAGAGACAAAAGTTGCATATAAATGTGTTGACGGAATATGGTCCCCTTCAAAGATTAAACTAAACGCCATGCCTAACAAGATGTGCTACATGGTTATAGGTGGAGTTGTGGCGATCGAAAAAGCTGACCTGCAGAAACTTTCTGTACTGGGATTATACAACAAGACAGCAGATATGAGAATTTATGCAACCACAGCAGATGAAAATGGAAGTGATAGTAATGTGTCTGACACAATAGGTCCTTTATGGTATTCTCCTGGAGCAGCAGATTTCAAGTTTGAGGACTGTGCAGGATTTACAGATAAGGATGGTGATGGACTCACTCCTGAAAATGATCCTGATTGTGTAGACTTCCTGAAATATGGATTTATTGACATTGAGAGGGGAGTAAAATGTGATGACAACATTGACAACGATGGAAATGGTCTGACTGATTGTAATGATCCTAGTTGTGCTTATGATGCATATTATTGTGAAGTAGGAACAGATACATCATCACCAACCATTACATGGTTTGATGTTGAAGAAATGCTTGATGGAGCATTTGTTTCTTTAGACACCAACGAGCCAACAAACGGAACAGTATTGTTCTTCCTGAACTCATCATATCTACCAGATATATCTTGTTTCAACCAGACTTCAGCTTTGAAGGTGCTTGATCCAAAGCTTGGAAACAGCTTTACAAAGGATGACTATGATTTCTGGCACGACTTCCCTGTCGAACAGGTGTACTTTGATGATGAGGGACTGGCTTTCAACTTCAGTCCAAGCACAACCTATTATTTCAAGACAAAGGTTTGTGACGCATCAGGTAACTGTGCTCTCAGTTCATGTACAAACTTTACAACAGAGGCAAATGCGTCTGAGTTCACAGTTGGATTTAATCTTCCGGCGCCTGCAAGCGATGTTACAGCTGCTTTAGGTTCGGTGGTTGTAAGCTTTGACTTGAACAATGATGGAGTGTATGGTGATTCAGTCATCAACAGTTCATATGGAACTAGGATGAATGACAGTATAGGTAAGAACGTGAACATAAAGTTCTTTAACCCAAGTGCAAGTTCGGGCAACAACTGGTCTGTATACTTCTATGGTGCAGATTTGCTTAAAGCCATAACTTTGAATATTAGTCAAGCCTTCAAAGTGAATGGAACTTCAACAACAATGGTGGGTATGGATACAAACAAATGGTCTGAACTTGCTCAGAAACTAGGAGTTGACAAGGTAATTATAGTTATACCTGAAGGAGTTCCTGCAGATTACACTGGAGGTCTTGTGCACTGTCCGGATGACGCCACAGGAATTGATGACCCTGATTGTACAACCATTGATATGGATGATGTCAACTGTACTTTCACGACGACGACAACCACCTGTGAGATACCTGTATCAATCGGGTTCTCTCTATTTGGAGTCACAAGCACTTCAGGTGGTGATGATCCTCAAAGCCCTGGTGGCGGTGGAGGCGGTGGTGGAGGCGGCGGTGTAGCCGGTCTTTCAAACACCTATACTAAAACATGGCAGGTTATCAATGCAGGAGTTAGCAATGATGTTAATATTAACCAGGAGTTTTATGCGGTTCCTTTCATGAGCCTACAGTTTAAGGCAAATAAGGAATTGTTAAATCCTGAACTGAAAGTCTCTGTGCTAGGAGCTGTTCCTACTCTTGCAGGTCCTTTTGAAAGGACGGTATTTACTTATTTAAGTCTGACAGAAACAAACTTTGAAAGCAGTGACATATATGACACAAAGATAACCTTCAGGGTTCCTGTGTCATGGTTCGTGAACAATTCATTCCACAGTTTGAATCTTGCTCTGTTCAGATTCGTCGGTGATAAATGGGTTGAGCAGCCTACAACAGCGACCGTTGAAGCAGAAGGGTTCCAATACTATGATGTTGTGACATCTGGTTTCAGCTACTTTGTCATAGGAGAGAAGGGTGAACTTGTGGTTGCAAATCCTGTGAATGAAGAGGTTGTGGATGAAGATATTACTGGTGAAGTGGTTGCTGAAGAAGAGATAATCACTGGAGAGACTGAAACAACCGATAAAACAGTCACTGTGACATGGAAGAAAACCAGAGGAGCGCTGCTTTGGGGTTTACTGATTGTTGTTGTTGTAGCCATATTAATGTATGTCTTTTTCAAGGAAGGAAAAGTTCAGAAGGGTCTGAGACATGAGAAGCGGAAAGAGTATGGAGTACACGTGCCTCATGATGATCTTGGAAAGTTGGATTCCTTTGTTGAGAAACAGCTGGGCTATGGCTATCCTGAAAGTCAGATAAAACACACTCTGAAAGAGGCTGGCTGGGCTGACGACAAAGTTGAAGCTTCCATGAAAAAGTTCAGAAAACCGAATTAATAATTTATTTTTATTTCTTTTGCTTTATTTAGAGATATAATATTATAATCTGGAATTTCATTGTCTTGTGGTACTTCCAAAGCCGATTGAACCGCAGTCATGTATTGTCTTGTAAGGTTTCCATGAAAGAGGAGTATCTATAACTAAAGGCTTAATAGCCCATATATTTTGTATGCTGTTTCCGGCTCTTACTGTGTTTTCTAAAGTTCCATCTAAGCATTCTTCGTTATACCCTCCTGTAATAACTACCTTTTTGTTATTTAATTCGTCAAGGATGTCTACATTTGTCATTTCTCCAGTATCATAACCAGTAAAATAAACTCTGTCTACTAGACCTTGCTCATGCCATAAGCTAGTGGCGGCAGCGTAATGGTCAGGCGTTTCAAACATAACCACAGAAACTTTGTCTCTCGGTACGTTATTTAATAGTGTAATAAGGTTATTAAAATATCTTAACGCTTGCCTGTTCAGTTTTTCATTTTTAAATCTAGATCTTTCATCGTTAAAGAAAAGGTATAATGGATGTGTTAGTGACAGGACCATGTTGTTGTTGATTTCATTTGCATAGTTGTTTTCATGCGCAATGCAGTCATTTTTTAGTTGATTAAGGAGTTTTGCTTCACTTACCTTTATGTGTCTGAAGCCATCTTCATCACCTTTGTTTGGTATTATGTATGAAATAAACTCATCCCAATCCTCAAACATTTTGTTAAGCACTGCTTTACCGTCATAGTTTCCTTTAATTTTCCTTCTGATTATGGGATCGTATATTCTATTCATAAGTTTTTGGTAATTAGAAGTTATTTATCAAGGTTTACTCAATAACATTATTTATTGTGTCGTAGTTTGTTTGCCGGTTTAGAATATTTTCGACGCCTTGTTCATAAGAGATAGACTCGCCATCTTCTTGAACGACTATTGGTAGAACATTTGCATCTTTTCGATTAGTTCTTGCTCTGTTGAAGTATCTACTCCGCAGTCTCTTAGAACGTATACAAGGGCACTAATGCTGAGTAATGTGAACAAGGTTTTTGACCCTCTATAAGACCTATCATACCTCAACCCTTTGTATCGCCCCATTATAGATATGGATAATGAAATTATATATTTAAATATTTAGATGTGGTAGCCTACTTTAACTATACCTTTTTATATAAAACTTTATTTCTGTTTAATAAAATGTCAGAACCTGAGTATAAATTTGATTCAATGCGAGAGTACGAACAAGATGCAAAAAGTTTTCAGGAAGAAATTTTTAGAAAAAATTCAATATTTAAAGGGCTTGTGAAAATTCTTAGTACGAGTGATAATCAAAAAACAAGCGATATAATTAATTTAACAAAAGAATCAGTAAACACGTGGGTTAGAGAGATTGCAATTGAAGGGGTTGGTGTGCAGTCTCTTAGAACAGACATTCCTGTAAATGCTTTAAGTTTAATATATATATGCACAAGACATGCCAATCAAGACGAGATGACTGATGATTACAAAAATCTTGGTGATAAAGTTATAGGTGAAAAACTAGATGACTTACGTGGAGATGAAGGAGTGCAGAAAATACTATTTTTTCCTACATTTGAAATTGAAGGGAAAAAATACATATTTAAGGGTGAACAAAGATTTTTAAAAGGGATTTTCTCAACAATAGTTTTTTATGAAAACTTGCCGAAAGACATTTCTTACTTTGCTAATGAAGTAGAAACTTTTGCAAAAGCATATAATAATCATAATAGTGTGGCGAAGTTATCAGAACAAAAATGGTTTGTAATTGCAGAAGAGAATAAACATACAGGGGTAGTTTCACGTGATGGTTTCTTAATGTTTCATGCAAATAAAGGTAAAGTCTCAACTACAGGATTTGTTAATGATAGCGACTATGATCACAACAAACTAATTTCGCATGGAACAGTTATTCATGAAGGTGGTGGAGAATTGATTTATAATCCTAGTGTGTCTACACAAGTTAGGATGCATATTGAAAGTCTTATTCAAAATTAAATTTTCTATTTAATTTACATCAAAAACCGAAAAATATATAAATAAACTCTTCTTTGTTGATTTAAAGTCAACGAAAACATAGGTGTAATCAACATGACTAAAAAAATAAAAGAGAAAAAAGAAACAACAGAAAATATTCAAGTTAAAGAACTCACTGAAACACTTCAGCGTGTACAGGCAGAGTTTGAAAACTTCAAAAAAAGAACTGAAAAAGAAGCGACAGAATTCAAAGAATATGCTGAAACAGACCTGATAAAATCACTTTTATCGGTTCTGGACAACTTTGAACTGGCACTTAACAATCACAAATCACCCCGTGAATTCTTGAAAGGCGTTGAGCTCATATATGCTCAACTCTTTCAGAGTCTGGAAGAAAGAGGTCTCACAGTAATAGAAGCCAAAGGAAAGCAGTTTAACCCCTACGAGCACGAAGCACTGCTCACAGAAGCAAGCGAAGAAAAAGAAAACACTGTTCTGGAAGAGCTTCAGAAAGGCTACAGATTCAAAGACAAGATCATAAGACATACTAAAGTAAAAATAGCTAAACAATCTAAGGAGGTATTAGAAAATGGCAAAAATAATAGGAATTGATTTAGGAACAACATTCTCAGCAGTATCGGTACTTGAAGGCGGAAAGCCTGTAATCATACCAAACGCTGAAGGACAAAGAACAACACCGTCCGTAGTAAGCATCACAGAAGACGGAGAAAGACTGGTCGGTCAGGTTGCAAAAAACCAGGCAATCAGTAACCCTGAACACACGGTTGCAAGCATAAAGCGAAAAATGGGTTCAAACTTTAAAGCAAAGATTTGGGACAAGGAGTTCTCAGCCCAGGAAATATCTGCGATGGTACTGCAGAAACTCAAGGCAGACGCAGAAGCCTATCTGGGTCAGGAAGTAAAGCAGGCAGTAATAACTGTTCCAGCATACTTTGAAGACAGTCAGAGACAGGCAACCAAAGACGCAGGAAAAATTGCTGGACTGGAAGTTCTAAGGATTATAAACGAGCCAACGGCAGCATCATTAGCCTATGGTCTGGACAAAGAACACGACCACACAATACTAGTCTTTGATTTCGGAGGCGGAACATTCGACGTTTCAATACTAGAACTTGGAGATGGCGTTTTTGAGGTTAAATCCACAAACGGAGACAACAATCTGGGAGGAGATGACATAGATGAAATGCTTGTCGAATGGATAGCTTCAGAATTCAAGAAAAAAGAAAGAATTAACCTTCTGGAAGACAAGACTGCAAAACAGAGACTGAAGGAAGCGGCTGAAAAGGCAAAGATAGAACTTTCCTCAAAGCAGAAAGTCAAGATAAACATACCATTCGTAACAGCGGACAACAAAGGTCCAAAACATCTGGACATGGAACTTTCAAGATCAACATTTGAAAAAATGCTGCAGCCAATACTGGAAAGACTGAAAGTACCTACCCAGCTTGCGCTGAAGGATGCAAAGATGAAATCAGAGGACATCAACAAAGTAATATTTGTCGGTGGAAGCACAAGAATCCCTTCTGTACAGGCAATTGTAAAAGAAATCACAGGCAAAGACGGAGACAAATCAGTTAATCCTGACGAAGCAGTTGCAATGGGAGCAGCTATTCAGGGCGGAATACTCGGCGGAGAAGTCAAAGATGTTCTATTGCTTGATGTTACACCGCTAAGTCTTGGAATCGAAACACTTGGAGGTGTTCTTACAAATCTCATTGAAAGAAACACAACCATTCCAACCAAGAAAAGTCAGATTTTCAGCACAGCCGCTGACAATCAGACCGCAGTAACCATCAGAGTGTTTCAGGGAGAAAGAAGCATGGCCGCAGACAATAAACTGCTGGGTCAGTTCGACCTTGTGGGTTTACCGCCTGCACCGCGTGGAATACCACAGATTGAAGTAACATTTGACATCGACGCAAACGGAATAGTGCATGTAAATGCCAAGGATCTGGGAACAGGCAAAGAACAGAGCATAAAAATTACAGCGACGTCAAATCTGACCAAGGAAGAAATAGAGAAGATGAAACAGGACGCTGAAAAGTTCGCAGAAAAAGACAAACAGATCAAAGAAGAAATAGAGACTCTCAACAGGGCAGACACACTGGTTTATACCACTGACAAGCTGCTTGGAGATCTGAAGGACAAGATTGACAAGAAACAAGTCAAGGAAATTGAACTGAAGAACGGAGAGCTGAAAAAACTTCTTGAAGCAGAGAAAAAAGACATTGAAGCCATAAAGAAAGTAATGGAAGAAATGAACCAAATCGTTCAGAAAGCATCAACAGAGATGTATCAGAAGGTGGCTGAAGAGCAGGCAAAAGCCCAGGCAAAGCAGCCCAAGGAAGAAAAAAAGGACGATGACGTTGTAGATGCAGACTTTAAGGAAGTAAAGGACGACGAAAAGAAAAAAACTAAAAAGAAGTAATAATTTATTTTTATTATTATTTTTAAAATGAAATCATTGAAGGGGTATGTGTGGATTAAGAACTTTGGAATTAGACTTAGTGTATACACTGCTAACTGTGCAGGAATTGGTAATGCTACATACATTTCTAAACTAGTTAACCTTGTTGATCTTCCAAACTATATTTATTCTGGAGCAGAAGAAGTAAGACCACAGGAAGACATGGACAGGCTTAAAAAAGCAATGTCTAAGAATCCTGTAAAAAATGGAAACTTCTCTGCAGATGTTTTGGAAAAGCGTTCAGCAGAAATAAATAATATATCAAAAAAGATTGGCGAAGAGTTCAAAAACTATTCGGAAGACGATTTCATTAGAAAATACCTAGAATATTTTCAGACATGTACTGAATGGTTTGGCATAGCAGACGTTCAGGTTCTAACTGAAGATGTCTTTGAAGACAGAATAATTACCGACACTGGAAAAGACGCAGAAACACTGCTAAATTACGCTGGAGAATCAGACCCCACAAGGCAGAAACGATTGATTACAGAAATGGCTGTTAAGCTAGAACAGGGAGAAGATATCAAGGATGATATTGAAAAGTTTTTAGAAGAATATGCTTGGACAGGAATGAGAGTATTCTTTGGCGAACCAAAGACGCGAGGCGATATTTTAGAAGCTGTAAAAGAAGTTGATAATCCTGAAAAAGAACTTTCTGAACTAAAAATCAGGCTTTTTGAGAAGAAAAAGCACTTTGAAGAAGCATTTGAAAAAATAAATGATGAAGAAACAAAGGAATATGTGAAAACACTTCAGAAATTCATGCATGTAAGAGATTACAGATATTTGAAACTATGTCATGGATATTACTTGGTTAAACCTTTCTTTGAAGTATTTGCGGAAAGTTTAGGTTTATCTTTTATGGAACTAATTCATTTATTGCCTTCAGAAGTTGAAGAATTATATAACGATGCAAGTTTACATGATAAATATCAAAATAAGGCAAAGGACAGATTGAAAGGCTATGCTTACATATTTATGGATGGAGAAATCACAATACTTACGGGCGATGATTACAGAAAACTCGATGAAGAAATCTTTGGAAAAAATGTTGACGTTGATTTTGTCAAGGGAAGAATTGCTCACAAAGGTTATGCTAAGGGAGTTGTTCGTTTAATCATGGATAAGCCAGATATAAAAGATTTCAAAAGAGGTGAAATATTAGTTACTAACATGACTACGCCTGATTATATGCCTGCAATGGAAAAAGCAGCTGCAATTGTTACAGACATTGGCGGCGTTACGTCACACGCAGCAATTGTTTCAAGAGAACTTGACATTCCATGTATTATTAGCACAGGAAATGCAACAAGGGCTTTCAAGACAGGAGACGTCGTGGAAGTAAATGCTAATGATGGAGTGGTAAGGAAAGTATATAAATAAAAGAGGAAGTAATAAGACCATGAGATTAACTAAGCTGATAATAAGGAACTATAAGAGCATAAAACATCTTGAAATAGATGATTTTCAGAACCTGAACGTGTTTATCGGCAAAAACGACGCCGGCAAATCCAACATTTTCAGGGCTTTGGACATTCTTTTCAACTCAAACATACATGACTACTCCGGTTCAATGAGCATTCTAAAGGAGGATCTGATGGAAACTGTCTATGAAGGCAGTTCAATATATCATTTCTTCAACAAGAAGAATCATGAAGCAGAGATAACAGCCTATCTTGAACTCAGCGATAGCGAGATTTCCAGGTATGGTCTGTCTTCAGATGAAGAGGATAAAACGCTGGTCGTTTCAAAGAAACTTCTGGGTGAAAAGAACCATACGAGAATACTTGTTAATTTTATGAGGCTTAACAGGAATGTTATTGTTAAGGCTCCTGATGAGAAGAAGAGATTTCTGAAACGCGGTGGCAGCTATACAGACTTGGTTGATGAATGTGTCGGAAGAAAATTTCTTGAAGAACTGGAGAATGAATTCATACTTATACCTGCCGACAGAAACATTGTGAGAGATCCTCATCCTCTGTCTGAAAAAGTCAGGGTTGAAAGCTACATGAAGGATTCACTCATTAATCTTGCCAACAGCGATGATGAGAATGAAAGATTGCTGTTCAACCAGTTCATACAGTTCATAGGTAAGATTTCACCACTCATAGAGATAATAGACCCTGTGGTTGAAAACAAAAGAGTTGTTGACATTAAATTCAAAACCGGAAAGAATGAAGAGATTCCGTTATCAACCATTGGCGGTGGAAACAATGAACTGCTGCTGTTGCTGCATGAGATAATCATTTCAGGAGGCAGAATTCTGGCCATTGAAGAGCCGGAGATACATCTGCATCCGGAAGCCGAGAGAAAACTGTTCAGATTCATGGATGAGTTCTCTCAGACAACCCAGATATTCGTTGTAACCCATTCACCTGTTTTTGTGGAGCCTATGAACCTTAGAGGTCTACACAGGGTTGTTAAAAAAGACGACGAGACCATAATATATTCCATGAACCAGAACGACTATGTTGACAGAAACAGGCTGGAACAGGAGTTAAATACAGAAAACTGCGAGATGTTTTTTGCAGACAAGGTTTTGCTTGTTGAAGGAATATCTGACAAGATACTGATGGAAGGTTTAATTGATAAATACTGTAAAAGCACTGATGAAATTAAGGTTATTTCTGCTTTTAGCAAGGATAATTTCGAAGTTTACATTGATTTACTACGTATTTTTAAGATTCCCTACAAGGTAATGACTGATCTGGACGCTTTGAAAGGTCGTTATAAAATAAAAATCATCTGGCGAGAACTAAGAGAACACAGTAATCTTAAGAACAGATATGAAAGGATTTCTTTCTTGAAATTAAAGCACATTCATGTTCTTTCACAAGGTGACTTGGAAAGATCCTATCCAAAGAGATTCAGAAGAGGACTTACCAAGCCTCTTGATGCACTCTTTGCTCTGCATCACCTGACAGATGAGGATTACAATTCTGATAAGATGAAGGATCTGCGTGAAGTTATAGAGGCACTGGAAGAATGACAAAAATAAATTTTTGGCATACAAAAACTGGAGGTTTTTGTTATGAGTAACAAGGACTACTATAAGATTCTGGGAGTTGAGAAAGGTGCTTCCAAAGAGGAAATTAAGAAAGCCTATAAAAGACTGGCCAAGAAGTATCATCCTGACCTAAACAATGATGAAGGAGCAACTGAAAAGTTCAAGGAGATCAGCGAAGCAGCTGCTGTGCTTGGAGATAACAATAAGAGAACGCAATATGATCAGTTTGGCTCCGATGCTTTCAAGGGTGGCGGTTTCAACCGCGGTTTTTCAGGTTTTGACTTTTCTTCATTTTCTGACATGGGAGACATATTTGACCATCTGGGTGACATCTTTGGTGCTGATTTTGGCGGTGGACGGAGAAGAACCAGTTCCCGAAGAAGGGGAAGCGACCTTCGCGCTGACATTGAGATTAGTCTGGAAGAGGCTGCAAATGGTGTTAAGAAAAAACTTGCTGTCAATAAGAAATCTGCCTGTTCAAAATGTTCTGGAAAGGGCGGAAGTGGTGAGGAATCCTGCGGCCAGTGTCACGGCAGCGGAAGAGTCACTGCTTCAAGACAGACTCCTTTTGGAATATTTCAAACGACTTCAACCTGTAGAAACTGTTCAGGAAGCGGTGAAGTTCTTCGGAACATCTGTGAAAACTGTGACGGTTCAGGGTCGGTTGTAAAAGAAAGTACCATCGAGGTTGATGTTCCCGAAGGAATTGACAACGGCTCAAGGCTTCGATTGAGTGGCGAGGGTGAATCAGGCTATCGCGGAGGACCAACCGGTGATCTGTACGTTGTTGTCCATGTTAAAGAGCATGAAGTATTTGAAAGGAGAGAAGATGACATAATATTGGAAGTGCCCATAAGCATAGTGCAGGCTTCTCTTGGTGCAAAAATTGAAGTTCCTACGCTTGACGGCAAAGCAACTCTGAAGATTCCTGCCGGAACACAGACAGGAACAACCTTTAAAATGAAGGGCAAAGGAATGCCCTATCTGCATTCATATGGACATGGTGATCAATTGGTTGTGGTTTCCGTTAAAACACCCAGTCTTAATAAACAGCAGGAAAAAGCAATGAAAGAGCTTGGAAAAGAGCTGGGTGAAGACGTAGAACCTGAAAAGAAATGGTTTAAGAAGTTTTTCTAATTACGGTATATCTGAAATTCAAAACCATCACATTCAACTGTGATGTCATAATACTTTCTAAGAATAGGATTTTTTTGAATTGTGTTGAAATCTGATAAAAAGGGTATTTTTTCAGAGTTGGCAATAATAATTGCTTCTACACCTATTTTGTCAAGTTTTGTTAATATCTGAGCTGATCTTCCGAATTTATGAGACCAAACATTGTATGATCTACTAGGTATAACTGGAACTTCAAGAATAACTCGTTTATATTCTTTGAATTCTTCTGGGTTGAAATTATCTATTGGCGTAGTATACCAAAATATTCCATCTTTAGGTATTTTATCTAATTCAGAAGAAATATATAGATTACCTTTGAATTGATTAAAGCCAAGATTTGACGAATCTTCTCCTTTGAAGAGAATATTTTTCTTTGTTTTTGTGAGTCCTTCAAAATTCTTTTTAGGAGTTTCATAAGTTCTTAGTTGAAAGAAATTTATTGCTTCATCATGTTCTACCATTCCTTCCAGCTCTACTTCGGCATCAAGTTTATCTGCAAGTTCTTTTGCATATTCAAGAAGAAATGTTGGGCTGAATATCTTTAATTCGTCATCGATAATCCAATCCGTATCATAAGGTACTATTCCATCCATATCAGAAACAGAACTTGGAAAATAAACTCCTGATTTAGAAAATGTTTTGTGTGTGTTGACAGTAGTTATTTCTTCTGGTGAACTTAATCTTATCACGTCTGCAAAGTCTTGGAAAGAAAAATGCTGAGATGCCGATTTATAATTTACTTCTAACATGAAGCTATCATTTCTATGTTTATCTGCTTGTATAACATGAATATCAGTGTCACCTCTTACTATTTTACTAGGAAGTCCATGAACAGAAACTAAATTAGGATGATGTCCTGTTATAATATTTGTTGAATTAATGACAAAACCAGTACACTCAGCACCAAAAAATTTCTCCGACTTTCTTTCGAGAAAATCTGTCTCTTTATTTCTTAGTTTCGACGCAAGAACTTGTCCAATTACAGCCATATCACCAATGTTGTTTTTTACATTATAGCTGTTAATAACTCTATTTGCTGCTCTCAGCCAATTATCCCAGCTCTTTTCTCTGTCTTTTGGATCAAATAAGCTTGAATGTGTCTCAAATTGTCCTGGAAGTTCATGAGTATGAGAACTTCTTGCAAGGATTATTTTATAATCTTTGAAATCTTTTGTTAAGTTATGATATGCTTCTTTGACTTCTTTAGAATTGAGTTTGTAATTGGTTGGAATTGCGAATAAAGCAGGTATTTGAACAGGTATTTTTTGTATGTTATCAGGTAAATGCTTGGAAAGGATACTGAGACCTACTGCTTTTTCTCCGTAGATGTTTTGATCTATTTCCTGCTTTGTTAAGTCTTCTAAGGTTAGGATGGGTTGCATTTTAAAGAAGGAAATCGAAGAAGTTTATAAATGTAAAGAAGTTTTTCTGAGACTACTTCAATGTTATGGATTGTGAATTCTTTTTGATGGTAACGTAGGGCCCTCGTTTGTGATTGTAATCATTTATTGTAGGAACATAGCGGTCTTTCTGAGGATTGTTTTTTTCTATCCATTCTTTGTTGGAATCATAGTTCATGGTCTGGTCAGAATTATTCATTAGTTTAATCAGTTCCAAAACATCGTGATTATGTGTTCCTTGCATTATTAAGAACTAGTATTGTGAAATTACTATATTAATTTTACTAAAGTTCTATTTGAGTCTGAGGTTTAATGGCTGCGCAATTTCTTTTGCAACAAAATATGGTTCTGATTGTTTGTAAGCACTTATATATTTACCAATAACATTTGCCACATTCATCTTTATTGGTATTACTTTATTTTCAGGAATAGTTACTTTGATTTGATTATTATCAAGATGGTTTATTTTGTATTTGTTTGTCATAGGATTAATTTCCCAATCATTGTTCACAGCCTCCTTGATAAGATAGATAACATCATCATTCAGTTCTACGCTGGAGTGTTTCTTTATGATGCTATTTACATCAATAATTGCATCTCTTAGTTTAATCTCTATGTCGGATTTCTTTTTGAAGGTCATAATGTTTATTCTGGTTCCGCCTTCTTCAAACGAAATAAAACTATCGTCCATGTTGAATTCTGCAAAACCAGCTCCCTCTCCTTTGTTCCAGTAACATTCACCATTTTTATACATATTTTGAACTGCTTCATGATCAAAGCCTTTTCCCGAATACTTTATGGTTACAACATATCCTTTGGTTCCTTCATACATTGTTACAAAATAGGGTTTGTCTTTAAGATTATGAGCGTGAATGCCTATGTTTTTTATTGCTAGTTTTATTTTATCAACAAATTGTACTGATTTCACTTCACTTTGGAACGGCTTATCAAATATTTTACTATACAACCTTATCTGAAGATCAGTATATCGATCAAGGCTGTCTAGAAAATAATCTATTTTTTCATTTATGACTATCTCTTTAGAATCTACTCTTTTTAACAGTTTATCCAAAGTGTCGGTTATTACTACCATAGAAATGGTAATTAGAAGTCATTTTTAAAGGTTTAATTATATTTATGGAAGAATAATTGTATTGTATAGATTTAATTCTTTTGGTGTTTCCATAAATTCTTCTTTGAAACTCATTAAATTAATGACAGTACCTTCTTCTTCAAAAGACACTAGTATGTCCTTTTGGTTGAAAGCTGCCCATCCAGTTCCTTCAGAATCATAATATTTTTTTTTATTTTCATACTTTCTTTGGATTTCTCTGAAATCAAATCCTTTGCTCTGATTTTTTAGCCTTACAACAAATCCTTTTTCACCTTGATAGATTTCTACCTTGTATGGTTGGTTTTTTCCCATATAGGCATGTGTTACTATATTTTCGATTGCCAGATCAATTTTTGTCATGAATTCATATGTATTCTTTTCTTGATAAATCTCTTTGCCGAAAAGAGCTTTTCTTATAATTTTTTGACCTTTTTCTTTATGACCTTGAGGTAAAGGTTCATCAACTTTTTTCATCAATAGTCTTCCACTGGATTCTATTGTTTTAAGGAAATCGTTTAATGTCTTGTTAACTATGGTCATGGCTTTTAGAAATTAAAAGTTATTTAAAAACGTTTATTTAGAAATATTTTTAAACTTTAATTGTAATTATTATGTTAAATGATACCATTCATAATTATAGTTGTTATTTTAATTGCAATAATTACTGTTCTTTTAACCATATTTACATTTAAAAACCAGAAAAAAAGACCGGTTGATTACAAAGCTCTTTTTGTCATGGGAATCATATTCATGGGTGCAGGTATTGCCATAGGAAACTATGGAATATCTGCAATGGGACTTATCTTCTTTCTGATTGGTGCTTTGAACAAGGACAAGTGGAACAATGCTAGGAAATGGGAGAAGCTCGGTAAGAAAGATAAAAGAACTTTAATGATTGCTTTGATTGCAGGAATATTAGTATTTGTGGTTGGTGTTTTATTTTACCTGCTGCAGATTGGTTATGTCTAAAATTTTAGTTTTATTCTTCCTTTAATCTCTTCTTTGTGTCTATGACTGCTATTATAAGTCCTAGGGTCAGCATGCCGTAGCCAAGCAGCGGTTTGTCACTGAATGATCCGCCGAATATTGTGAGTGCAAGACCCACTCCCAGAAACGGAGTGAATGATACATCTTTTTTTGAATATCTTAGAAGCAACAGAAGATAAAATATTATCACAAGGGCTGCTATAGAGACCAGCAGATAGATGATTGCTGAATTCACTTTTTCTTTCCCCAGTTCCAGTGCGGTGTTTCGCCTGTGTAGAATGCTATGCCTAGAAAGATTGCTAAAGCTATTAACAGGTATAGGAAGAAAAGAGTTATATTTGTCTCTGCATATGTTGTGCCTATGTATATGATTGCACAGACGAACAGCAAAGTTACTATCCAGCCTTCTTTAGAGGCCGGAACCCATCCATAGCCGTAGGACTTGCTTTTGAACCATAGTTTCATTTTTTCCTTGTAAATATGAACGTAGTTAGGAATCCTACTCCTAATCCAATGAATAAAAATATTAAAAGTATATAAACTTTTTTAAACTATTGATTGTTGTTATATTTTATGCCTATTAAACAAATCAATCCAAAGTCTCAGAAAGCTTGGCGTAAATGGCTTGAGGATAATCATTTAGAAGAAGATGCAGTTTATCTTGTTCATTATAAGAAGCATACTGGTAAGAGAGCTATGTCTACTCAGGAAGCAATGGATGAAGCTATTTGTTTTGGTTGGATTGATACAACTGTGAAGCGTTTGGATGAAGATTGCTATATTCAAAGGTTTGTTCGTAGAAAAAATGGTGGCAGTTGGAGTAGAAACACTTCTTCTTATGCAGAAAGACTGATTAAAGATGGTAAAATGAGTCCACATGGCTTGAAAACCTACAAATTAGGTGTTAAGAAACCTTTGATAGATCAACACATTCCTGATAATCCTGAAGTTCCTTTGAAATTAAAACAAGCTCTTGCTAAAAACAAGAAAGCAAAGATGTTTTTTGATAGTGTTGCACCTTCTCATAGAAAGCTATGGTTGCGCGGAATATATAGAGCAAAACTTGAAGAGACTAAAGAAAAAAGAATAAAAGAAATAGTTGCATTATGTTCTCAAGGGAAAAAATTCTAAAATTATTAAGCTCCCAAGAACTTCAGTGCTTCCAGCACCAGGAATAAAGGCCAGATTATTGCTTTTAAAAAGCCCAGTACTCCGTTCCAGAAACCCGTTGATGTTGAAATGTAATATATCGCTGCACCTAAAAATCCGAGGAAATAACCGCATTCTCCTGTACTGCACTTGCTGTGATTGCATTGCATGTTTGAAGATCTTCTTCTTTTCGCCATAATTTATCAACCCCTGCAGACTATAAAATAATTGAAGTTTAAATTAGTTTCTATTATTATAAATTCTCGAGTGTTAACAAAGGTTTTTATAGGATTATTTATAATTATCAGTGATGAACATAAAAGACTACAGAAAAAAGAGGTTGAAATGGTATAATCGAGCAATCAATTTCATCCTGTGGATTGTCATGAGTTTTGTCATTATTTCTATAATTAGTATTGGAATGATGGAAGCTACTATTAACCATTTTGAGATGAGGAGTGATGCAGTAACCGATAAGGTTACTACTACTGTCATAGAGTTTGCAGAGGACTATATAGCCCAGGAAATTGGTGATACCATACCTGAAGATCAGCTGGAAATCCACATAGGGAACGTTTCTCAGCAGCTGAAGCCTAAAATACAGGGGGAATATGATAAACGCATTACAGAAGGAAAGGCTTTTCTGAACAATCTGAAGCAGGACAATCCTTTCATGGGGTTGGTTTATCTCAATCTGATGTTCTTTTTCCTGCTGATACTTTTCTTTGTAAACAATGACCTTGTCTTGACAGTTAATTATCTGTCCAGAAAACTGGTTTTACTGGTACCTGCACTGTTTGTTCTGCCATATTTGCTTTTCAAGAGCAATCTTTTGGCTAAGTTCGCAGGAATAGTGGGTTCTTTATATTTTATCCAGATGCCGATTCCCGTTGACCCAAAAGCAATCTTTGCTAAAGCATTGGAGCTTGTTTCGGGCGAACTGGCACTGTTTTACAGCAAGTTCCTGCCATACGCTTTGGTAGCAATGTTTGCAGGGCTTGTATTATGGTTTGGAAACAGATTCTATATTTTGCCTTTCTTTGCCAAAAAGCACGGATATGTTGAAGGGAAAGAAGAAAAGACAGAAGAAAAGGAAGAGAAAAAAGAGACTAAGAAGAAGACTTCTGAAAAGACGAAGAAAAAGCCAAAGAAAAAAATCAAAAAGAAAGCGAAAAAATAATTATTTTTTTCTTCTTTTTATGCTTCTTTAGAGCTTTCTTTCTATCTTTTGCCTTTTTGAAGATGTATTCCAAAGCCACTACGACAAATATTAGAATTACTATTAGAATCATTGAATCCCACATCTCATCAGTGGTTGGTTTGTAGAATTCAGTTACTTTATCTTCTTCTATTATCTCATCTATTGTTATATCTATTAAAGGTTGAGGAAGGCACTCATCGTTTTCACAGCCATATTCACAGATTTCTGTTCTTCCTATTGTGCAGTCCTTGTAGAGCCAGTATTTACTGTCTCCATCGCATTTCCAACCGTTATCTTCGCAGGGAATAATCATTTCGAAAGGGTCATCCTTGCAGTGACCACCATAGGGTATTCTTCCTGCTGAAACAAATCTTGCTTCTTTTTCTGAACCCGTGTATTTAATTTCATAGTAATTGTCCAGATGATCATATGCACATCTGCTTTCCCCGCTGTATTCAAGCTCCTTTGAAGTCAGAAGGCACAGAGCAGGCGGAAGCATGTAATTAAGCTCTCCATCGTCCAGTTTTTGCTTAAAAGACTGGGAAGCACTAATGCAACCATTATCGCAGAAGATGGCTTCATTCATAAGACAATCATTGCCTTCGTTGACATAGCGAACAATGGTAGTTTCACCAATGGTTGTACCACCGACGCAGAGGAACTCATTGCTTGGATTGATATTGCAGGGTGAAGCCAATGTCAAAGGAATTAGAAGAATCAATATTAACGGTAATATGTATTTCATAGTGTATTCTTGGGATAAATAATATATAAAGTTTTGTGACTATTATATAGAGAATTATTTAAAAAAACAACAAAAATTAGAAAATAATTTTTGAGCTATTTTTTCAGAAAATAAAAATAAAAAAATTAGTACAGGATATTGATTCCTGTAATGTCTCCTAGCGCCAATGTTCTGCTGTCAGTTTCTCCTTCGCTACCATAGCCGTACATTGTTTGCAAAGAACATGCTGGGTAGTACAGATCTAGCATTCCAAATGTGTGCCCCATTTCATGTATTGCTATGCTTAAGAAGTCCATTTTGTCAGGAGATCCGTCAAATGCCCAGTTAAAATCAACTGTGTCGTAGACCTGGTCCCATTCAGCCATTGCACCAGTATCAGTGTAATACCAGTAATATGTCACTGCAATTGCTCCCGGAGTATTTACATTTCCAAGTGCAACTTCATTCTTATTATTGTATTTTCCAGGTCTTAGTCTGGAAGCTTCATTTGCTGCTCCAACAACATTAACACCCATATTGTTTCCCATTACTCCATCAGTAGCATCTTCCCACTCAGAAATTGAATATTCTAAAGCTTCGATTATAACATCAGGATTTAAACCTTCGTCGTTTTTGGTATCTATGTAATAAGGTTCTACATTAAACCATTTAGCTCCTGTAAAATTATAGCAGTAAGCATTTCCAACGCTGTAAGAATCTCCACTGGTATCCAATGTTTGGTTATCAGATGGTGGATTTACAGGGTCGTCTGGTGTGCAGTCTGCAGGGCAACTTCCTGACTTTCTTTCATCAACAGAACATTTACCATCACCACAAACATCTGCAGGCTTAGCAAAACTCTTGCCATAGGTAATAAAAGCATAACCTTCAACTGTTCTGCCTTTCTCTACAAATTTTCCTGTGTAGAAATGTCCTGGCGCGATTTCCTTTGCGTGAGCTGGAATACCTGCTTCTATTGGCTTTGCTGCAGATACAAAAACAACTGCGAAAACAAACATAAACAACATACTTAAATAAATAAATCTCATAGTCACTCCTCCTATGATAAAAAGAAAGGAGAGAAAGTTTAAAAGTTTTTTGAAATTGAAAGATAAGTTTTTATAATTATTCACATTTCTTTTTCTTATGACTTCAAATATTGGTGTAGTGTTTCCTTTCTACTATTCTAGTGGTAAGCATGAAAAAGCTGTAGAAATGCTTAATGAGGCAATTGAATCTGTCAGACCTCACGTAAAGAAAATAGTGGTTATTAATGATGGTGTTAAAATTCCTGAAGTTAGAGGTGTTCAAGTTGTAAATAATGCTACAAATCAAGGGAAAGGTTTTGCGATTAAAAGAGGGTTGAATGAATTGCTTTCAAATCCTGGTGTTAAATTTGTTGTTGAAGCTGATGCGGATGATGATCAGGACACTAAAGATATTGTGAAGTTTAAGAAATATTTTGATAATAAACACTATTCTGAGCATTTCATGGTTATTGGAGATAGGTATACTGCTCCCGAAATGCAGAATACAAGCGACTATCGAAACGCAATTAATCAAGTTCAAAGATTGATATTTTCTAAGTTTGGTTATAATATAAGAGATTCTGTTAGTGGTTTTAGAGGTTATTCAAGGGCTATGGCAACTATACTAAATGTTAAGCTTCAATCCAAAGACTTTGGCATAGCCACAGAAGAGATAGTTTTAGCGTATCTTTTTGACGCAGGTATTGAAGAAATACCTTTAAGCTATGCAAAGCCCAGAAACAGTTTCACAAAGTCATACAAACTAACTGAAGTTCTTGGCGGAATGCTAAAACACAAAGATAAATTGGTAGAAAGAGGACTGGGAGAATTGGTAAATACGTTAACAGCTGTTAATAAACAAATAGAAGAGAATGCAGAGATAGTAAGATTTAAGCTTAATGGAGAAGAGTTTTCTTTTAAAAATGTTGGAGAAGGGTACGGAAACTGATTTCTTCGTAAACTTTCCGCAATTTTTTTGTAAATTTTTATTAATCTTGGTTTTTATTCTTTGTTTATGAAAAAGTTTATAAACTATAGCGGCTATAGTGACTATATGATGTCAACAATTCAGATAAGTAAGGAAACCAAAGAGAAGATAAGCTCTTTTGGGCTAAAAGGCGAGACATATGAGGAAATAATAAATAGAATCTATGATATCGCTGTAAAAGAACATTTTAATTGGTTCATTGAAAATTCTGAAAAAGCCATACCTATAGATGAAGCTATAGACAAAATGAAGAAAAAATGGCAAAAGTAGAAATAGTTGATTCGCTCTACAAAGAAATAGACAAAAAGTTCAAGCAAGAGAGCATAGAAGTTCTAAAACATTTAAAATCGTTAGAAAAAAATCCTAATAAGGGAAAGCTTTTAGGAAATGTTGCTGGAACACTAATAAAAGAATTAAGGTACAAGTCATTTAGATTCTACTTCATCGTCGATAAATATAAATTAAAATTATATTCTAAGAATGGATTAATTGATCTGCTACTGCGATTTGTAAGGATGAGTAATAAAAAATTACAGCAAAAAACAATAGAAGAGATAAGGGAAGTGTTGTTGAAGATGGCTTAAAGAATAATTTCGTTTCTAGGTCTTGGCTTCTTAACGAGAAGTTTTTTTAAGGAAAACTTTTTCTTTGTATTGGTCAAATGAGATTACAAATTTACTAAAAAATCCAAGTCTTCCCAAAATTATTCCAAAGTCATACTTTCCCAGAATAACCTTTACAGGAACTAAAAAGCTGTAATATTCATGACCTTTTCCAACTGAGATTCGCATTTTTGACTGGATTGAGTCAACTTTTCCTCCAATTCCATAAGCAGGATGCTTCTTCCCAGTTACATCAAGTCCTAAAATCTCAGCTATTTCTAATGAAATTGCTGCTTGATCTGCACCAGAATCTAATAATGCAACTGTATCTATTTTATTTTTCCCACTTAACTCAACAGGTATAGAAGGAGTTTTAACTTTTGTTCCATCAGGTCTTGTGATAGATTTATAGTTAAAAATGATAGTCATTTTAGAAAATCATAGTTTCTTTATCAGGAACCTTTGTTAGAAGGGGTTTTTTTCCAGGACATTCTTTTTGTGCTTGTTCAAAGACTTTTTTTGCACTTTTTCCATGTGAAACTATCTTTTTGTCGCATACAGCAATCCATTGGCCTACAAACTGATTCACATTAGTTTTCATAAAAAACTGGTAATTGTCCATGTTCTTCACCCATAATTAAGTTGTGCTGTGATATTTATAAATATTGCTCTTAATAAGCTTTTTGGAATAATTTCCGAAAATATTTAAAGAATAATTTCGTTTAATTCTTTTCTAGGCCTTGGCTTTGGGGATTCATCTGGGAAGCCTAACGTGATTATAAAAGGGACTATGAAGTGTTTAGGGATGTTGAGAACTTCTTTTATCTTTTCCTTGTCAATCCAGCCAACATAGCAAGTTCCAAGTTTAAGTTCTGTAGCTTGTAAGACTAAATATGATGAAGAAATACCTATGTCTCTTAATGCTCTTTCTTTGTTCTTATCATCCCAACCTTTGTGAAACTTAGTGTAAGCATTTGGATCAGCGCAGCAAACAATAATTGTTGGTGCTTTAAGTTCCCATCCTTCTCTAATTATCTTGTTAGTTCTTAGTTTTTCTTTAGTTTTATCATCGCTAATAACAAAGAACCTTGAAGGTTGAGCATTGTTACCAGATGGAGCAAGGCGAGCAGCGTTTAAGACTTGATTGATTAGCTTAGGAGAGACTGGTTTGGATTTGTATTTGCGAATGCTGCGACGAGATGCGATAGTTGATTTTACTGTCATAGGTATAAGAGAAGAAGAGAGAGTTTTTAAGTTTTTTTGAAATGGAATCCCTGCAAGCCAATTCAGTAAGAATATGTTTTTGGCTTATTTCTATAGAAGGAATGTGAAGTAGGGAATTTGAGGAGGAATAGTTAATATATCTTTTCTGAAAAAAAGAAGATAAACAAACAAGTAAGAAAGATAATAGATAATCCTGAAATAGGAAAACCAATGAAATACAAGAGAAAAGGAACTAGAGAACTATACATCCATCCATACAGATTAGCATACGCTGTTAGAGAAAACAAAATAATATTCTTAGATATTTATCATAAGGATTTGCAGTGACACTGTTCTAATCACAAAATTAATAAAACATCAACTTTTGCTTTATTTCATGAAAGAAAGATCTGCAGGAGGAGTTATTATCAATAATGGAAAAGTCGTAGTTGTAGCTCAGCAATGGGGCACGTTTTCTCTTCCAAAAGGTCATATAGAAGGCGAAGAAACCATCTTAGAAGGCGCTTACAGGGAGATTTACGAAGAAACAGGACTTATGAAAGAAGACCTAGTACTTGTTAAAAAACTGGATGTCTACGAAAGACCTGACTTAAAGACAAAGAAACCTAAAGAAATACACTTATTCTTATTCAAAACAAAAGTTACAGAACTAAAACCAGTAGATAAAGACAATCCTTTTGCAAAGTGGATGGATATCAAAGATGTTGAAGAACAACTATCAATTCCAGAAGATAAAGAATTCTTTCTAAAGATAAAATATCATCTTATCTAACATCCATTCCCATCTCTTTCAATACATTAACTCCTTTCTCAGCATCTTCTTCTTTCAAAAGAATGTAATCCTTTGAATAAGTAGAAACAACTAAAACATTCAAACCAGTAGCAGCTAATTCCTTTGTTATCGTAGCTATAAATCCAACCGCTAAGAATGGTGTTTTAGGCCTTATCTCAAAGAGTTTAAACCACTTTGTAATCGAAGAATAATTAACTTTTTCAACATCTTCTTCTAAAGCCACAACTGTTATTTCGTCATTATCCCTGGTCGTCATAAAAAAGTCGCCCACAGGAGCCGTATTTGCCTTTAAATAAGCGTATCTTTTACTATGAACAACGACCTTGCTTTGCCTAATCTCTTGGTTCAAGTCCATTTTGCATTAGAATGCTTTTATTTTATTCATCCCAAAATTCATCTGCTTCTTTTTCCATCTTTTCCAGTCTGTCATAGTAGTCTGGAAATTCTCTTAGATGTGCCAAAGCAATTTTTCCTGTGATTAGAGGATCATCGTTTGAAACATTGGTTTCCGGATCTGCTTTTCCGTGTTCCAATTCAACATTCATTCCTCTTCTGAACTGGTCTACATTGAATTCATTCCATTTTATTCTGAGTTTGTCGCCTACAATTTTTGCCTCTTTCTCACTGAATTGGGTTTTAGATTCCATTATATATCACCTTTATTAATATGAACATGTTAAAACATTTAAATTCTTTGTTTTCTAAAGCTTTAAATCTAAATCTTTATTTCTTCTCCAAATGATAGACATTTTTAATCCAATATATGATATAAATATTTATTCTGGAGGTGAAGTAAAGGATATAGTCAGAACTTTTGTTAGCGATCTTCATCCAGACTTTATCTCTTTTGGCAACTACAGCTTTAGTTTAAAACATCTATGCGATTTCATAACTGAGTTTGCAGAAGATCCCACAATGAAAGATTATTATCTTTATTCTTTTCCATTAAAAGAAAGAGATACGGCGAGTCGTTGGGAAGATATGAACAGGATGATGAGAATAAGTTGGATAGCAAATAAAAAAGATTACATGGCAAAAGTACAGAAAGATATGGATAATTTTCCAAAGATAAACTATTCAAATTTAACACTTGTTGAAATGTTGATGTATCCGTACACCATAATAATAGGAGAGTATGTTATTGGCAAGACAGAGTTCAATTATTTCATCGATGAACTGGCATTAAGTATAAATGACAAAGATATTAAATCAGCAAAGAAAGCAACCATTTACTCAAAGAACTCCTTTTTTCATCTTTAAATATCCACTCCGGAGAGATAAAGTTTATATATTTCAACATTCTATAGAACCAAACAGTGATAGAAATACAGTCATTGAGCCATGGAATTGTAGAATCTAACTTTACAAATGTTCCACATTGTTTAGAAGCAATGTATCTGGGTAGGTACAGTTTGCTGACAACTGATTTTCTATTTGCCTTCAATTATTTATTAAACAAAAGACCTAATCTGTACCAAATTAGACAATTGGATTTTAATAAACAATTATCTGAACTAATAACTTTAAGAGAAAACGCACAGAAAAATTTTGATGAGGCAGTTACAAAGTCTGCTATTCTACGAACATATAAGGGTGGGAAGCTATGTATAGACCCACACAAAGTTGGAAGTGTATATACTGAAGTTACAACGGAAGATATAAAACCAGAAAAAATAGCTCTGGAAGATCCTGACTTGAAATTCTTGGAAGAAATAGTTAGTGTGCAGGTAAAACACGATACTGTACACTTTGGTGATTATAGATTTAAACCAGAACATTTCGGACAGTACACATATTCACTACTATCTATTCTAACTTTTCACAAACCCGAATTAGTTTTATATGGACAATTAGCATTGGCCTGGATGAATGATTCGAAAAGCCCGGTCTATACCAAAATAAAGTCCGAAGAAGACATAGACAAACTGGCGAATGCTTTTAATGAGCAAGTGGATGGCAAGGATTATTTTAAAATAAGAATTCCGCTTGAACTTCCTAAAGATAAACCCTAATTCTTAAGAATATTTACTACTATTATTATAAGATATCTTTATATATATCTTACAATTCCTTTTCCAAATGGCAGAGTCACTTGAAATTGTAGCGAGCATAGTTCACTCATCTGAGAAAGGCATAAACGAAACAGATATTCTGCGTGAATTGAAAAACTTCTACTTGATTGCAGACCGTGATTTAATTGCGGGCATTGTTAACAAAGGTGACATTAAAGAAGTTCTTGAAACAGGAGCCATAGAAAAAAGAGGCAATGTTTATTTTCCTGTTGAAGTTACAGGAAGTTCATATCAGTTACAAAAAGAAATGGAATCAAGACCAAATAAAACAATAAAATCACATCATGTTAAACGCCACCAGGAACACGTTGATCCAACTTCACCCGAATATTTGAACACAGTAAGAGTGATTACGAAAAGAGGCGGACAAAGAATAATGCCTATTCAAAATTACGAAAGGCCTTAACTACAATCTTTCTAAATCAATGCATTTCTCAACTATTTCATACATTAAATAAGCAGATGTATTTATTATTCTCATGTAATCAGGTGTTCCTGCATGATTTTTTAGGGTATGTTTTTGTGTGTTAACATTATGCAAGACCTGTATAAGATATTCAAAACTGTGATAATCTTCAACCATAGAAACTCCATTCTCAGGAATCTCGCCCATACGGCTATAATTCAAAAGGAATGAAACACTAACTTTAAATGAACTAAAAGAGTTATTCATTAGATTATTAAATTTATTTTCATATGTCTCACTGAACAAATGTATTTTCTCAGCAATATTGTTCACGCCAAAAACCGCTTCAGAATAATCTTTAAACGCGTTAAAAGTATAGTCCAAGGCAATACTATTATGCAGTACCTTGTCATCATTAAGTGTTAGTTCAATAGAAGCATCTCGCAACAAATCAGAAATAGTTTTTTTGACTTCTCCCATTAAAAACATAATGAAGTATAGCAAGTATAAATAAATTTCTATTTGTGCTAACATTTTTATATTAGTTTTAATTTCTAAATTAAATGACTACTTTAAGAAATAAATTCAACATGAATGATAGGGGCGGCTTTATAGTATTCAGACACAAATATAAACACATGAACTATGTGGCAGCATCATTCATGTGTTTTCCAGAATATCTGTCCATAGAGATAAGTACAGAATCACCTTTAACAGAGAACAGAGGCCTCAGAGGAAAACTAAACGGAAACAGAACTTCTTTTTTGCCAAAAAAGAACCATATTTATCCTGATCAAAAAATAAACGCTGATTTGTTGAAATATATCAGACCAGAATACATAAATGCAAACAAGGACCTTTCAAAGATATACAAAACAATAGAAACCATAAATCTCGACGAAGCGAGACTTAATGATCTTATAATCATAAATAGTTTCCAGTTGACAGCAGGCGGAATCGTTGACAGAATAGATGATAGGAACAAATATTTTGAAGTGGACCTATCACCAATATATCCTATTGATGACAAACAAATTACAACCTTTAAAGTCAGAAATGAACTTCCAATATTTCGTATTTACAAACAGCAAGATATGGATGAAATCATTACAAGGATGAATAATAAGTAAATCTTTTTATACTATTACTACTTTCCAGTTTACATGGGTAAAGTTAAAGGCGCATTTTTACATGGAAATAGAGGTAATATAGCTCTATTGATTTCTCAGGAAAGAGAAAGTACAGGTGTCAAAATAGAAGGAAAAGAACTGGGAAGTTTCTACGTCGCAAAAACCGGTTTCATAAAAAGAGATGGAAAAGTTCATACGCAATTATCCATGCAGTATCCTAAATCAGAGCTTGCAGGAATAAAATCAAGGGGTTTTAGATATGGTTCTTTTGGTAAAAAAGGTCCTGTTGGAATATATACTCTTGATTTGGATGATTTTGGATATAAATCGCTTATACTTCTGGAAAAAGATTTATTAAACGATAACATTGGAGATAAAGTGAAACTTGAAGATGTTTCTCCAGGAGATCTTATACTTATGGACACACCCGGTCTAGCAGTCGTAGGATTTTCTCACAGAATCTATGAAGAAATATCCGGTAAAGAACCCAACATAATTGACCTGTCCATGAGTAATCTGCCAAGATATGGTAACACAACAGCCTATAGGGCTAACAAGTTTGCTAAGATGCACATTCTGATGAAGAATGATTTTCTTCAAACTATTGTTGAAGCATATGCTAAAACTCAAGACAAATTACTACTCAATCAAAAATAATCCAAAAACATTAAAAACCCTTTCTTCTAATTAAAAATTATGTCAAAGAGCGGATTCATTGTTTTAGTGATAATAATTGTAGCAGGTTTCTATATATACTCTAATCAGGACTTTACAAGAGAATTAACCTGTCTCAGCGACGAGAAACTCTTTAACGGAGAATGCATAGCAAATGTTTTCTGCGATGACAACACATCAAACTATGAATGCTCAACAGCAAAACCTTTCAAATGTATCAACGGAACACTAACAGAATCAGCAACCGAATGTGGATGCGACAAGGGCTACAAACCAAACGAAAATCTCTGTGAAGAAGTTAAATACTGCAATGACGGAACAGAATACCGCGAATGTTCAACAACCAAACCAAAGTACTGTGAAAAAGGAGCTTTAATCTACAAAGCATCTCTCTGCGGCTGCGAAGAAGGATACATTGCAGACGGTGAGAAATGCATTTCAAGATATCAGAACAATCCAAAAGATATCTACTTTGACTATGTTCTAAGAGGTGAAGAAGGAACCATAAAACTAATAGTCTATGAAGATCTGAACGAATACCTGAAAGCGCTTCCAAGAACCATAACCTACTATGAATACGAGCCTGTTCCGACAAAAAAAGATTTCATAGAACGAGAGCTGAACAATCAGATACAGGAGCCATACATAGTGGAACTTGCAAACAAAATAAAACAGCTGAACCTTGATGAAGACGACAAAGCAAGAGTTGCAATCAGCCTGGTTCAACACATCCCCTACGACCAGATAGCCTTTAAAACCAACAATCTCACAGGCAAATATCCCTACGAAGTACTCTACACCAACACAGGCGTCTGCGGAGAAAAATCAGTGCTTCTAGTCTTTCTTTTGAAAGAACTCGGCTATGACACAGCATATCTGGCTTTTGAAGAAGAAAACCACGCAGTCACAGGAATAAAATGTCCTGAACAATATGACTACAGAGACACAGGCTACTGCTTCATAGAAACAACTCAACCAACAATTCCAACCTACAAAGCCGCAGAATACGCAAATGTGGGTTATATACAGTCAATTCCGGACGTGATAGTGCTTTCAGAAGGCAAATCCTTTGACAGCATAGACGAAGAATATGAAGATGGTTTAAACTATGAGAATATAAATCAAATGGGAACTGTTTTGCCTGCTAAATACTACAATAAATGGTTAGAACTTAGAGAAAAATACGGCCTAATCTAATTATACTTCTCACTGATTTCTTTAGCATAATCATACCAGTACTTGCCACCTTTAAATTTACAGTCACAGTACATTTCAAGATTATCACATTTATCAAGCTGCGCCTTTGTAGGCAAATCCTCGGCAGTAACGTCTTCATCTTCTAACATAAAGTCGATGACATCCTGCACAGACAGATCAGTTCTGCACTCTGCATAGTCAATTCTTCCCTGCTCAATAAGCTCTTCAAAAGGCTTACCGCTTTCAAGGGTTGTAGCAATGCTCTCATCAAGGTCATTGCAGAAATTCATGCACTCCTGAGTAACGTAAGGCTTTGGGCTGCAGCTTACAACAAGCAATAAAAGTGCCAATGCAAAAATAACTTTTTTCATAAAGCCATGTTTAACTAAATTATTTAAAAATTTTTCCTTAAATTTAAATAGTAAAGGTATTTTCAGGTTGTTCATGCCCTTAGAATTCATAAGAAACATGGTGCTAAACAGCGCTCCTATTGTAAAAAAGAAGGAAATGGAATACTTTGTGGGACATGTAGTTGATCCTGGAAACATAAATTTCTACGCATTGTTTCATTATGACAATAAAAGTGATATTACAACCATTGTGACAAGAGCCAATAAAATTGATGTGCTTGCTTTTAAAGTGTCCTACAGTGAAGTGGATATACTCGACAAATACGGCCAGCTCCAGATTAGCATGAAAACAATCAAAGGACCTGATGACAGACTTGTGGGACCTTTGGAGAGAACATGTCTTGAAGAGGATGGAAACGAAATAAAACACAACATCTACAGCCTGCCACACAAGCGGAAGTTTAGAAAGTTGCTCATCAATAACGCAGAGAGGCAGATAAACCATGTCTATAAATAAAATAATTTCTCTACTGTTTCATAATACTAAAAGCTTAAATAGTATTTCTGCATAAACAAACGAATGGTTAAAAAAACCGAGGATCAGGATGAGCTTCTGAAGAGAGACCTCAGCAAAATCATTAAAAGAGCGCCTGAAAAGAAAAAAGGTCTCGGTGACTCAAACACTTTCTGGCTGTTTGTATTTTTGGTAATTGCTTTTGTATCCTACACAGGTGTAAATGGTGTAAGTCTGCCTGATTATCTGGTGAAATCAACTGCTGAACCAATAGAAGAAGTCGTTGTTCCTGAAATAATAATGGAAGAAGAGGCTCAAGAAGCGCCAATCTATGAGATAAACGGAAATCAGGTTAAAGTACTATACACGATGTGCAGCGATATAAAAATTAATGCAGAAAATGACATACATGAAGATCAGCTGTTCTTTAATCTCTGCAAAGATGTGTGCAATGAACTTTCTTTGGGAAGATTCAATGGTAACAGATACTGCACAACAGATGATTATTTGATATGTACGTGTGTATAGGAAAAATATATAAATTCCGTAGCTAAACAAACCAATATGAATAGAAAAGCAAAAGGCGGACTCTTTTTAACCGTGGCAGCAATTATCATAATAGTTTTTCTGATAATACTGTTCAATAACCTTGTAGCACGATAAACCGAGAACTGTGAATAAGAGAATATTCTAACTACTTTTCCCAATTGCTTATTATAAGATAGGCAACAGTTGCCACAATAATCATCCCAGGTAGAATAAGATTGTTTGCATTCATGACCGGCAGAGCTGAATCCACAACTTTACCGGTTGTCGAAGGATTTCTTATTATCAAGAACGTGGCTACAATGATTGTCAGCGCCACTAAAATAAGTTCTTTTACCTCTTTCATATTCATATTTCTGAAACCAGAAGTATTTAACCTTTTCGGTATATTTCAGGATAGCTTTAAATATAAAAGTTGATTCCCGGAGAACATGAAGAAACAAACCAAACAAAAGGTTATTGCAGGATCTGTAATTGCAGGTCTATTAGTTGCATTGGGAGTTGGTCGCTATTATGCTCATAAATGGACTTTAAACTATTTCTCTAATCTTGTAAACAACATAGCTTCTATAGATGCAATAGATGACTCAACCAATCCAAATGCAGAAGCAGACATACAATTTAATATAGGAACAGAGGTTATGAACTACATAAAAAAACATAACCTTGAAGAAACTGATATTGCAGAATATAGCAAGCACATAAACAATGCACTAGACAGATTTAAAGAAGCGCACAATATTAGTCCAAATGTAAAAACTGCAAATACAATCATACAAACTTTACTTGAAAAAGGAGATTACAATGCAGCCTTAGATTCTATGAAAACAAATGATCAAGCCGGAGGCTTTTTTGGAGCATACAGCCCAAAAGATGAGCTTAAGGCTTATCAACTAAAAATGGCAGATCATAAACCTCTATCAAGCGATGAAAAGACTAATTATAGGTTTATCTTAGCGGAATTATTCAAGGGAAATCCTAAACAAATAAAAAGCCAACTGGAAATATTAATGGGCTCTGTGTTTGAAGGCTCTGATGGAAACTTACGTTCTCAGTTCACAGAAACAGAAATGAACAATATGGAGTTCTATCTGACTACTGAAAAATGATTCCAGAAACTCCAAAAGCAATTTACGAAATAAACAAAATAGAACAAAGTGAAAAAGATAATCCTAGTTTAATAAGTATAATTGTGAAGGAGACAATAGGTGATAATTACAAAAAAGACGAACCTGATTACAAATGTCGAATTGATCAATGGAGATAAAATGAAATTCATATATCTAAAACACATGGGCCCTGGAGAAGAACCAGTTTACAAAAACGGAAACGAAATTGATCCTAAAGACGAGCTTTTGAAAAGAAAAACTGTGGATTCTCTTATTGGAGCTGAAGTTTATGTAAAGCTTGACGGTGAAGTGAAAGTTCCTGAAAACTTAGATAAAACAGTAATCTATACCATTGAAGACATCAAAGCAGATGTTGAACCTTTCAATGAACAAGTTTCTATGTCAAACATCATAAAAATACCTTCTACAGCCAAAAACTTCATGATACAGCTTAAAGGTGTGGACGGACTATATGCTCCTGATATTTTTAGAAAACCCCAACATAAAATTTAAATAGAGAACGCCTTTCTCATTACCTGTGGCTGAAACAAAGAAGGTTATTAGGGGGATAATACTGGCCATCATTTGGCTTTTAATCATATACTTCTTCAAGATAGTTCACCTTGTAACCGACTACCAATGGTTCAAGGCTCTTAATTTTGAACAGATATTTCTCATAAGTCTGAAGACAAAACTGATACTTTTTTTACTGGCGGCAATTGTTTTCCTGATGTTCGCACTAATAAACCTGAAGATTTCATCAAAGCTCAACAAATCAGGAATCTCATTCAAGATTAAGTTTCTAGTGGCGCTTGTGTTCTCAATATTCATAGGCACATCCGCCTATCGGCACTGGCTTACGGTTTTGGAATACTTTAAACAGGTTCCGTTTGGACTTGTTGATCCAATCTTTGCAAAGGATGTGTCGTTTTACATATTCACACTTCCTTTCATTGAAGCCATCTGGAGCTTTGCAATGGCATGCCTGTTGGTAACATTTATAATGGTTCTCTTTGACTATTTGCAGTCATTCATCGTGAGAATGTTCACACAGCAGCCACAGGTAACAGCCGATAATCCAACTCAGATAAATTTCAAGCCAAAATTTCCTAAACTAAGTAGAGGACAGTCGGTTCATCTGGCGATTCTCGGATCATTCATTTTCATACTCCTCGCCGTAAAGCACTACCTCACCCGATTCTCAATAATGTATTCTGAGAAAGGAATAGTTGTTGGAGCAGGTTACACTGACGTCGTTGCATTTTTGCCAATCATCAAGTTTATGATGGTACTTGCAATTGTCATTGCTGTTCTGTTCTATGTCTGGATATTCTTTATTTCAGGGCATAAAAGAATAATGAAAAAACATATTCTTATCTATGGAATATTGTTGTATCTAATAGTATTCTTCATTGGACCTACGGTGATTCCTGGAATAATACAGGGACTGAGAGTCTCTCCAAACGAGATAAATCTTGAAAAACCATACATTGAGAACAATATAGAATTCACAAAAATTGCCTACGGACTGGACAATGTTGAAGAAAAAGATTTCTCTGTTGAAGAATTGACAAAGGATCTCTTGGAGCAGGCACCGGAAACTTTGGATAACATAAGAATACTTGACTGGAGACCTCTGACCCAGACCTATAAACAGACTCAGGAAATAAGACTCTACTATGACTTGTCAGGAATTGACATTGATAGATACTATCTAGACGGTAAATATACTCAGGTAATGGTTGCACCAAGAGAACTGAACCAGAACCAGATAACTGACGATGCAAAGACATGGATTAATATACACATGGTCTACACACACGGTTTTGGCCTTGTGATGAGTCCTGTGAATTCAGTCACAAAGGAAGGACTGCCAAACTATCTTATAAAAGACGTGCCTCCGGTCTATAACATTGAAGATGATATTCTGAAAATGGACGAGCCAAGAATATACTATGGTTTGAGAGACAACTATTTTGTATTGGTAAACACTGAAACAAAAGAGTTTGACTATCCAAAAGGAAACACCAATGAATACATGAGCTACGACGGAACAGGAGGAGTGCAGATGAGTTCCTTCGGAAAAAAACTGTTGATGGCCATAAGATTCCTTGACATAAAAATACTCCTTTCTTCAGACATGACGCCTGAAAGCAAGATAATGTTCAACAGGGACATAAGAACCAGAATCCAAAAAATAACTCCATTCCTTGAGTTGGATGAAGATCCATATCTGGTAATAAGTGAAGGAAAACTCTACTGGATACAGGATGCCTATACAACAACAAACCGGTTCCCATACTCAGAGAAATGCTGTAGCACAGGCACCAATTATATCAGAAACTCTGTGAAAATAGTGGTTGATGCATACAATGGAAACGTAGAATACTATATTGTTGACACAAAGGATCCTTTAATACAAACCTATGCAAAGGTTTTCCCAAAACAGTTCAAAACATACGATTTGATGTCGGAGGACCTGAAAAAACACGTCAGATATCCAGAAGACCTATTCAAGATACAGGCAGGAATCTACAGCATCTATCACATGGAAGACCCAACGGTTTTCTACAACAAAGAAGACGCATGGCAGATTCCAACCGAGATATACGGAACAGGACAGCAGATAGCTGTTGAGCCATACTACATTATAATCAAGCTTCCTGGAGAAAATAAGGAAGAATTTGTTTTGATGACATCATTCACACCAATCAGGAAGAACAACATGATTGCATGGATGGCTGCAAGATCCGACGGAGATGACTATGGAAAAATGCTGCTATACAAGTTTCCAAAGGACAAACTGGTTTTCGGGCCGCTTCAAATAGAAGCCAAGTTTGATCAGGATTCAGAGATTTCACAGCAATTGACACTTTGGTCACAGCAGGGCTCAAGGGTCACAAGAGGAAATCTGCTTGTTATTCCAATAAAAGACAGTCTAATCTACATAGAACCGCTTTACATACAGGCAGAACAAGGACAATTGCCAGAGCTGAAAAGAATACTTGTTTCAGACGGCGAAAGAGTTGTCATGGAAGAGACATTTGAGATTGCTCTTGAAACACTCTTTGGTAAGGCAAAACAGGTTGATGAATACGGAGAAGACAAGAGCAAACAGCAGCTTATTTCCGATGCACAGGAATACTATGATGCACTTTTGGAATCCATGAGCAACAATGACTGGGCAACATTCGGAGAAAACTTTAACAGGCTTGGCGAAACACTTGATCAGTTGAAATGATTCTACATTATATATTATCACTACAGTTCAGTAACAACAATAGAAAGATTTAAATAGTAGAAGTAACATAAAAAGCGCATGAATTCAAATTTTGTAGAAGAGTTAGCTGAAAAAGTACCTTATCTTAAGATAGAATCAGTAGAAGAAGGTAAGTTCAAGCTCGAAAATGGAAGCATTCTTCAGATAGTATATGATACAAAAAATGGTCTTGAATTGTTTCTGAACGAACAACCTATAGCTGGTATAAAGTTTGATAATCCTGCAGCAATCAGCATCGATGGATTAGCCAAATCATTAATGATAATAAAAGACAGAATATATGAGAAATCCAAATTACAAACAGAAAATACGGTTCCAGTTTATACAACTGATATGAATGCATATGAAAAAACAATGATGGATAAGCATCTGAAACAAGTAATGGAAAACGGAAAAAATCCTGATATAGTCAAGAATTTGGATAAAAATCACTCAATAACCTATCTTAACAATATAATGAATGAAACAAAAAGAATTACTTCCAAAGAATATTTTGTAAATATGATACTAAAACACATACCCGATCTAATTGTTGACTTTGAAAACGAACCATATGTGGCTCATTACGATGCCAAAACTGTAAATGACCTTTATGACACTATGATTAACAGGTGTATCAATAATAAACTAAATCATGTTCTTAACTAAATCTTTAAATATAATCACTCTATTTCTACATATATGATAACATTAGGCATAGAAAGCACGGCACACACTTTAGGCGTAGCCATATTAAAAGATGAAAAAGTACTCTCAAACGTTAAAGACAGCTACACTACAAAAACAGGCGGTATGATTCCGACAAAAGGAGCAGAGAATCACGTCGAAGTATGCGACAAAGTGCTCTCAGAAGCGCTGAAAACAGCCAAAATAGGACTTGAAGACGTTGATTTAATAGCATTCTCACAGGGTCCGGGAATCGGACACACACTGAAAATTGGTGCGGCCATGGCAAGAAGTCTCAAAATACTGCTGAATAAACCATTGGTGGGAGTCAATCACTGCATCGCACATCTGGAAATAGGACGTCTGGAAGGAGCAAAGGATCCAATTCTACTATACGCAAGCGGAGCAAACACACAAATAATAGCCTATGACGGTGGAAAGTACAGAATATTTGGAGAAACACTTGACACCGGTGTTGGAAACTTCCTAGATTCTTTCGGAAGAGACATTGGCTTGGGATTTCCGGCAGGTCCGGACATAGACAAACTGGCCCAGAAAGGGAAAAAATACATTGAACTGCCATACTCTGTAAAAGGAATGGACGTTTCATTCTCAGGAATGCACACTTTTCTAAGAAACAAAGTCATTGGAAAACACTCAAAAGAAGATATCTGCTACTCTGTACAGGAAACCGCATTTGCAATGCTAATAGAGGTTGCAGAAAGAGCAATGGCACACTGCGAAAAGAATGAACTAGTATTAGGCGGAGGCGTTGCCTGCAACACAAGACTAAAGGAAATGGCCAAAATAATGTGCAAAGACAGAGGAGCAAAATGCTTCATACCAGAGAACCAATACCTGGTGGACAACGCTGCAATGATAGCGCTGACAGGCTATCTGATGTATAAAGCAGGCAATGAAACAACAATTAAAAAAAGCGAAATAAGACCCTACGAAAGAACAAACGAAGTTATTGTGAATTGGAGATAGTTGATTTTTCTAGAATTTTATCATATTCCATACCAACAACTTTTTCAATAGGAGTATACTCTGCACCAAACTCTTTAACTTCTTCAATAGTATCAAGATCAAAAGCAAAATCTGGTTTATACTCCACTCTAAAATGTATTTTGTTAGGCTGTCTTTTAAGATATTCCTTATCAATAAGCATTTTTTGAATAAAGCCCCCTAAATCGTCAAGTGTTAGTCTGTTGATCAAAAATTTAATTCCATAATACGGAAGATTAGAAAGGCCAACTGCTAAGTTTTTCATCCCTAAATGCTTGTTTTTAAAAGCAAAATCTACTACGTCAGAAAGTTTTTCAACTCCATTCTCACCCCTAACATTATATCCTGCTTGCCCTGCCTGTAGCTCGGCTGTGCTAACATTGTCAATATTACAAAAATGAAGATGACCAAGAGCAAGCCTTTGAGCATTCTTATGTTTGCTAATTCTTAGCTTGTAGGTTGGTTTTTTATAGGGAGTTCTAAAATCCTTAAGAGCAAAGTTATCATCAAACATCTGAACTATAAAATGCAGATTAGGATCATGAAGCAGTCCTTTAACACCGGAAACATATGAATATATACTTTGAGTTGTAACCAAAGGTATATCACTTGTAGTAATGCCAACAACCCCCCCTCCGATTTCTTTGAATGCACGTTCTAAGTTTCCAATCATACCATTATTATAATTAACAAAATTGAATCCATCAAGTCTGTTTTCATAGAGCCACTGAGGACCCACTAGAAATATTCTGTTTTCATCAAAATATTTAGAATTTGCAAACTCATTTCTCACTTTTTGGACTATGTACTCATCATTAATTTTAATTGTTATAGGTTTGGCCGGTCCTTCAAGATAGTGTACTCCATAACGCTTCAAAAACTTATTGTTTTTCTTCTCAATCTTCTTTTTATCAGTCTCAAAACCACCAAGTATAATTAAAGGTATCTTGTCCATAGACGACAGGGAATAAAACTTTATATATAAACCTTAAGTTTTTCCCTGAAAGAATTTCTCATATTTCTTAATATCTGCAACAAGGTATGGATGAAGCATTTCTTTTCCTTTTTCTAAAGAAATCCACTTAAATTTATCATGTTCTTCACTCAGAACCACTTCGCTGCTGAGAAGTTTGCACAGAAACACCATAATGGTTGATTGTTCTTTGTCATTCAGGTTGTAAAAAATTATGTTTATTGGATATGTTGCTTTGACGTCAAGGTTAGTTTCTTCTTTGGTTTCTCTTTCTAGAGCTTCTTGAGGACTTTCTCCAGCTTCTAGTTTACCGCCTGGAAACTCCCATTCTCCTTGTCGACTACTGTTTTGTTTTGATCTTTTTACAATAAGAAGTTCATCTTTCTCATTTACAATAAATGCTTTTGCAGCGTAGTTATGTATCATTTTTTAAAGTACCTCAAATAGTTGTCAATCAAAATATAAAAATGTTTCTCAAACTTTTCTTTAGCATTTTCAATTTCAACCCACTCAAATGCTGTGTGCTCTTCACTCAACCTAACATCCTTAGAAATAGGCGAACAAACAAATATTAGCATTGTAATCTTCTGACCATCATCACGAGTGAAATAATCAACATACAAAGGCACTTTAATATTTACTTCAAGATTAACTTCTTCTTTAACCTCTCTAGTAAGACCATCGTAAGGATTCTCACCTTCTTCAATCCTGCCGCCTGGAATATCCCAAATACCAGGACTATGAGGATCGTTAGGTCTACGTTTAATAACTAGAACTTTACCTTCTTTTACTATAAACGCTTTTACAGCTATATTGAAGTCTGACATAAAAATAAACAGTGAAGAAATAGTATAAAAAGCTTTTCAATCAAGCATCGATCATTTCAATCTCAATGTTCAATCCTGGTGGAATAGGCACTCTCATAACAAGTCTCAGTGCTCTTTCGTCAAGACCCATATCAATCAATCGTTTATGAACTCTCATCTCATATCTGTCCCAGGTGGCAGTTCCATCGCCGCAAGGACTCTTTCGAGTAGTAATCTTTAATTTCTTAGTAGGAAGAGGGATAGGTCCACGTACAACTACACCTGTCTTCTCTGCCACATTTTTAATATACTGACAAGTCTCGTTAATCTTGTTTATGTCAGTGCTTGCCAACTTTATTCTTGCTTTCTGCATTCTTGTTCTCCTGGTGTCGTTGTGCGCCTATCTCATGATAAAACTCGAATTCACCATGTTTGAAAAAAAGGAAAAAAATTAGTCAAAAAATTATGCTTTCTTGACCAAATCAATACACATACCAGCTGCGACAGTGGAACCTGAGTCCCTAACCGCGAATCTGGATAGTTGTGGAATATCCTTTTGTTTTTCAATTACCAATGGTTGAACCGGTTTTATTCTGACGATTGCTGCGTCACCGTTCTTTATGAAGTCAGGGTTTTCCTGTAAAACTTCGCCTGTTGCAGGGTTGAGTTTCTTCTCAATTGCTACTATCTGACAGGCTACCTGTGCTGTGTGTATGTGAAATACAGGTGTGTAACCTACAGTAATAACACTCGGATGGTTTAGCACTACAATTTGTGCTGTAAACTCACTTGCAACGGTTGGAACATTATCGGCTGGGCCCATAACATCTCCTTTTGCGATATCTTTTTTACCAAATCCTCTGACGTTGAATCCTACGTTGTCTCCTGGTCCAGCTGTCTGCATCTGTTCGTGATGCATTTCAATGCTTTTTAGCTCTCCTGGAACTGCTTTTCCTTCTCTACCTGGAACTGCAACAACTTTCATTCCTACTTTCATTACTCCTGTTTCAATTCTTCCAACTGGAACAACTCCAATTCCTGTGATGTTATAAACATCCTGAATAGGTAGTCTCAATGGAAGACCTGTCGGTTTGTCAGGTTCTTTCAGGTTATTTATGGCATCTAGAAGTGTTCCTCCTGTCCACCATGACATTTTGTCAGTTTTCTTGAAAACATTGTCTCCTGGTAGTGAAGCAATAGGTACAAATTGTACTTCAGCAGGGTTATAACCAACTGTTTTCATAAGAGTGGTCATGTCTGCTTTAATCTTATCATAAACTGCCTGATCATAGCTCTTCATATCCATTTTGTTGATTGCAACAATCAGTTGGTTTACACCAAGAGTTCTTGATAGAAATAAGTGCTCTTTGGTCTGTGCCATGATTCCATCGTTGGCTGCTACAACTATTACTCCTGCATCAGCCTGGCTTGCGCCTGTAATCATGTTCTTAATGAAATCTTTGTGTCCTGGAGCGTCGATAATTGTGAAGTAGTACTTATCGGTTTCGAACTTTTTGTGTGCGAGATCGATTGTTACTCCTCTTTCTTGCTCTTCTTTCAGGTTATCCATGACGAATGCAAATTCGAATCCGCCTTTTCCAAGCTCTGCAGCTTTTTCTTTCAGCTTTCTTAGTTGCTGCTCGGTAACATTTCCTGAGTCGAATAATAGTCTTCCTACTGTGGTTGATTTACCATGGTCTACGTGTCCTACGAACACGAGGTTCAAGTGTGGTTTTTCTTTTGCCATTTTTAGTTTTCCTCCAAAAAATTTGTTTGATTTTTAAGGTGTTTTTGAGTAATAATAAACCCTTTATAAAGCTTACTAAAATACTTTTGTATTTTAGTCAGCTCAAAAATCTTCTATTTTTGTTGCTTACCCTTTAATTTTATTCTGAAGCGTCGTCTTCACCGACCTTCAAACCTTTCCTTTGACTTATCTGCGCAGCAATCTTATGCTGTAGTTCTTCAGGTAATTTTTCAAAGTTCTGATCAACAAGGGATGAAATACCTCTTCCACCTGTGGCGCTTCTAAGTTCTGAACTGAGTCCAAACATCTCTCCAACAGGAAGTTTACCAATAACTATTACTGTTTCTCCTTCCTGCTTCATATCAAGCAGCTGTCCTCTCTTGTTTGCAATGAGTTTGCTGATTTCTCCCATGTAGCTTGTTGGCGCTTCAAATCTCATTGTTTGGAACGGTTCAAATATCAATGGTTTTGCCTGACTCATGGCTCCTCTAATACCCATTCTTACGGCAGGATAAAACTGAGCTGGTCCTCTGTGAATCGCGTCTTCGTGAAGTTTTAAATCTTCAATGGTTACTTCAACACCGATGCACGGTTCCCTTGCTATTGGACCTGATTTCATAACATCTTCAAACATGTCCATTATCATTTCAATGACTTCTCCTATGTGAACAATACCTCTTGTACCGTCAATCAGAATGTTTCCGTTGAATATGTCTCTGACCTTTCTGGATACTTTTGAATCCATTCCAGCCTCTTCAAGTGCCTGCCACAGTTCCATATCCTTCTTTTTCACTCTTCCATCCTGAATCTTACCGTCTTTCATGGATTTTGAAAGCTCAGGACTGATGGGTTTTGCTGTGAAATAAAGTTTGTTATGTTTGTTTGGAGATTTTCCTTCAAACTGAACTCCGCTTGGCTTTGTAATGGTCTCTCTGTAGACAACGATTGGGGGACTTGTCTGTATTTCAAGTCCTTTTTCTTCTTTAATTCTGTTTTCTGTAATCTCAAGGTGCAGTTCTCCCATTCCACTCATCAGGTTTTCACCTGTTTCATGGTTAATTTCAATGACCAATGATGGGTCTTCTTTTGAAATCTGTATCAGAATCTTTGCCAGTTCAGGCAAATCCGCAGGGTTTTTAGCCTCAATGGATTTAGTAATTACCGGCTCGAAGATGTGAGATATCTTCTCAAATGGTTCATCTGCTTCGCTGGTGATTGTTTCCCCAGGGTAAGCATCCTTTAGACCACCAAGTCCTATGATGTTTCCGGCCGGAACATTATCAACAATTTCTCTTTTTGCTCCGTTGTAAACATAGATTTGCTGCGTTCTTAGAGCAGTTTTCTTCAGATTCATGTAAAGAGGTTCTCCTTTCTTCATGGTGCCTGAATAAAGTCTTCCTGCAGCAATCTCTCCTGCCTGAGGATCAACAACTACTTTTACGACGACAAACCCGAGTTTTCCTTTTGGATCACAGGTCATCAGGCTCTTTCCAAGCGGTGATTCTTTATCACCATGCCAGATTTTAGGAATTCTGTATTTCTGGGCATCAACCGGATTTGGGTGATGCTTAATTACTGCATTTAACAAAACGTCGTGAAGAGGAGCTTTTTTACCGAGTTCCTTCCAGGTTTCGTTTTCATAGGCATCAATTATCTCCTTGAAACTGATTCCTTTTTTCTGCATGTAATCAAGGCTCATGGCCCAGTTATGGAATGCAGAGCCAAAACATACAGAACCATCCTGAACATTTACCTGCCATTTGCTTCCGTACTCTTCTTCTGCAATGCTTTTGATAAGCTTGTTGACATTTGCAATTGTTTTCATGAACCTTTCCTGCATCATTTCAGGAGTTAATTTAAGTTCTTTCATGAGTCTGTCAACTTTGTTAATGAATAAAATTGGTTTGACTCTTTCTTTCAGAGCCTGTCTTAGAACCGTTTCTGTTTGCGGCATTATTCCTTCTACAGCACAGCACAGGACAACTGCTCCGTCAACTGCCCTCATAGCTCTTGTTACGTCTCCACCAAAGTCAACGTGTCCAGGAGTATCAATTAGGTTAATCAAAAACTCTTCTCCACCCACTGTGTGAACCATACTTACGGATGCAGAATCTATTGTTATTCCACGTGCTCGCTCATCTGCGTGAAAATCCAACTGAAGTGCTTTTCCAGCAAGTTCTTGTGACATCATACCAGCTCCTGAAAGCAGGTTGTCAGATAATGTTGTTTTTCCATGATCTATGTGTGCACAGATCGCAATATTCCTAATGTGAGTCGGCTTATTCATAAGCGCCGTCACCCTTTCTACCATTTTTGCCATTGTTAAATCCCTCCAATTTAATAATTCAAAAATCGTTTTTGATTTTTGTACTTTTAAATTACCTCATATCTCCATTTTTTTTACCGTCATGACCGCCCGCCAGATTGTTTCCATGACCAACTTCTTTCATTTTGTCAATCGGAAACCTTTTTTCATACTCTGCCAGAGTGTCATTAAGAGCTTTTTCCGAGTTGATATCCATGAGCCATGCCATTTTGAGAATCAAAAACAATGAATCTCCAACAAAATCTTCCATTTTGTCTTTATGCTTTTTAATTAGCTTCATTTGAGTTTCTTCATCAACCCATTTAATAATATTCCAAGCTTCACCAACTTCTTCACACATGTTTAGCATAAAATCTTTTATGTTTTTTGTGTCCTTATCCCAACCTCTCACAAGGTTAAAATCAGCTATTTTTTTCTGGAATGCTTTCATTTTTAATCTATATCTTTGATTTCATCAGATTTTCCTTCTAAAAAATTCTTGATTTTATCAATCATTTTTTCTTTTATCTGGTCAATATCTTTGTTAATAACCACTTCCACAAGCAGTCCTTCTTTGTTGTAGTGATCTATCAAAGGCTTGGTTTTTTTCTTGTAAACCTCAAGTCTTTTCTTAACTGAATCAGGATGATCATCCTTTCGCTCATACAATTCTCCACCACATTTGTCACATTTCCCTTCTACTTTGGGAATGTTTCCGAGGTGCTTGTTGTAAATTGTACTGCAGTTTTTGCAGGTTATTCGTCCTGAAAGCCTGTCAATGATAACTTCATCGCTTGCTTTGAAATTCAGCACATGACTAATCTCAATCAGTTTCTTTAAATGATGTGCCTGCATTAAATTCCTTGGAAAACCATCCAAAATAAAACCTTCTTTGCAGTCATCTTCTTTGATTCGATCTTCGATGAGTTCTATCATGAGATCATCGGAAACAAGTTCTCCTTTTTCCATGATATCATGAATCTCTTTTCCAAGAGGAGTGTCTTTTTTTGTTTCTTCTCTAAGGAGTTCACCTGTGGAAATGTGGGGAATATCAAGTTCGTCTGTTAAAATCTGAGCATAGGTTCCCTTTCCAACACCTGGTGATCCTAAAAAAAGTAATCTCTTCATTTTCGTTTTCTGAAGTGAATTACTTCATGAGGGTTTGTCCATTCTGCAATTTCATCTTTCATGAACCAGAGTGCAATCTCTCTTTTCGCTGTTTTTACACTATCTGATGCATGAACCAGTGTGATGACTGGTCTGTTGTATGCATTAGCAAGCACATAGGTATCAAAGGAGTAGTCTCCTCTTATGGTTCCTGGTGCTGAGTTTTCAGGTGACTGTTCACCAAGCATTTTTCTAACCACTTTGATTGTGTTGTGACCTTCAAGAACCATTGCTATGACAGGATAAAGTGTCAGGTCGTGAGCCAGCGAATCACAGATTCTTTGACCATGAACCTTTGGTTTTTCCTTTTTAGCATCAAGATTCTGGTTTTTTATGAGCTTTGTACCCACTGACATGAGCCATTCATCGTCTTTTTCATAGTGTTTTTGAGCTAATTTTTTTGGAACTTTCTGCATTTTCATTGCAACTATTTTAAGTCCGACTTTTTCAAATCTTGATATAACTTCTCCAACAATTCCTCTTGTGAGGACATCCAATTTAAGGATTACTAAGGTTTTTTCAATCATTTTATGTTTTCCTCCGAAATGGAAAATATTCCAAAAATCTTATTTTGATTTTTGATATTCTCCTATGCTTTTCTTCCTTCTTTCACCCTGTGAAATTCTTTTGTCCACCTGGTTGTTCTTGGTTTTCTGTTGAGTTTCAACATGTTTTTTTCGCATTTATTTGAACAAAAATCAATTATCTTGCCGTCTTTTTTGATGTACTGTTTTCCAGTACCGGCTAAAATTTTGTTTTTGCAAAAGTCGCATTGAGCCATTCTATTTACCTCGTCCTTGCCTGTTGAGTGGTCTTGCTTCGATTTCAGTTTCTCTAAGCATCAATATGTCACCAATCTGTACAGGACCTTTAACGTTTCGGGTTATGGTCTTGTTCTTGTCTCTTCCGTCGAGGACTTTGCATCTTACCTGAATTGCTTCTCCCCTTGTTCCGGTTCTTCCGACAACTTCATCGACTCTTCCAGGAACTGCGTCCGAAAATCGAACCTGACCTTTTGTTTCTTTTTCTTGTTCAGCCATTTTTCACACCTAAAGACTCTTCAATATATCTTTTGCTTCGCCTTCTTTTGTGATTGCTACTGCGGCTGTTCCTACAGGAAGTCCTGCTGCTGCTCCAAGCTGTTCTTTGCTATCTACTTCGGCGTATTTTATACCTTTTTCTTTGCAAAGAAGCGGCAGGTGCATGATTATCTCAGGCGGTTGTGTATCTTTGGCCACTACAACGAGTTTGGCTGTACCTCTCTCGATCTCTTTTGTGACTTCGTTGCTACCTTTCTTTATTTTACCAGTCTTTCTTGCAAGTTCGACTGCTTCGTATAGTTGTTCACTCATTTTTTGTCCTCCGTAAAGCTGTTTAATCTTGATGCTCAGAATAAGTTACCTCATTCGGCCCATCTGAGCGTCATTAATCACAGGTTATATATTTGGAAAAGATGACCCTTTATAAAGATTACTAAATTATTCCCTATTGGCCCATGCAATTGCGCTGTCAACATCAGCAGTTGTCAGATCAAGCCATGGTTTTCTCGTCTGAAAAATCTTTGCGCCTTTGGAATCCCATAGAAGCAGTCCAGAATAGACCTTGCTTGGCTCAATTATGATTTCAGGCGGTGTGAAATAACTTGTGTACAGATTCTCTTTGACCATGTCAACATTAAGTTCATCCAACTCCAGCTTTCCAAGTTTTGCTTTTGTGGCCAGAAGCTTTATTACACCCATTACCTCTTCCTGACCATTATATTTCACACAGAAATTCAGGAACAGGTTATTATATTCTTTTGTCCTTTCCATTACTTTCTTAAAAGCATTGGTCAGATTTTCATCAAGGTCAAACCATTGTCCGATTATAAAAACTCTCACTTTGTTCTTGTGAATTTCTTCATTTTCAACAAACTCTGCAAAAAGCTTTGCTAGTTCTGCACATTCCATATCCGAATCCGCAGATATGTTCAGAGTAAGTATAGGAACCTTATTTTTTATCTGGTAGTCAACAAAAGTTTTTATCTGTTCAACGTGTTTCATGACAGCTTCTTTTTCATTCTTGTTGTTTTTCTCAGCCCAACCCTTGATATCACTGCCGTTTATGGCTATATGAAGAGGTTTCTTCTTTGATTTCAGAAAGTCCAAATCAATCTTTGGCAGTTTTAGTTCCATAATCTGAAAGAATTATTATTGTTATTTAAATGTTGCTGAATCAACAGCAAACTATTTAAACTTCTGTTCTCAACTTTTATTCATGATTCCAATCAACTATGCAGTAGCATTCTTTGGTCTTCTGTTGGCATCAATTTTTGACATCAAGACCAGAGAGGTTCCTGACTGGTTAAATTATTCACTGATTGCTTTTGGTTTTGGAAGTGCGATTATAACTTCCATACTATACTCAACCCCTATCTATATTCTTTACTCAGCCATTGGTTTTGTTTTTGGCATGTTGGTCTCATTCCTGTTCTACTACACAGGTCAGTGGGGCGGTGGAGATTCAAAAATGCTGATGGGTCTTGGAGCAATTCTAGGGTTTAACATCAGCGGCGGAATTCCTTTCATTGTTGTGCTTCTGATGAATATTTTCATCGTCGGAGCTCTCTACAGCATGGGCTGGAGCGTTTTTCTGGCCTACAAACACAAAAAAGAGTTCAAGAAAACCTTCAGTGAATTGGTTCATTCAAAAAAAGTCATGACCTACAGAAAAATAATCACTACCATAACAATTCTCGGATTAGTCTACTTTTTCTTTGCACCAATCATGCTCAAGCCAGTTATTATAGGGTTGTTGGTTATCATCTTCTTTGGCTTCTACTTCATAATCTACAGCAAAGCAGTTGAGAAATCTTCAATGGAAAAAATTATTCTGGTAAGTAAACTGACAGAAGGAGACTGGGTTTTGGAAAGAGTTACAATTAAAGGAGAGATTCACAGGTTCAGCAGGGAAGGCATTTCAAAGAAAGAAATTGATATGTTGAAAAAGAGTTTCAAGAAAAAAACAATCAGAATAAAAGAAGGAATTCCATTCCTACCAAGCTTTTTTTTAGCATATATTATTACATTTCTGATGGGCAACTGGGTTATTCTGATGGTTTAGGGAATCCTTGTCAGCTGCTTAATCATATAATTATTTTCATCATCAGACATTTTATCTTCTGGCTGATCCGGAATCTTTGGAGGATTATCTGCTTCAACTTTTTCTTCCAGAATCATCCTGCTGGAGATTGACTTTGTGGCTTCTTCTAATTCTTCACTTGACACCTGTGATGGTTCCCACTGAAGATTAAGCCCGTCATTCTCATTTCTTGCAATAACTTCTATATAGAACTCTTCTCCTTCATGGGTTATCATGTTTGTTCCGTGAGCACCAAGGGTTTCAAAAAGAACTGTTGCAGTATAGCTGGCCAGATAGAACAAATGCTCTGACTCATCTTCAGACAATTCATCAATTACTCTGGTTTCTTTTTTAGGAAAAATAATAATATGACCTTTCGTGACTGCTTTTTTTGGTAGAACAGCCACAGCCATTCTATCTTCATACAATATCCTGTCCTTTTCGTTGATCAATTCTCTCATTTTGTAAATAAACCTGCAACTCCGTCCAAATCTAATTTATCATCTTTCTTGTCTTCAACAGGTTTTTCCTTTTTTTTATCCGCAAGCAATTCTTTTCTGGTGCTATTAATAGATGATTCTATTTTCTTTTCATGCTCGCTGTTTTCCTTCAGTTTCTTTGACAGCTTGTCTATGTCAATACCTTTGAAAAGCATCTTCAGTTGCTCATTCTTGCCCAGCCCCTTCTTGACTTCTTCAGGATGGTTTATCAGCATGTTCTTCAGTTCTGAACTCTGTTCAATGACAGTTGCCAGATCATCCTTTGAAGACGGCTGAACAGGCATTTTTCCCTCCTTTTGCAGATGCGACTGCATTATCTTTGTAATGTTTGTTTTCAAAGGCTTCAGAATATCATCCTGGGATTTATCACTGTCAGAAATTTTGAAATTCAGACCATCTCCGTCATTGCGTGGAATTATGTGGAATAAAAAGTGTGGGCTCTGCTGGCCTGCAGCTGCGCCGTTGGCTATGAACACAGTGCTTTTTGCAGAAGGAACACCTTCTTTAACACCTCTGATCAAATATTTCAGGTTTCTAAAAAGATGTTTAAATGTGTCAGGCGGAATCAGCGGCATTATTGGAACATGATCCTTTGGCAGAACCAGAGTATGGCCTTTTGTTGACGGATAAATATCCAGAATTGCAATTATCCTGTCATCCTCATAGACCTTGTGACAGGGTATCTCTCCCTTTATTATCTTGCAGAAAACACAGTTCTTCTTCTGATATTCAACCACTTCTTCATTGCTCATATTCTGAAGTTCTTCCTGTGTAGGTTGATTAGCCATGTAAAGAAATTAGTGATTAGTTTATTTAAATCTTTTTCTATGTGATAAGATGTTTTATCGCTGAAAAAGAAATATTGTTGTCGTAAACCTTGACATTGTCTTTTGCAGTGTAAACAAGAACCTCATCATTATTCTTCTTAATTGTTGTATTAGCAAAATGCTCATCGATGACACTATTAGGTATATCTGCAGATATTACTAGGGATTCATCCAAATTCATAGGAGTTTCAACCTTCCATGCATGTCTTTTTGAGGTAAAGAATTCTGTATTCTTTGAAATACCATTGGCTATATAACTTCTCATGATAACTTCATCGCCTTTACAGTAAAGTTTCATCTGATGCAGAAATGACGAGTTGTATATAAAGCTATTTCTTTCTTATTTTAGCAATAAAGAAACCTTCGGTATCGTTGTTGAAAGGGTATATTCTCAAAGTTTTCTTGACCTCAGGACTGAACTTTTCGCCTTCAAACTCAGTTATTGCTTTGCCTTTTTTTATGTCAAGATTTATCTCTTCAAGTTTTGCGTCTTTATGCCTTGAAAGCAGCCATGAAACCATCCCTTCATTCTCAAGCGGTTCCTGTGTGCAGGTTGAGTAGACCATTGTTCCTCCTTTTTTCAAAGCAAGAAATCCTGCTTCAATGAGTGGTTTTTGCAAAGAACACATCTTTCGAACAAGACCAGGACTCCACATTGAAAGGCTTTTAAAACTTCTTCGAATGGTTCCTGTGGCAGAACAGGGCGCATCAACCAACACCTTGTCAAATTCCAACTTCCTGTAGTAGCTTCCCTGCTGATGCGTAATTATGGTGTTGGTAACACCACAACGCTGCAGATTTATTCCGAGAGCCGCAAGTCTTTTACCATTTGAATCATTGGCCACAAGAACACCTTTATTTTCCATGTACTGCGCCAGCTGAGTTGTTTTGCTGCCAGGAGCAGAACACATGTCCAAAACTCTTTCACCGGGTTTCGGATTTAGAACAACCGCAGGAATCATGCTTGCAGCATCCTGAACATAGATATAACCCAACTGATGCTCCGGAGTGTTTCCAATGTCAAACCTTTTTCCGTGCTTATACTCAATCCAGAAACCCTCTTTGCACCAAGGCACCTGTTCAAGCTTCCAGTCGTCGGACATTTTCTTCTTAAGATCCAAAATAGATATCTTCAAAGTATTAACTCTGATTGTTTTCCTGATATAGGAAAAAGAATATTTCATGAAATGGTTATAGTCCTTGCCAAGCAGTTCCTTATATCTTTCGATAAAAGAATCCTTTATCTCAATATCAACTGATTTGGGAATTGGTTCGAGCATGAGAATAAAAAAGCATAGTCTTTACAAAAACTTTTTGGTTTTTGAACTGCAAAAGCGAAAGCTCCTGTAAGTTCTAAAAATATATCTAAATCATAAAATTTAAATACACATCATATTTGTTTTTAATCAGAGGTGAGTTATTTGCCCGAAAAGAAAAAAACAGTTGCTAAAAAGAAGGTTTCTAAGAAAAGTACACAAAAGAAAGGCTTGAAGAAAGTTCCGTCTGAAGTAAGTTTTTACATTGTCAATGGAACCGTTTGCAGTGATCTGCTAGAACTTGCAGAAGCACTTGAGGGTCTTGCCGAAGATCATTTCAAGCACCATGTCAATGAGATGAAGAATGATTTTGCAAACTGGGTTGAACACATCATTGAGGAGCCACAGCTTGCAAATAAACTTCGAGAAGCAGAAACCAAGGAAAAGCATGTAATTATACTGTTGAAACATGTTCTAAAACAGGTGTAGAAAAGATTTAAATATCTCTTTCGATTTTTAAACTACAGGTGTAACTATAAATATGATTGTATGGCAAATTATATTGTTAATATTCTTGATAACTCTCTCAGCTATATTCTCCGGATCTGAAGTAGCACTGGTTAGTTTAGGGCAAATTCGCCTGCGTTCTCTAATAAAAAGGAAAAAGAAAGGCGCAAAGGCCGTAAAGAAACTAAAGAATAATCCTCAGAGGATGATAATAACAATACTTATAGGAAACAACGTTGTAAACATCAGTGCTTCTGTTCTGGCAACACTTATCGCAACCGACATGTTTGGTTCGAGCGGAGCCGGAATTACGGTCGGAGTGATGACACTGCTTGTCCTAATATTTGGAGAAATAACACCTAAATCCTACGCTGCAACCCACTCTGAAAAAATAGCATTAATGGTTGCAAAACCCCTGCTCTTTTTAGAATACACTCTATATCCGCTCGTGATTGCATTAGAATGGACCACCAACTCAACTCTGAGAGTTTTTGGAAAACCAAAAAAAAGAAGAAAAATATTAACTGAGGACGAATTAAAAATAGCCATTGACATTGGCGCAGAGGAGAAATCCATTGAAAAGAATGAACAAAGAATGTTAAAAAATGTGCTGGAATTCAATGATATAACTGCAAAAGAAGTAATGACTCCTAAACAAAAAATGTTTTGTCTTAACGGAAACATGAAAGTAAAAGATGCTTTTTCAGCAGTCTCAGAAAGTCCCCATTCAAGAATACCACTGTTTTTGAAATCTCCAGATAACATAATCGGCATAATCCACATCAAAGACCTCATTGAGAGTATGAATGAACAAGAACTAAACCTCACCTTAAAAGAGATTGCCGTAAAACCTTTTTCTGTTAACGAAAAAATTCTAATTGATGACCTATTCAAGATGTTTCAGGAAAGACACACCCACATGGCAATAGTCCTTGATAAAAATGAAAAACTAGTCGGTCTTGTGACCATTGAAGACCTGCTTGAGGAACTCGTAGGTGAAATAATAGATGAATACGACGTGACTTCAAACAGGATAATGAGAATAAATAAGAATACCATACTTGTTGACGGAGAAACATCTCCGGAATATGTTAACTCATTTTTCAAGACAAACATAGACACAAAGTTTGAAACCATAGCAGATTTTCTCATTGATAAGTTTGGACGAGTACCTCCAAGAAGAAAAGAAATAATCATAAGAAACCACTCATACCTGATAGAGGAGGTTGGTGAAGACCATATAGAAAGAGTTCTTATAAAGAATAAAAAATGAAGAAAGCAATTCTGATTCACAGCACAGGCGGAGATCCTGATGAATGTTGGTATCCTTGGTTAAAACAAGAACTAGAAAAACGTGGCTATGAAGTATTAATTCCCTCATTTCCAACTCCTGCCGGTCAGACACTTGAGAATTGGATGAATTTTTTTGAACCATACTGGAAAGAGGTTGATAAAGAAACAATTCTTGTTGGAAGAAGTATTGGTGTACCTTTTGTTCTAAGAATTCTGGAAAAACTAGATAAACCAGTAAAAGCCGCGTTTCTCGTGGCTGGATTCTGTTCAGACTTGAAACTGGAAGAATTTAAACCATACGTTGATTCATTTGTAGAGCAACCCTTTGACTGGGATAAAATCAGAAATAATTGCAAAAAGTTTGTTGTTTATCACTCTAACGATGATCCGATTGTAAAACTTTCCTTTGGAGAAGAGATGGCAAAAAGATTGCAAACAAAATTAACACTGATTAAAGAAGGTGGACATTTCAATCTCGGCACAAAATTTGGAGAAAAGTTTCAGAACATACTGGAAGATATTAATTCTCTATAACTCTTTACTCACATAGGGTCCATCGTCAACATAACCTAGTTTCCTGTAATACTCTTTAACACCGACACCACTGATTACTAGAATCTTGTCTCTTTTGTGTTTTTTAGCAATTTCTTCGGCTTTTTCAACCAACTGTTTTCCAAGTCCCATGTGCTGAACAAGACCTTTTTCATTCAAACCAAGAGCTGCTCCATAGATATGAAGCTCTCTTATTATTGCACTATTCTTTGTAATCTCACTGCGTAAACTTTGACCTACAAATCTAAGCCTGACAAAACCAAGAATTTTATCATTGTCTTCGACAAATGATATGAAGAATTCTTTTCCTTTAGAAGCGTCGTATTCAATTATTTCAAGCTTCGGCGTTCCTTTGACCCTGTCAAGTTTTATCTCCCTGCATCTGATGCAGTTGCAGACAACACCTTTTTCCAACTGCAGTTTTTCAACGTACTGCCTTAGATTTGTTCTGTCAACTCCTGCTGTTGTGACTTTTGTGGGAATATCTCTTTGCACCCTCATGATACGACAGTACTTTGGAACTATTTTCTTCATTTCAACTATCATTTCAGCTGCTTTCTTTGTCTCCAATGGTTTGTATATTCCTTTTCTATAGTCTACATAAAGCGCAGTCCCAGACATCACGAGCGTTGGATAGACCTTCAGCATATCAGGTTTGAAATCATCATTCTTAAAAATCTCCTGCAATGATTCTACATCTTTTTTTTCGCTGACGCCCGGAAGTCCTGGCATCATATGATAATTAATCTTAAAACCCAAATCTTTCAAAGTTCTGACTGATTCAATGGATTCTTTTATTCCATGACCACGATGTACTCTTTTCAAAACATCATCATAGACTGTCTGTATTCCCAGCTCAACCCTTGTGCAGCCGAATTCAAGCATCTCATTGCCCTGCTTGAGCAAACCCCAATCAGGCTTTGTCTCAATGGTAAGACCAATGCATCTGATGTTTGAGCGTTCGTTCTTCTTCTTTTCTTTTTCTAAATTAGTTATGCTTTCAGTTTTCAGTTTCAAAACTTTCTCTTTTATCCTTTCTTCTCTTTTTTTATCGTTAACTTTTCCTGGCAGCTCAAAGAAATCCCTGAATTCCTTAATGTCAAGCTTTCCCTTATCATAGAAATTAGAAGAGAAATCATTCATTGCCTTATAGATATTCATTATAAAATCTCTTTTATAATTCTCTTCAAAGGCCGGAAAAGTACCTCCCATAACAATTACATCTGCTTTTTCAGGATTTTGTCCAATTACTATGTATTGCTCCAACCTGTTGAAAACTATCCTGTATGAATCATAGTCATTCCTGATGCCTCTCATGGTAGATGGTTCATTGCCTGTGTAGGACTGTGGAACATTGCCAAATGAACTGTTTGGACCTCCGGGACAGTATGTGCATTTTCCGTGCGGACAGACAAATGGTGCACTCATCACAGCAATGACTGCCACACCGCTGATTGTCCTTGTTGGTTTGGTTATCAGATATTTATTCAGAAACTCAAGGTCTTCCTTTTTTGCATTGCAAAGCACCTCTATGTCCGTCGGAATCCTCCTTACCTTGTGTTTCTTGCACAACTCAATCTTCTTATTGTTAAGCTTTTTCTTGCTGGGCTTCTCTTTTTTAACAAAAGATATCAGTTCTTCAAAGTAATTCATAGAATTAAAAGAAAGGACTTTGTTTTAAAAATCTTTCACAAGCAGGTTTATTTTTCTCTAACGTCAACAACGTCCAGTAGCAGATGATGTATCTGTCTAAGTTGAAACATTACCACTCCACGCGGCCCTATCAAACATTTAGGATCTTTATCCATTACTTCGTCAATTTCATATCTGTTCTTGTTCATTTCAGACACTAACACTGAATTGTTAGTGTAAATCTCCTTGTGAAACAGTCTCAAAGAATCAACTGTTTCCTGCAAAACCCTGTGCAAACTCTTTGAATTCAGGTTTTCCATTAGAAGCATTCTTTTTGCAGATGATCGCAACAGATGTACTATTCTGTCCATTGTAGCTATTCTGTGAAATTCCATCTGATTAATCGGCGGTTCTGCTGTGCCTTTTACCGCGCTTCTAAGACAGTAGCTTATGAATCTTATGACTGTGTTATGCTTATTTTTTACGCTTTTTATGAGGTTCAAATCATTTGTTTTTGCTCCTTCAAGCATTGTTTCAGCCATGTCAATCAAAAGCAAATATATTCTTCTTATGATTACTGGAATTTCTTCACTTATTCCTTCGCTTATGTTTGCTACTATGCATGAATTCTTCTGTTCCCGCACTATTTCATAGCCAAGCAATCTTTCCATTTCTTCATGAATTATGTCTGTAACCAGGAATTCCTGTTTCATATAGGGTATTTTTTCGTTATTATAGGAAATATTTATCTTGTCATAGCCTCTTCTATAGAGATTTTTGAGCATATTGATGATTGTTGTCTTGTCGAGGCCACTTATGTCAAGATTTATCTCTTTAAATTCCTTTTTTGCTTCTCCAACTTTAATGCTGAGCTCATTATTTCTTTCTAATAGTTCAATTTCATCTCCCTTTACTATAGAATTGGTCTTTGCCCATTTAGAAGGTAGTGTTATCACAAGTGATGTCGGGCTGTGCTGTATTACTTTTCGCTTCATAATTCTCCCTCCGAAAAATTATGGATCACAAAATTCTGCGAATTTAGTTGCTTCATTGTTTTGTCCCCTGTTCTTGGTAATAGGTATGTATTTATATGTTTTATTATTTTAGTGTATATTAACATATGTTATATACTGATAAAGTATATATTATTATTTAACCATACATATATTGAAGGTGAGAAAGAAGACCGGAGGGATGAAAATGAGCCCAATTCGAGAAAGCATCAAGTACATAAACGAAAAAGGAGAAGTGATTGAGGTGTTAAAAGATGAAAAAAGCAAAAAGCACGATGAAGCAATCGACTACTTGTAAAACGTTAATGTACGTCGATCAGTACGGAAAACTATACACTGAAAATGAACTTAATGGCTTGCCTGCAACGGCATTCCAAGCCAGAGATTTTCATGTACTAGAAATATAGGATTAAAAAATGGGACAACAAAAAAGAAAATTTTTTGAGACCCTTCATGCGAGGTGAAAAAAATGGGAGACCAAGAAAGATACTCAAGATCACTAAAAAACATACTGGGTTGTAAATTTGACGAAGAAAAAGATGACGATTACGAAGATGAAGAGGGTACATATGAAATCTAGTCAAGTTTATGACACTGGCTAGCAATTTTTTTATTTGTTTTATTTCTAAGAAATTCCAGAACTATTTTCTTGCTTTTTCTAGTTTACCGCCAAGCAAAGCTTCCAAAGACTGATCGTTAACCTTCTTAACTTCCCATCTGACACCAGGAATATCTCCTTTGGATCTGCCCATTGTACCGCCAATGCACTCAATCACAACTTCATCGTGCTCATCAATAAGCTTTGAAGCACCGTCGCCAGGACAGAAAGCAGTCACGTGTTTACCATTCTTGATAAGCTGTACTCTGACACATTTTCTCATGGCTGAGTTAGGTTGTTTTGCTTCCAGTTGAACTTTTTCCAGAACTATACCTGAAGCCTGTGAAGCACCTCCTAGAGGATCTGCTTTTTTCTTCAGATTAAAGGCTTTTTTCACAAACCACTTATCTGAGTAGCGTGATTTCTTCCTTCTTTTCATCAATTTGTTTGCAGAGTTTATTCCGCGTGATTTGTTTCCCATTTTATTATCTTTATCCTCGAAAATATTGACTATTTATAAATATTACCTTAAATGATCTTTATCTCTTCCAAATCAGGGAAGAATTTTCTGACAATTTCTTCGGTTTCCCGAAGATTTTTAGCTTTGCTGCCTATCATAAGCCCCTTTGTCTTGGTATCCGGACCAACAATCGTTACTATGTTGTTCTCCTCTGATATCTTAACTATTTTTAAAGGAGCTATGAGATTTGCTATGAATTGAAACAGGTCTCCACTATGTTCAATTATTCTTATCTGTTTATTGTATAGTTTCTCCAGTTTCAGTAGATTCGCCTTGTTTTGACCGAGAGCTTTTTTCATATTTCCCGGTTCAACCATAAATGTTAGTTTATCTTTGAACAGAAAGCATTCTTTTACATGAGTTCGAGTTACTTTCTCAAAGACGTTTATCTGTCCTATAAGATCCATATCATATTTCACGTTCATTTTAGAATTCCTATGACTGAAACAGAGAATGGTTTTTTACAGATAACACTTAACTCATCGTTTGGCATGCTTAGCTGCTCCACCTTTGTTTCTGAAAAACCTGCATACTGATTTATATCATTAATTATATTCTCGTTGCAGTTTGAACTTACCAAAACCAAGTTTAATTCGCCTTTTTTCAGACTTTTTATGGTTCTTTCGGTTCCAATTATTATGTTCTTCTTACTTCCCAATAATTTTTTTATTTCAGTTGTGTTCATTTTTTTACCCTAATTATTTTGTTTTTGTTACTTCGTTTTTGTTACCAGTCCTGGTAATCCCGTACCTACAGGTACCAATTGATTAATCATAACGTTTTCTATTACACTGTTCAAATAGTCAACTTCTCCGGTCAGAGAAGCGTTTATCAAGTGAATGATTGGCGTCTCAAATGATGCTCTTGCCAGGACACTTGGTTTTTCCTTGACAATTCCGTATCTGTTGATTCCCATTATACTTCCTGCCATGCACATTGCATCTGAAACAAGCATTATGTGTCTTATGTCTATGTTAATTCCCTGTGCATCAAGCACTTTGACAACTTCGTTAATTATGACCTGTCTTGCGGCTTCGATTCCGAATGTACTTTCCATTTCGAAAATATTGTTTGACACTGTTCTTGTGTCATCCACAAAATCAAGTTTTAGCACATCTTTCATGTTTGTTCCGGCTGTGACAATTGCAAATTCTTCTCCTCTTTTAACAGGCAGAACCTGAGTTATTCCCTTGATTCCTGAGACATATGCTTCTTTTATTTTGTCTTTCAACCTGTAGATTTCATTCAGCGCCTCATCCTTTGAAGAAGGAACCACTAGAATTGATTCGTCTTTTTGCAGTTTAAATTTGAATTTTTTGAATGATTTTGACAGCATTTTTGAAACATATCCTGCTGTGAGTTCTGCATTTTTCAATTTTTTCTGATTCAGAGAAATAACCATTTGTAGGCTTGCAATGTTAATTGATATTTCTTCAAGGTATGATTCTAAACTGGTTTCTTTAATCATCTCAGCAAGCTTCTTTATGTCCTTGCCTGTTGAATATGGTTTTTTCAGGTAAATTTCCATCATTTCTGTTCCAATGGTTTTCCTGCCATCTAGGATTTCAATTATTCTTGGTAGTCCTGTTGTAACGTTTAGTTCGGAAACTCCTGCAAAGTGAAATGTGTTCAGAGTCATTTGAGTACCTGGTTCTCCTATGGATTCTGCACCCACAAGGCCCACACTTTCTCCTGGTTCTGCCAGAGAAGTTCTGTATTCCTTAAAGACCAGTTCCAGAATTTTCTTGAGTTTTGCATCTGTAGCCTTGTCAGGCAGGTTTTTTTTGATGTCCTCTAAAATGCTTTCTGGAATTTTATCCTTGTATTCTGCGTATAGGTTGCTCATTGGTCCATCACCATGTTTATGATTTGTTTGACATTGATTTTTCCGCCTTCGCTCTTTGAAACGTCAATTCCGTCCTCTCCGTACATGAACTGCACAATTTTTCCTGAAGCGTCTCTTACTGTGTAGTCATATTCAACTTTTAGGTCCTGCAGTGCGTTTGCAAGTCTTCTGTATAAATATCCTGATTTTGGTGTTCTCAGAGCAGTATCCATCAGACTGTCCCTTCCAGTCATTGCCATGAAAAACATTTCGTGTGGCTTTAGACCATTTTTAAATCCGTGTCTGATAAATCCTCTTGCATCCGGATGTAGATCGTTCTTTTTGAAACATGACAGAGTTCTTTCACTGTATCCTTTATTTATTCTTCCGCCTCGAAGAGCCTGCTGTCCTACACATGCAGCGATTTGAGCCAGGTTAATCAGGTTTCCTCTTGCGCCTGATCTTATCATGGCCATTGTGTTACTTGACTGGTCGGCTGTATCTGCAACAACCTGTCCTGTATCGTTTCTTGCTTTGTTGAGTCTTTCAAGAATTTTTAGCTCAAGCGTTTCTTCAATGCTTCTTCCTGGAAGTATTTCCAGAATTCCTTCTTTGTGTTGTTCTATTAATAGATTAACATCCTGATATGCTTCATCAATCAGCTGGTTGACTTTCTCTTCTGCTTCATCAGTCAGATCGGCGTCTGATAGCTTGGTTGTGAAACCATATTTTAGCAATACTTCGTTTCCCAACCTGTAGATTCTTCCAAGAATTTCTACCATTTCATCTTTTCCGTATTGTTTGTGAATATTTCTTAACAGTAGTCCAGAACCTTCTCCAAGGTTGCTTTTATCCATTACTCCTGAGAGTAGTTTTCCGTTTCTAATGGTTACTATGTGATCCGGATGATCATTCACCATTGATCTTGAAATTCCGTTAAATCTGAAATCATTTGGCAGAAGCGCTGAGAAGATTTCTTTTCCAGACAATATTTTTTTATGAGGAAGACCTGAAAAATCAGTCATTCCGACGGATGCAAGCAGGTCAATTGCTTCTTCTCTTGGAAGGTTCATATTCTTGGTCAACAAATAATTTCCTGAGATTGCGTCCTGATTGCAACCAATAATACTTAATCCATATCTTGGACTAATAAGCTGTGTCTGTACAATCATCAGTATTTCTGCTTCTGACCTTGCTTCTTCAGTCTGTGGAATGTGAAGGTTCATCTCGTCTCCGTCAAAGTCTGCGTTATAGGGTGCGCAAACTGCTGGATTCAATCTTAATGTTAAACCCGGAAGAACTCTCACTCTGTGGCACATCATGCTCATTCTGTGCAGTGATGGCTGTCTGTTGAACAGTGCCAAATCTCCGTTTGCCAGATGTCTCTCGACGATGAATCCTGGTTGAAGTTCTTCCAATAGCTGTTCCTTTGTTTCGTCAGTTATCTTTTTTCTTTTTCCATCGGGTCTGACTATATAGTTTGCTCCCGGATAATCATTTGAACCTTTTTCAATGAATGATTTCAGGAATTTAATGTTCCAATCGGTTACTCTTTCAGGAACCGTAAGCTTCATCGCAATTATCATTGGAACTCCGACTTCGTTGATGTTTAATTTTGGGTCGGGGCTGATAACTGTTCTTGCTGAGAAATTTGTTCTTTTTCCTGCAAGGTTATGTCTTATTCTTCCTTCTTTGCTTTTGATTCTTGCAGTGATTGTTTTCAGTGGTTCGCCGCTTCTGTGTCTTGCAGGAGGCAACTGTGCAACTTCATTGTCGAAGAAGGTTGTTATGTGATACTGCAGCAGATCCCACAGGTCTTCAATTATTATTTCTGGAGCTCCTGCATTGATGTTTTCAAACAGTCTTTGATTTATTCTGACTATATCTCCTAGTTTGTGAGTTAAGTCATCTTCGCTTCTCTCACCGCTTTCCAGTGTGATTGAAGGTCTCATGGTTACCGGTGGGATTATCAGAATAGTTAGAACCATCCATTCTGGTCTTACTGCCTTTGGGTTCATTCCAAAAACCTCAAGATCTTCATCAGTGATTCTTTCAAGTCTTGTTCTGATTTCAATTGGTGATAGTCTTTTATCTTCTTCCAGAAGAGTTGTTGGTTTTTCCAGTTTAATTTTGAGTTGTTTTTCTTTACAGTGAGGACATTTAGTTATTGTTCTTAGTCCTGTTATTATGTGGGAGACTGCTTTTCTTCTTTCAGAAAGACCCATCTCTGTTCCAATTACATCCAGTTCTCCAATATGTTTATCAATTTTATCTTTTGGAATTAGAATTCTTCCGCATGACCTGCAGGTGCTTCTCAGAAGATCAAGTATTTCCTTTATGAATTTTATGTGTATTACTGGTCTTGCCAGTTCGATGTATCCAAAGTGCCCAAGACTCTCCTTTAGTTTCAGACCATCTGTTTTACAGACAAGTCCTGGATCAATGACTCCAAGTCGTACGTCCATGAGTCCTCCATCGACAGGATATCCTTCTCTATCGTAGAGTTCAGGAGTAACAATTTTTGCCACTGCCATGTCTTTCAACATTTTCGGTGAGAAGACTTGAAAAGAAATTCCTTTCACTTTTTTTGATACAAAATCTGGTTCCATCTTAGTATTTATCCTCTAGTTCTAGTTTTGGGTATATTCCCAGAGATTTCATTTCGTCAAGCAGCAGTTTAAATGCGTAGCTCATCTCTACCCAGCTCATGTTGGCGTCTTCACCGTAAATTGGCGATATTAGTTTGTCTTTTCTTTTGTCGTAGTAACCCACAAGTCCTGATTCTTCGCAAATTGGTGTCATTACCTTGTCTGCGTCAAATCTTTCTTTTAGGAGAAGTGATGTTCCGTGTGCAATGAATGTATCTTTTTCCATTTCTCCCAGTCTTAGACCACCTTCGTTTGCACGTCCTTCTGTTGGTTGTCTTGTCAACAACTGTATTGGTCCTCTTGCTCTTGAGTGTACTTTGTTTGCTACCATGTGTTTCAACTTTAGGTAGTACATGTTTCCCACGTAAATCTTTGCCTGGTATCTTTCACCTGTGATTCCGTTGTACATGGTTTCTGTTCCGTTTTCCATGAAACCCTGTTCAAGAAGTTGTTTTCTCAGGTCTTTTTCGTTTTCTGAATCAAATATTGTTCCGTTGATTCTCCTTCCTGTTAGTGCACCTGTTTTTCCTGCCAGAAGTTCAATCATGTGAGCCATAGTCATCCTTGACGGAATTCCGTGTGGACTGAATATTAAATCAGGCCTTGTACCTGATGCTGTGAATGGAACGTCAATTTCCGGAACCACAATGCTTATGACTCCTTTTTGTCCGTGCCTACTTGTGAATTTATCTCCTATCTCAGGAATTCTTTGGTCCCGAAGTCTGACCTGAACCAGCTTGTTTCCTTCTGAGTTCTCTGTGATTGATACAAAGTCAACCACTCCCCTCTCTCCATGTTTCAAGGCCATTGATGACTCTCTTCTTGCACTTGTGGTCAGGTTGTATTCGTCTAGTGCACTCAGGAACCTTGGTGGACTTGTTTTTCCAATTATTACATCTCCTTCTTTGACTCCTGCTTCTGAAAAAATGATTCCGTCATCGTCGAGAAGTTTATAGTCTTCGTCTGATCTGAATCCTTTGACATCCTTGTCTGGGACGCTTATGTTATCAATAAGTCCTCCAGAGTATCTTAGTTCTTCTGATACAACCGGTCTGAAGTATGTGCTTCTTCCCATTCCTCTGTCGATTGACCCTTTGTTTATGACTATTGCATCTTCCATGTTGTATCCTTGGTAGGACATTACAGCTACGACAATATTTTGTCCTGATGGATGTTTTTCGTAATGAAGAGTATCATGCATTAGTGTTGCCACAATTGGATACTGTGGATAATGCAAAAGGTTTACATCCATATCCATTCTGTTGAAAAAGTTTGCTACGTAGAATCCGATTGCCTGCTTTTGGTTTTTTGAACCCTGACTTAGTCTTACTCCGTGATTGTAGTTTCCAAATGGAACCAGTGATGTTGTCAAACCAACAATTGCAAGTGGGCTTATTTCCAGATGTGTATGTTCTGGAGTCAAATCTTTTTTTGTAAATGCGACAAGTGCATTTTCTTCTTCTGTTGTGTCAAGATAGTCTATTACTCCCTGTTTTAGAAGGTCACTCCAGGTAATTTCATTCTTTTTTAGCTGCTCAAGATGTTTATCTGTTATCAGTGGTTTTCCGTCCTTTACAATTATAAGTGGTCTTACTGTTCGACCGCTGCAGGTTTCAATTTGTATTTCATCTGTTTTTTCATTGTATGCTGCGTTTAGCGAAAGAGGTAGTTTTCCCATTCTTCTTTCAGAGACTACTCTGTCTGTGAATTCCTGTGGATTTTTTGTTGTTCCCACATATTTGTTGTCTAGGAATACGTCGCTCATTTTGCCAGCTCCAAACCAATTTTTTGAAGTGCTTCCTGCACTTTTTCTTCATTGATTTTTGGTGTTATTTTTGCAAGCAGTGCCAGGTTTTTTCTGAGTCCAATGTTTGTTCCTTCCGGTGTTTCGCTTGGACATAGTCTTCCAACATGTGTTGGGTGCAGTGCTCTTGCTTCGAAGTTTTCTTGACTTGATGATAGTGGACTTACTACTCTTTGCAGGTGTGATTGTGTCTGCAAAAAATTGAGTCTTTCTATTCTCTGAGAAATACCTTTTCTGCCGCCAACCCAGTTTCCTGTTGCCATTGAACTGTAAATTCTCTGTGTCAGTAGTTTTTCCCTTATTATTACTTTAATGCTTGGAAACTTTCCTCTTTTAACGATTCTCTGGAAATTATAAAGAAAATCTCCAATCAATACCTTAAGGTTCATTCTGAATAGATCCGCCATCAAATCTCCTGGCAGTTTAATTCTTTTGTTCATGTAATTATCTTTATCATCAAGCGGTAGAATTCCATTTTCTACCATTATGAATCTTTTAAGCATTTTACAAATATTGTATGCTTTCAATGTCCGATTTTCTTTTTCAATTCCTATGTGGGGCAATAAATATTTGTCAAGAATTTCAGTCATCCTTGTCAGCCTTATGTCTCTTGACTGAGTAATGCCTATTCTTTTTGCCAGATAATCAATTGCATCTTCATCAGTTTTCACGTCGACAAATTCAAAAAGATTAATTAGAACTTCTGAGTTTTCACCCAGGTCAACAAATTTCATGATGTTTTCGTCCTTTAGCATTCCCAGCGCTTTTAGTATTATTATTACTGGAACTCTTTTTACTCTTGTGAATGTCAGATAGAAAAGTCCATCTTTCATTTTTTCTATTTGATGAGGAATTTTGTATGATCCTTTTTCTGAAAATATTTTTCCCACGAATGGACTGACACCTATTGAGACCTTATCAACTAAGAATTTGTTTGAAGCAAGATCTTCAATATTTACTATTGCTTTCTCTGTACCGTTTATTATGAAATACCCTCCTGCATCATCAGGATCCTCACCTTTTTCTATCAGTTCATCTTTGTTTAGATTATGCAGATGACAGAAATCTGATTTAAGCATTATTGGTAAATTTCCAATTTGTGTTGTGAAGTTTTCTCTTTGAACACCATTAATGTGTGAACTTACTTCGAGGAAAATTGGTGCTGAATAAGAAATTTTTCTCAGTCTTGCTTCAACAGGATAAATTGACCTTTTGGAACCGTCTGCTTCTGTAATTTCAGGTTTTGTTACCCATATTTTATCGAGCTTTATTTTAAATTCCTCAACATTTGGAGGAATTATTGTCGGTTCAACTTCTCTGTTCTCGTCGATAATTATCTGAAGTTCTTTTTCAATGAATTTGTTGAATGAAGCAATTGAAGATTCAACTATTGAATTTTCTTCAAAATACTTTTTTATGAGAACTCTTGAATAATTATCCATTTATTACACCCCTAAAAAATATTGTTGTACCACTGGTTGGACTTTTTCGAACTATTTTTATTATGTCTTTTTCCTTAACGCCAAGATGTCTGATTGCAGGGTCAGTTATCATTATTTTTGGAAGATCCTTAATCTCAATGTTATACTTGCTCATCAACTCATTTTTTTCTTTTTCAGAAAGTTTAGTATGCTCTGGAATAAGAATATGAATTAATTTGGTTGTTGGTATTGGCTCCTTTACTTTTCTCACGGTTGGAGTTTTTGCAGAGGATTTCTTCACCACCTTAACTGGAATTCTGGCTACTTTTTTGACTTCTTTCTTAGAAACATCTGATTTCTGTTTTTTGACCACTTTGTTCTCTGCAGGTTTTTTTATTTCTTTAGCAACTTTTTTCACTGGTTTTTTAACAGCTTTGACTGCTTTTACAGCTGGTTTTTTTGTTGATTTTGGAGTTTTTGCCATTTTTGTTGAGTGTGATGGGTCGGACGAGACAATTAAAAATCTTTGTGATTTTTGGGCCTCGTCGACAAGTTTAACTTTGATGGGTCGGACGAGATTCGAACTCGCGACCACTTGATTGCTTTCGCCAACCAAAAGTTACAAAACTTTGGTTTTGGTTAAAAGTCAAGTGCTCTAGCCAGGCTGAGCTACCGACCCGATGTTTTCCTTAATAATTATGAAAACGCCCTGGCCGGGATTCGAACCCGGGTCGAAGCCTCGACAGGGCTTCATGATAGTTATCGCGTGAAATCGTTTCTGATTGTCAACGTGCCGAACTACACTACCAGGGCATAGCCACAGCTATCTTCACATATGTGTTTTTTAGTGAAGAAATACTGTCATTTTTGGTTCGAGCTCGCTTTCTGGGAAAATGTAGTCTGGAGAAACAATAATCCCTTTAAAAACCTTACGGTTTTGGTCGAAAATCATCATACTTTTTTCAAAAGACTTATGTTTTTGCGCTTTCTACTGACTTACTGTCTTAAATAACTCAGATGAATATACATTGTTCACCATGAAATCCTTGTTTAACCGTGCAGAATGCATGGTTGCGTTTGCGATTAACCCATCTCCATGAACATTAATTTCATATTCACAACCAGTTCTTGTCTGATAACCATCACCATTTGCTATGTGAACCCTGCCTTTTTCATCGAGTAGAAGGTTTCCTGATATTGGCAATTTTAGAATGTGCAGGTTTGCTGGAAGCCCGAATTCACCTATTTTTGGTCCATGTTCTGGTTCTAATTCGAAGACATAGTTCTTAACAAACTTCTTTATGATGTCATTCTCACATTTCACATCTGTAATCTTTCCGTTCTCAAAAGTCCATGTTATAGGTGTTTTATCAAGCGTTTCAGCCAACAAACTATAGTTTCCGACAAAGTCTTCATACCCCATCAGAGGACCGTATGAGCCACTTATTACCATTGTTCCGTTTGCGTCAACAGGATGTGCAAACACTTCCGCAGGAATTGGATTGCCATACCTTTCTGGAATTAGTACTCCATTGCTGTTCACTAGCTTGTACTTGTCGTGATCCATTGTTATGTTGAGATTCGTTCCTCTATCACAGGTTACTTTTACTTCTTTCTCTTGCAGTATGAAATCATAAAGTTCTGCGCTAAAATTAAGATTGTTATCAGGATGGAATGCCTGTTGTAATACTCCAATTGTACAATCAGCGAGACCACCAATTTTTCCTAGTTCCTGAGCTGTTTTGATTATTTGTTTCTTGACAGGTTGTTCTCCATCAAGTCCTTGCATTATGTAAATCAAAGTATTATGTTCTTTGTCCGGTCCTGAGAGTGCACTCCGTATCTCATGTCTAAGATTATCAGGGAAATCTCTTATTGGCTCTCCATTCTTTCTGTAGAAATCAAAGTTTCTTAGTGTGATTTTTGGTTTTTCTATGTTCTGGATTGTGTGTTTGTTCTTGAATTTATACTGTTTGAAGACTCTATACGCTGATTCATAGATTGCAGCACCAATATCTTTGTTGCTATTATCATAGTATATCAACAAAGCTCCACCTTTAAACTTCAGGTGATCTCTTACTAAAATATCTGTCAATTCACTTAATATCCTTTTCATACTAAAAGGGAATGAAGCGATTATTATAAATCTATCTTAAGAATCAAAAAATTTATATAATCTTAACTTATTGTTCAAAGAAGATGAAATCAAAAAATAGAAATTTTTTGGTCCATAAAATCAGCAAGGTGATTTTATGAAGAAAGTTCTAATTATTGAGGATGAAGAGCACATAGCTGAGGGTGAGAAACTCGTACTTCAGGGCAAGTTCAAGGTGTTTACAGCCGAGAATGGCAGTGAAGGTCTTGCAAAAGCCAGTAGATTAAGACCTGATGTTATTCTTTTGGATATTATGCTTCCTCACATGTCCGGCTATGAAATCTGCCAAAAAATCAGGGATGATAAGAATCTTTCCAATGTAAAGATTGTCATGGTGACTTCAAAGAGTGCTCCTGAAGATGAGGACATTGGCATTGATCTTGGCGCAGATGATTATATCATGAAGCCTTTTGAGCCTGACGAATTATTGCACGTAATCAACCAAGTACTTAAGAAGAGGTGAAGAACTTAATTGCTGGTTTAAATGGGGTACATATTAGTTTTAATAAATGCTTATCACGCCATAAATAGATTTCTAGCAACCGATGGTGGTGAACTCTTCACTATGTTCGTTGAACTATTCTTGTTTTTCTTTGTAACCTACATGATTGCTAGCGAATTTGCTCGTTCAAAAGAGAGACATCTAAAATACTTAATGGTTGGTTTTGGAGCACTTGCTCTTGATAAACTGATTATGACTGTTTTCTATGGTCTGATTGTCTTTGGTGATGCAAGACTGCTTATGTTGAATCCGTTTATTCCAATACTTGATCTTTTCCTTGAGATATTCGCTCTAATATTGCTGACAAACGCTTTTATCTTTCCTATTTTTGCCAAGAAAGTCATTGAGCTAAAACGAAAAGTAACCAAGGAAATATTCATAATAATTGTGATTGCACTAATAATTGAGGGTTTCTGGCTTGTGAAAGTCATTAGTGAGCCAACTTCAGTTTTCAGAACCGAGTTCAGCTATCTTTTATTGGAGCTGATAAAAATTCTTGTTCTTTACAACCCTATATACTATATATTATCTAATTACAAAAAACTTGGCAAATATGGTCCGCATATAATCATTGCTTTTGCAGTTTACATGATAACACCCATAACCAATGTTATTAACTATGTTTTTTTCTCAGGGCTGAATAGCTATTTGAGAGTTTTTGCCCATCCATTCCCATTTATCAGTGTACTGCTGTTTACAAGGGTAATCTACCTTAAATTGGTCGATAAAGCTACTCTGAAACGAGAACTGACTCTGGCCAGGGAAAAGTACCTCCGCGAACATGAGCTCAGTGAAATGAAAGATGATTTTGTCAGCACCGTAAGTCATGAACTGAGAACTCCTCTGACATCAATGAAACTGTATCTTGCTCTGTTAAAGCAGAAAAAGTTCGGACATCTTAACAAAAAGCAATTAAACGCTGTTGAGATTGTAGAAAACGAAGGAAGCAGACTAAAAAAACTCATCGATGACATATTAAACCTTTCAAGGCTTGAATCAAAGAAATCACCTGTAAATTTTAGTGAAATAGACCTGTGCAGGCTCGTGAATAACAATCTATACTTTAATTTAGCAGAGCAGAAAGGGTTGATTATAAATAACAAAGTTACCAAGAGATTCATGGTTAAGGTTGATGAAGGTAAATTCAAACAGGTTTTTATTAATCTTCTAAGCAATGCTGTGAGCTATGCAAGAAGTATTATAACAATTTCTGCAGAGATGCATGAAAATCACTGGAAATTCATTGTAGAAGATGATGGTGAAGGTATTCCACAAGAAGAGTTGAACAAGCTTTTCGATAAATTCTATAGAGTGGGTAGCCATCTCACCAAAGGAAAGAAAGGAACAGGTTTGGGACTTACAATAGTAAAGAACATCGTTGAACTACATAATGGAGAAGTCTGGGCTGAATCTGAAATTGGAAAAGGAACTAGATTCATAATAAGGATTAAGAAATAAATAAAGAGAATAAAAAAAATTATTTGTAGTTTTTCTCGTTATTCTTCTTCTTTACAAAAAAGAATATCAAGTATGCTGCGCCTAGAGCGATTAGCAACGCTATCAGTGCCCACCATGCAAGTTTTCCGCCACCAATAACTGCTCCTGTGATTTGATTACCACTCTCATCAGTACCATTTACATCGATGGTGTTGTCCAATATGTATGATTTTGCATTGGTTTCGTTATCATTGTCTTTTCCGCCGTTGTCTTCGCTTCCAGTTTCATTGGCTGTTGTGTTGTAGCTTGTTGCATTGGCACCTGATGTGATTATGGTTCCACCACCAGAACTACCGCCTCCACCGCCGCCGGAGCCACCACCGGAGTCGCCGCCATCTGAACCACCTGTTGTGGCTGTTCCTGCTGCACCTTTATTGCCTGCAAGGTCAACTGCAACTACAGTGAAAGTTCCACTGGTTCCCGCGTCATTGTAGAACAAGTTTGATGTTGTTCCCAATAGAACGTTGTCCCTGTATACTTCATAGTAGTCTATGCCGCTACAATCAGGTTTGTCTGCTGCTTCGTTCCATGACAAATCATTTGTTGATAAAACAACGTTTGTTGGAGCACTTGGTTTCAGCATATCAATACATACTTCAAAAGCAGATACCATGCTTAAAACTAAGCAAAACGCCAACATAAAGCTTAGTATTCTTTTCATCTTCTTTCACCTGGAAATGTCGTCATATTTATATAGGTTGTTGCGCGTCGCCACATGTTGCACCAACTGTTAAATCATACAGTATTGGTGATACATCTCCTGAGCCCATCTTCATTGTGGAGAATATTTCTAAGTATCTTCCATCTGGAGTTGAACCTAGTCCTACACCATTGCTTGCACTTTCCCATGGTGACCATATGCTTCCATCATTAGAGCTTCTAACTTTAACTTCAACAGATGTTTCTTCTGGTGTGCTGTCATCCCATGAAATCATGTCAAATGAAGTTCCTATCTCAGTAGAGTCAAAAACAACACTCCATGTTCCTTGTGAAACAGATTGTCCGAATCCTGTTCCTGCAGCATCACTGTAGGTGTATGGATATAAACCACTATTAAAAACACCTAAAGGTGCACCTGTTAAGCCATCATACTTAACAATTCTATTTACATCTCTAAGTACAACCCACACATCTCCATTTTCATCAACAACAACTCCTCTTCCTTCACCGGAATATTGAGCTGATGCATACCAAATCAAACTACCATTTGGTGCAAACAAAGCTGCTCCACCATTATTATAGTCTGCAGCTGCTATGTTTCCATTTGCGTCAGTTGCTACACCTGTTGTGTAGAACTGCATCTCTGCTGGAGTTGAAAAAGTTTCTGCTACTGAATCAAACCGTTCATATGTATAAGAGCTTCCTCCAAGATAAACAATAGTGTTATCTGAGTCGTCATAACCTAAAGCAATACCATACATACTGTAACTTGGATTAAAGTAGTCCAATACAGTATTTGTATTCGTATCTAACTTTAACAAATTACCACCCAATGAAGCACCCCAAAGAATTCCATCCTTATCCACAAGTGCACCATATGGACCATGACCTGGTGTGGCTATTGGCCCTGCAATTATTGCACCTGTTGAGCCATCAAGTTTATAGTAGGTTTGTTCTGAGTTACATCCTAACCAAATATCTCCATTCATATCTATTGCTAAAGATCTTCCAACACAACTGTTTGTTCCAACTGCTGCAACCCATGCAATTCTTTCATCAGCAATTTCATCTGGATCAATTACTCCATTTGCGTTGCTGTCTGTCATAGGTAGCATTTCTGAAGGTTCTATCTCTCCATTTACATTTGTATCAACTGATGTGTCCATGACACCATTGCTGTTTCTGTCAACCCAGTTATCTGTATAAATTTTGAATACATCTGCTGGATATCCATCGAAATGTCTGTTGGCAACATATGCATTACCATCTGAATCTACAGCAGTTCTTGAAGGTGCTGGACCAGACCAAGCTCCGTGATTACCAAGAGCTCCAAACCAGGTGTGGTATCTTGCTAGTTCAACATCATTCTCTGTGTCCCATTTGGAAACAGAATCTTCTCCTGCATTAGCAATCCACATGGTTGGTTGGATTATTACTTCACCTGGAACAACTTGCAATTGATCAGGTACTATGCCTTCAAGATTTACAAGTGTTCCTTCAGCAAAGTCTGCATCAAAAGTGTATACTTTTGATTCTATACATATTTCTTCTTTTACATCTTCACTATCATCTTCTGAACTTTCGCAGCCTTCATCAACTAAGTCTATGTATCCATCACCTACAAAGTGATTCTCATTATCGAGACCATCATCGCAATCTGGTC
>JBDRCD010000018.1:0-18728 GCA_043822105.1 archaeon | reverse complement strand
CCATACATCAACTAAGTTTTCTAAGAAACTCAAATCATTAAATCCCTCATATTTAACAATTATTTTTCCATCTTCAATGACTCCTTTTATCGTACGACTTGATTTCACATTTATGAACAGTTCATTGAACTCTGCGACGTCGATTTCTTTGGCAACTGTGTAAGGATCAACAGAATCTTCATTGCTAAACAGCCCTGAAAAGAACTCTTTTATTTGAGTCCACATGCTTTTCATGAACTTTAAAAAAGTATCTGGTCTTTCTTCAAACTGCAATAATAAAACTCCAAAGTCAGGATTGTAATTAAGTCTTAGTTCTTTTCCTTGTACTACACACTGTTGGAAAAAATTATCTGGGCTAGGGTCTCCCTCCAGGGATGAACAATCATAAGGAGTGTTAAAATCACCTGAATCTTCATCATTTAATTCATGATAGATTAATCTTATGTCATCATTGATATATGGATCAACATTATCTTTATCAACTGCAACACCGATTGTAACATCATCGCCTTTTTGCAGCACACAAATTCCATCTATTTCAGCGGTGTTACTTGAAGAGTCAAGGTTCATAACATAAGGAATTACTCCTTCTGCTGTTTTCTCACCACAATGCAAAGTATAATCATTTCCACCCATGAATTTAAGTTTAGAAGCCAGTATTCTCATTCTCTTAGCATTTGAAAGAAGTTCCCAACCTTCTGGCGAACAATACCATGAACCAACAACAGAGAAATAATCTACTTGGTTTGAAACAAGATAATTACCATTGCCTGTTTCAGAATTTGATGTTAAAAGTGACATAAAGGAATTTCCCTTTGCATCATCGCCACACGCATGAAATTGTTCTTCATAAAAAAGAAGGTATTTGTTTATTTTATTTTCTCCTTCTGCATTTGTCGCATTTGCCAAAATTTGATCATCAAGAACAGTTACTCCTTCAAAACAACCGTGTAAACTATCTTCAAAGTTTTCTTCACCACCTTCAGGTCTTGTATCATCTCCACAACACTGACTGCCTGTCCATGTGAAAGCCATCTGTGAATTGCAAGCAATTCTATATGCTGTTGTATCTGCTGCGTCTTCTGGGTCCAACTGAGGTATCCATGTTCCAAGACCTCCTGAACAATATTGGTTCTCGGTGTTAGTTTTATCGGAATTACCTGTTTCTCTCAGCATAAAATTATCATAGGCGGCATACAATCCAGTGCTGCCTTTAGCATAATCTTTCAATGTAATTATTATTTTACTAACTTTTTTTGATTCTGGAATTGAAAAAGCGCTTAAAGGAACAACAACATAATTCCACCTAGTGTTGTTTTTTAATTTGTGAGAAAAATGGGTGTAAAAATCTGCTGAAGAAGACGTTGAATTATCGGTATATTGGAGTTTTATTTCATGAAAAGCATTAATATCATTTGAAGCAAATATAAATTCTAAATATTCAAAATCATTCCAATCGCTGAAAGCATAGGACAGATATATTGTTATTTTTTCATCTTTGCCAACCTTTGAGTTGACCATTACTTTATCTGTGTAAAATTTTGTATCTTCTGTGTCACCATCAAAATAATCATAGGATTTTATTGTGTGCAGAGCAACTCCTGTACCAAACGCAGCTCCAAGTAAATCTGAATTATAACATTTATTATCAAAGCAACACTCTCCAAATTTGCTGTTCTTCTGATCTGCATAGCATATGAAACTTTGACTTTCATCAAGAGGTTCTACTTCTTCATAACCTATACATGAACCGCCCAAACAACAATTAGGCATACTTTCGGGCGCATCAACAAGACAATGAGAAGGATCTGCACAAAGTTCTCCACCAAGTGCAGTACAGGATTGTTCTTCATCTTCAATAACAATACATTCGGCGTTTTCACCTAAACAGCACACACCATCTTCGGCATTCGAAGATGCAACAACAACTCCATTTGAACAGAATTCATTATCTGCTGCTTTACAAAACTCTCTATCATTACCAACACATTGAATGCCTGGTCCAAAAGGCAAACCTGTAAAGCAAGAAAGATAGGTTCCACAATCTGCTTTAGACACTTCTTCACTGGTTCCAGCTCCTCCTGCACCTTCACAATTTATACCAAGAGTTTCACATAGATTGTCTCTGGCCGAAAGAGGAATATTATTAGCAATAAAACACTGATCTAAACACCGTTCTGTAGGATTTTCTTCATCTGCAGCAATTGATGCTTCATTACAACACCATTGTCCATCATTACCCTGATCCTGGCAATTAGTAAACTCTGTTCTATAATCTGGAAGTGCAGATGCATATAATTGATTGAATAACTCTAAACAATTATCTGCAGGCAGACTACCAACAGGAATACTTAACAGAGCACCCTCAGCCACATAGTTAACACCTTGTGCTTCTGTAAAAGGTTCGTTTTCTAAAGCTGCAGCGCAAACAAACCATTCTTCACCGTTGCTGACAACATCAACGGTTCCTGGAAGCAAACCATCAATTCCATCACTGTTGCCATCACCGTTGTCCTCTCCTGTACCATCACTACCTCCAGTTGACCTGCAAATACCATTCCCTTCGTCAGCGAGTTCTACAGAACATTTTGTATCAGAACCATCATTTGTATCACAAAACTGAGTTGATGTATCACAATCCTCATCTGAATCACAATTACAATTAGGAAGCGTATTTGCTCCAAAAGAAAAGTTAGCCAAAGACAACATAAAAACAACTACAAGAAGCAGAACAATCATCCTCTTTCCCATAATTGTTTTTTTAGTCATTGCATCGCCACACAAGATCCTGAAGCAGGACAAGGTATTGTTCCTATACTTTTTTCATATCCACAGTTTGCTTTACAAGTAATAGTTCCACTACAACCATCTGAATGAACTCCGCACCAATTAGGATTATCATTGCAGGTTGTTGGATCGCATACTCTATCACAAACATCACCAACACCATCACCATCAGTATCTGCTTGATTAGGATTGTCAACCAATCTACAATTATCTGAACTATCAATTATACCATCACCATCAGTATCTACACTTGGATCAGGAGGGGAATCTGTAATGACTTCATTTTCAACACCAAACTTTATTCTATGAATTTTATATGCACCTACTTCGGCATCCCACCACTTCCAATCACCAGATATTAAATCATCAACTCTACCACCTTCATCTTCATTATAATCTTTACTGCAGTAGAACTTTGAAGTTGAATCGAAGTAAAATAAATCTCCAAGTTCATTGAAACTTTCGATGTCTTCTAAAGTTTTCCATTCACAATTATATTTTGGAGCCAAGTCTGTACAATCTGATTCTGATAAAACTTTGTTACAATCAAAAGTCATTTGACCAGAACAACCACTTGATGAACTAACACAGCTATCATAATCCTCATCACAATCATCTTCGCATCTACGTTCATCGCTCTCACAATCATCTTGTCTATCATCATCAGAAATTCTCCAACAATCTCCATCACAATCATCATTACAATCATCTAATCTTTCCTGACAATTAGCAAAGTCAGGCGAACATTCTGCAGGACAAGGATTCTCATCTGCACAATTAATGGTCACAGGATCACCTTTATTTTTACAACCAACAACAAAATCATCACCGCAACAACCATCAAAGCCATCCGAAGCAGATGCTTCTTCTGGAGTCATAGTTGCTTTTCCAACAAAATCCTGCTGATTATCAGGACAGGTCCCTGAAGGATTTTCTGTTTCCATATTAAAACAATCACCATCCTTCATATCGATTCTTCCATCACCGTCATTATCAAATTTATCAGAACAAGAATCAACACCAAAATCAGACTCTTTTAAAACCACTAAATTTTTGATGAATTCATTCCATTCATCTTGGTTTGTGTAAATCTTTTTTATTGTTCCGTCTGCACTGTCACTTGCTTTATAACCATCAGTTCCACCTGATGCAGCTGTCCCTCTGACACCAGAAGCACCTCCTGAAAAATCAAAATTATCTTCAGTCAAAGAAGTTAAATCAGTCTTTACAAAAACGTGGATATCTCCACCGTCACCGCCACCACCGGCTCCACCGCCACCGCCATCATCATTACCGGCGCCATCATTTTTTCCATGACCTCCTTTACCGCCTTTACCACCTATGGCTTCAATAAAAAAATCTCCATCTCCAGATAAAGTATCAATATACATGTAAATAATTCCTGCTCCTGATGCACCAGCTCCACCGCCACCACCACCACCTTCATTATTGCCTACGGTTTTAAGCCATCCATCACCTCCTTCCATATAACCTTTCTCTCCAACTCCATTCACAGATATGGTTGCTCCTGAAGAAGGTATAATCATACTTTCAACTATCAAATAAACTTCTGCACCTGCATATTTAGGTGGCGTTCCAGGCGAACCTCCTGTAGATCTTTGTCCTTTTTCGCCTATGATACCAACAGAAAGCTTTGCTCCACCATTACCACCTTTACCACCATCACCACCATGGTCTTCAGCAGGTCCACCATTACCACCAACAGACGCACCTACTTCATTCAATGCATCATTGGTTATAAAGTTAAGTGTTGCAGTACTTGTAAATTCTAAAGTATCAAAAAATATTGTTTTAAACCCTCCTTCCTCAAAATTCACTTCTTGATCTTCACTGATTTGACAGGTTATATCATTATCTGTTTGAGTTATATATTCATATCTTGCACATTTTTGATCTAAGTTAGAACACCAAACACCACCTTCATCATTGCAGCTATCTTTATCTGCACTCACAGAAATACTTAGAATTATAAAAATCACTAGAATGAGTAACCCTCTTCTCCCTCTCATGTGTTTGTATCTAGAGTCTTTATTATTTATACTTTTCTATTCAGAACAGCGTCTTTTGCAATTTTCGGATTCATTCCAAGAATTATTCCGAAAGAAATCAGGTCAGACCAGTATCTCAACTCGGCCGGTTTCTTTGCAAAACTCGCTATTAACATTTTTACTTTGTACTTTTTGCTCATATGAACATTTTGTTTCATCCTGCCCACCATCATCTCGCTGTCCTCTGATTTCAAAATCAAGTTAAAATTAAATCCTAAAGTAATTTTATTTTCTTTGGCCAGAGAACAAAGAACCTGATTCAACCCCGAATTTCTATAGTGGTGCTTGTCTTTTTTGAAATTATTTTCCAAATTAAAAATTACATCAATTTTCTTGTTTTCGAAGTATTGTCTTTCTCCCTTTGAAAAAATAAAATCATATTTCGGACTCATTTTGTCAATGACAGCCGAAAAAACCTTAAAATCTTTAGAAGTTAGTTTTTTAATTTTTTCCAGATTTTTTTTATCGTCTTTTTCATAGAGAAATATCAATCCATTTGTACCTAAGGCTTTGGCTTTTTCAATAAATTCTTCTTCATTTCCAGAAGGAATTGCTATGTCGATAAACATATTAACACTAACTCGTCCATTTATTTAAAGCTTTTTGAAAGAATGCATACTTTACAAATCTTTCCTTGAGATGGTTCACCACATTTCTCACAGTACTGAAATCCTTTGGCTTCTAACTTTACGGCTTTCAGCAATTCAAGATGTTTTTCCAAAATATTTCTTTTTGTTCCGGGATTTCTACTTTCTTCTTCATTAAGACCATTCCTTACCTGATTTCTAAAAGATTCATCGATGTATGGACACTCTGTAAACCCAACATTAAAACCTTTCAAAAGAGCATAGGCTGCAACTTCTTTTTCAGAACAGAAATAAAGCGGTTTTATTCTCTGAACAAAACCTTTTTTCTTTGGAGTGATAGGCATGGACCGCCACAAAAGATTTGTGTTTCCCTTTGCAATGTTCATAAGAACCGCCTGTGCCTCATCATCCATGTTATGTCCTGTCGCGATTTTATCAAAGCTCTTTGCATACTTGTTCAAAAGATATCTCCTAAAGGTTCCACAAACAGAGCAAGGATGATCTCTCTGTTTCAACATCGAATCAAGAGTTCTTCCAAACTCATCTTTAAAAGAATAAACTTTCAATTCAACGTTTTCCTTCTTGCAAAACTTTTTCAGGTCTACCAATGTTTGATCTCTATAACCACTTATGCCTTCATCAATTGCAAGAGCAGTAACTTTTCCATGAAACTTTTTCAAAAGATAAAGAATTGTCGTTGAATCTTTACCACCTGAACAGGCAACGACTATTTTATCTTTTTTATCAACCAACTTAAATCTTTTAATTGTATCTGAAACTTTCTTTTCAAAATAAGAAATAAAATGTTTCTTACAGAGTTTTGGCTCTAGAAAAACTGCTCTTTCCTTGCATTTAGAACAAATCATCTACCCACCTGAAATGACACTTAAAATTTTAACCATGTCAGAATCTTTAACAGAGTCTTCTTCAGTAATAAGTTCTCCGTTTTTGACCACTAAAACAGTGTCTGAATTAATTTTTAAGGTCTTCAACAAAGAACTAACTTTACCTGAGAATTTTTTTTCAATATTCTTTTTATCCTTCTCAATAAATATCTTCATACAACAACAAAAAGCTCTTTGTTTTATAAATCTAATTCCTATAGGACTAAAAAATGCAAAAACATTTAAATATTCCTTTCCATTTTGAAACAAACAATGGCTATGACTAACCATAATTGGGATATGTTTACATTTAGGTTAGTCGAATGTCTGTTCGATATTAAGCCAAAGATTTGTTGAGAGCTCGTGTCTTAACCGGGTTCTGAAACAAAATCTTTGACAACAACCTTCTAAAGAAATTGTGATGAACCTGGTTAAAACACACTTAGCAAAAAAACACTAGGAGGTGTTAGAAATGAGTGAATGCATAGTGTGCAACCAGGTTGTGACCAACCCTGTTTGTGTAGACTGTATGGAAAAAGAAGTAGAAGTCTGGCTATTTGAAAACAAACCGGAATTAATAAACGAGTTAAAGAATAAAACGTTCGAAATTAACTTTAATTCCGGAGAAACAGACTGCATTCTATGCGGTAACCAAATGTGTATTTGCACCTATTGCTATTCACAACACCTGCATTCCTGGTTAAGTCAATATCCTAAACTGGCCATGAGATTCAGAAAAATTTTTGATTTTAATTATTTTTTTCCTTCCTAAAGTTCCATAGGAAACAAAGGAGGCTTAGATGTTCTAAAGATTATAATGAATAACGAAAGCCTTTATAAATGAAACCTTATTTTCATTTATAAATAAAATAGTTATTTCAAAAAAATTGGGGGAAATTAAAATGGAAAAAAAAGTATCTATAGAAGTTGTAAATATTGTTGTATCAACCAGTCTGGAGCACGACATACCTCTTGAAAAAATGGCTGCGGTTCTAAGCAACACAGAGTATAATCCTGAACAATTTCCAGGACTTGTAATCAGAATAAAGGATCCAAAAACATCTGCACTTATTTTCAGCTCTGGAAAAGTCGTATGCACAGGCGCCAGAAGCATGGAAAAGGTTGAACAGTCAATCCAGAAAATCATCGAAAGTCTAGAGAAAATCAATATAAAGATAAAAATCAAACCTGTAATCAAGATTCAAAACATTGTTGCAAGTGGAAGCATAGGTATGGATTTGAACCTAAACGTCCTTGCAATGAAGTTAGATAACACAGAATACGAACCAGAACAATTTCCAGGACTTGTATTCAAACTAATGGAAGCAAAAGCAACATTCCTGCTATTCAGCAACGGAAAAGTCGTATGTACAGGAACAAAATCAGAAGAGGAAGTGCATGTTGCACTGGATAAACTGATTGAAATCCTAAAAAAAGTAAAGTAGAATGGACATAGCCGAACAGATAAACAAATTTCAGGAGTTTATAGAAGCTAGTTATCACAATGCACTTTTAGAAAATGTTCAAAAAGGAAAAAATCTTCTGGTAATCGACTTTAGAGATTTGTCAAAATTTAATCCTGAAATTGCAGAAAACCTTCTTGAAACACCTGAAGAAATAATAAAAGTAGCAGAGATGGCTGCAAAAAAAGTAATCGGTGAAGACGAAGACAAAGATATTGCAATAAGAATACACAACATTCCTGCTGCACACAACATAAGAATCAGGGATATAAGAAGCAAACACCTCAATAAATTTATTCAGGTTGACGGAATAGTCAGACAAAAATCTGATGTGAGACCACAGGTAACAAGTGCAAAATTTGAATGCCCAAGCTGCGGAAATCTAATAAATATTCTGCAAATAGACAGCAAATTCAAAGAACCAAGCAGATGTTCCTGCGGAAGAAAAGGAAAATTTAGACTTATCAATAAGGAGCTTGTTGACGCACAAAAACTGGTTCTCGAAGAGGCGCCTGAAGAACTTACTGGTGGAGAACAACCAAAAAGAGTTAATGTTTTTCTAAAAAAAGATTTGGTTTCCCCAATTTCTGAAAAGAAAACCAATCCTGGAAGCAAACTGAGAATAGTCGGAGAAATAAAAGAAGTTCCAATAATTTTGGCCTCGGGTGGACTTTCAACAAGGTTTGATTTGATGATAGAAACAAACTATCTGGAACCAGTACAGGAAGATTTTACAGAAATAGATATTTCCAAAGAAGAAATAAAAGAAATAATTAAACTCAGCCAAGACCCAAAAGTATACGAAAAATTAGTTGCATCAATTGCACCAACAATATTTGGACACGAAAGAGTCAAAGAAGCTCTTCTTCTCCAGCTGATGGGGGGTATGAAAAAAGTAAAAGATGAAGGAATAACCACTAGAGGAGATATGCATGTTTTATTAATTGGGGATCCTGGTTCGGGAAAGAGCCAGCTGCTTAAAAGAATTAGTAAAATAGCTCCAAAAGCAAGATATATAAGTGGTAAGGGAGCATCTGGAGCAGGACTTACAGCATCTGTTGTAAAAGATGAATTCCTAAGAGGCTATGCTCTCGAAGCAGGAGCTCTTGTTCTTACAAACAAAGGGATATGTTGCATAGATGAGTTGGACAAGATGACTCCAGAAGATAGAAGTGCAATGCATGAAGCATTGGAACAACAAACCATAACCATATCCAAAGCAAACATTCAGGCAACACTTAGGGCTGAGACAACTGTACTTGCTGCTGCAAACCCAAAATTTGGAAGATTCGACCCATACGAAATGCTTGCAAAGCAAATCAATTTACCTTCAACACTTATCAACAGATTCGACCTGATATTTCCAATAAAAGATATGCCTGATTCAGTAAGAGATGAAAAAATGGCATCATTCATACTTTCACTTCATAAAAATCAAGAAATAATGAAACCTGAAATTGATGTTGAGTTCATAAAAAAATACGTTGCCTATGCACGACAAAATATAAAACCTATTTTGACCACCGTTGCTCTAGATACCATTAAAAATTTCTATGTTCAAATGAGAAACACTGCTTCCTCAGAAGAAGGAATTATGACAATTCCAATATCTCCAAGGCAGCTTGAAGGTCTTGTAAGACTCGCAGAAGCATCTGCCAAAACAAGATTATCTGATAAGGTCACTAAAAAAGATGCAGACAGAGCCACTGCACTTGTTAATTTTTGTCTGACACAAATCGGACTTGATCCAGAAACAGGAAAAATTGACATAGACAGAATCAGCACAGGTATTGCTGCCAGTGAAAGATCACATATAGCAATCGTGAGAGAAGTTATTAACGAACTTGAAAAGGCAATAGGAAAAACAATTCCTGTTGAAGATATTATAAGAGAAGCAGAAATAAAAAATATTGATTCAAAAACAGTAGAAGATGTTATTGAAAGATTAAAAAGATCAGGAGACATATTCAGCCCAAGACACGGACTAATTTCAAAAATATAATTCTGAAAAATGGCATCCATCCGAAGACAAACAGCCAAGAAATGCCGAATCAAAGACATACTTAAAGGAAGATATGTCAAAAGAGAGGGTTGGGATCCTAATTATTTTGAAACAATTGTCGGAAAAGTTTCAAGAGCAAATATTTTGGGAACAATTGTTTCGACCGAAGAAAATTCTTTTCTAATCGACGATGGAACAGGAGCCATACAACTGAGATCTTTTGAAGAAGAAAATATTTTTTCAGGGAAAAAATTAGGTGATGTTGTTTTGGTTATTGGAAAACCAAGAGTTTACAATGAACAAATATTTCTTGTTCCTGAAATAATAAAAAAAATAGAAAATTTATCGTGGATTAAATTTCGAGCAGAAGAACTTAAGAACAATGCATCAAAAACACCTGTTGAAGAAGAAATTATTTTTGAAGAGAAAAATGTTTCTGACATATCAGGAACCCTGGCCGAATCTGTGATGAAAAAAATAACTGAACTGGATACAGGTCAAGGAGTAAAAATAACTGATGTAATTGCTTTTTTCAATTCAAACGAAACCAACAACGTCATAAATATTCTAATAGAACAGGGAGAAATATTTGAAATAAAACCAGGTGTTGTAAAAACTATTTAGCCAAAAATAGCATGAGAAACCCACACCTCTAAAACTCCTGCAACAAGCAACAACAATATACTTATCAAAACCAAATCTGCAGAATCTAAAAGAATGTGTTCAAATTTTCTTGTACCAAAATCATGTCTTATAACTGCAACAGAAATTATTCCTCCTGCAAGACCTCCAACAAAATATGCAAGAATTTCAGGAACACCATGAACAACATATTTCAACAACCCTATAGATATTACTTGAAAATACTGTGCGAATTTATCAAAACCAAACAAACTTGAATAGTATGTTAAATTAGATCTGATAAAATTACCCATGGCAGTTCCGATGACAGAAGCATTCCATGTTAAAATAAAGATTGCACCCGAACCATAAATAAAAGAAAATAAAATACAGAATATCAAAACTTTAATGTTATTTAAAAAAATTCTTGTGAATGAGTTAAACCCTTCAATTGCATTTCCTGAAACTCCTGGATTTATTCCTTGAATGGTGGCTATTTGTGTTTCAAAAAGAACATTCACTGTTTCTGAAGGCAGAACAACATACCATAAAGTGCAGGCCAGAGTAATGCCTAAAAACAAGGCCATAAAAACTATTAATGCTTTTCCGTGCTCTTTCAACAACCAACGTTCACCCATATCCTGCAGGTCTTTTTCCTCTTCCATCTTCATGGTGTTATAAAGTAGAGGCAAACAGGCCATAACCGTTAAGAAAACCATTATTAAACTAGAATATGATCTAAATATCCAAAGACCAAGACCTATTGCTGCAGAAGAATAAACAAAACCCCACAAAACTAAAATTCCCGGTCTGTTTTCTGCTTTGAAAGGAGTTGTTAAGGATTCTAAAACCATGATGTTTTTTCGACAAGTAAGTTTAAAAATTTTTCTAAATAGAAAAGCTTTAAATACGGTTCAGAATTCTTTTTAAACATGAATTACGAAAAAATGTTAAAAGAAGGAAAGAAAAATTTACCTGATATTTCTTCTGAAACAGAAAGATTCAACATTCCAAAAGTAAGAGGACACATAGAAGGAAATAAAACTGTTGTAAGCAATTTTAGTGAAATTGCAAAAACTCTACAGCGAAAATCAGAGCACCTTTTAAAATATGTTCTAAAAGAACTTGCAACGCCTGGAGACATAAGAAAAAATGCATTAATATTTGGAACAAAATTATCTGCTTCCAAAATCAATGAAAAAATCACACAATATGTTGAAACATTTGTTCTGTGTAAAGAGTGCGGAAAACCAGATACAAAACTATCGAAAGAATCAGGAATATATTATCTAAAGTGCCAAGCCTGTGGAGCAAAACATTCCTTTTATGCAAAAATATAAAATGTACATAGTAAAAAAACACAAAGCAGACCCGACGAATACATTGCTTGCAATAGTTGATGAAGAATTATTTGGGAAAAAAATAGAAGAAGAAAATAAAATTTTAGATTTAACATCTAGTTTTTACAAAGGCGAAATTAAAAGTGAAGAAGAAGTTCTTAAAATGATAAAACAAGTTAAACATCTTAATGTTGTGGGAGAAAAAATAGTTTCTCTTTTGAAAAAAGAAGGATTAGTAGATAATGTTTCTGAAATAGATGGTGTACCCTACGCTCAAAGCACGATTTTGAGAGGTTAGTTAATCAAACCATTTACCAAGCCCTTCCTGTTTCTCAGGATTTTTTCCAAACACATCTTCAATTCTTCTTTTGGTAAGCTCCAAAGACTGTATCAAATATGCAGAAACCTTATATTTGCTTGCAAGACTGATGCTCGGATCCAAATACTTTAAAACAGATCCCTCAGAAACTGTAAATATTATTTTTCCACCACATTCAATACATTTACCTATCAAAGGAGGTCTTCGATATTTTTCGTTGCAATTCACACACCTAAATTTTTGTGAAGAAAATTTTCTCAAATTACCTTTCACATCCCTTAAAAAATGTTTTTCAATTACGAGTCTTGCAACGTCTACCTCATCAACGGCCCTAATTTTTTCAGCCAAATCCATTTGACCTTTAAGCTTATCTTCCATGCTTGGCAGTGTTTTATAGGCAGAACAAAGAACCCCTGCGTTTAAATCGTCTGTGGAATGAGTGAAACCATATGACTCATACTGTTGAGGTGTGTTAAGAAAATCCCCTATCTGCTTTATATTTACTTCCCAAGGCATTTTATACTGCAGGGCAGCCATATAAAATTTCAAAGGATATTTGAAAGCTATATCTACATGAAAAACCATGTCGTCAACTTCCGAAGGATTCAAAAAATATGTTAATACAAGTGGTGCATCCATTGTGCTTCCTCTGGATGAAGGTAAATATTTCTGAGAAAAGTTAAGAAACGCGTCCATCAACAAAAACATACAGGATTCATCTCCATCCACATCTCTTCTCATAGCAGCATGAAACATTGGATGAGCAAAGAATCCTTGGGTTTTTGAAAATCCTATTATTCTTCCAAGAATTCCTGCAGAAGTATGGGGTGCCAAACCGACAATGTAGTGTCCCACTAAATCTTTTTTTGACTTTAATTTGTAAAATGGTTTCAAACCATAAAGACCCACTAAAAGATCATCCAAAAACTTCGATGTTTTGAAAAGAACTTCATCGGCAGGTTCGTTTGGTGAATCCGGCGAACAAGGTAAAATTACATCCTGTGGTTTTAATTCTAATATTTGATTTTCATTTTCCAGAAGTTCACCCTTAAAATCTTTTTCATAACCTAATTTTTTTAGAATTTCAACCGAAACAGCTATTTCTTTAGGTTTAAAATGTGTTATTGCAAGTTCTGAAGCATCATAACGAGTAGTTCCATCTTTGTTAACGTGAACAGAATGTTTTGCTCTTAAAATTGCTTTGGTTAAATGTTCAGGAATATGGTCTGGATTGAAAGTTCCCCTAATTCCTTTGATTAAATCTGGAAATATTTGTGTATTAAGTTTTTTCAAAGAAACCTGGAAAAGGTTTCTTATGTCTATTTCTTTTGTTTCAAACCCTTCTCTTCTTTCAGCAATCTTTTCACATTCGTAGCATCTTGGGAAAAGCGCATCTTTATTGCAACTAACACAAAAAAAGTTTGCAAAATCCGCCTTTACTTTGCCTGCTTCTAAAGCCGCCTGAAAAGATCTGAATTTTCCGCCTTCTGCACCAATTGGAAATAATCCGTGAGGAGAACCAACCATTTTTCTCATCTTTGCTTTTTCAGGTCTCCCCATTCTTGCACCAATAAAAATTCCTGATTTATCTCTTACTTTAACTAAAGAAAATTTCTTTATCAAAGCCATTGTTTTTGTGATTTCACCCTTACTTATCTCTTCCTGAATTTTGTTTATGTCTTCAGAGTTAATTACTCCTAATTGTGCTAGAAATGCTTTACCTATGCTCTCTTCCATAACAACAAATTCATTATTTACAAGAGAATGAGGTATGCCTAGCAGTTCAAGAATTTCTTTTTCATCTGAGTTTCTTAAAACTATCTTATTATCTCTGAGTTCAAAGATTTTAAACCAATGAAGTAATTTGCTCATTTGGTCAATGGTTATAACAGACCAGTAAAAAGTGTAAAAAGGATGAAGAGGAATGTCAAATATTTTGGAAAATTCTAAAGCCAAATCAATCGATATCTTTGTGGTCATCGGCTTTTCAAAAAGATTTTTCAATTCTTCATTGGAAACTTTAATTAGCTCATTGATTTTTTCAAAATTAAATGTTCCAAAATAATCTGTTATAGCTTTTTCAAGTTCTAAAATCCAGAATTCTTGACAGTAACCAGACGGCACAAGAGTGTGTGCTCTGTCAAAAAAATCTCCGTAACTAATCAAAACATCTCCTAAAAACAATATTGTTTTTATGTCCTTGACGTATTTTTTTGCAAGGGATTCTGTTTCGAGGAAAACTACGTTTCCATTCTTTAATTTTACAATCGGACCATCAATTGTATCACATACTGTGTAGGCAGCTGCTTTTCCAGGTCTTTCAACCTTTAATTGAGTTCCTGTGGCTAAATAGTTATTAAGAATGCGCATTGTTGCAGGATGAACTGCCTGCCCTGAATAGCCTGATGCTCTGGAACGACCATATCTTAATCTAAATCCTCCTGCAACCATAGGGTGTGCAAGTACTGGTCTTCCTGCAACCAAATCCTTTATGTAAGTGTAATCAGGAGATATTTTTCCTTTTTTGTCTCCTTTCCCAAGAGCTTTTGATTTCTTTTGAAGTTTTAAAAATTCTTCTAAAAAGCCCCATTGCTCAAGACCAAATTCTTCCATCCACTTATTCATTTTCGCCCATAGCTTAGGCGCTTTTAATGGAATACAACTACTGTGAATCAGACAATATCCACTTCTCAGAATATTGGTGTTTACTCTTGGCAAATCTTTATAGTTAACATTGGAAATTTCATATTTTTCAGAAGGATCACCTGATATTTCGACAGGAATATGTTCCATTAAAAAATCAGATTCTTCTTTGGAAGGAAAATACTGAAGATTCGTTATAAATTCATGATAATCTTCTAATTCTGCAGCGCATCTTTTAATTTCTTTTTCTGTCGGATCATATTCTTTAAACCCAAATTTTTTTCTAAGATAATCTGCAATTATAACAGACCAGGCCGCAGCAGTACCTCCTGCATTTCTTATAGGTCCTGAATAATATAAACAAAAGTATTTTCCTCCACCGTCATTTCTATCTTTAAATTCTAATTTTGTAAATCCTTCCAATGGACTACTAACAACACCTAGAGTTACGTATGTAAATCCTGTCCTTATTCCTACTTCAAGAGCTTCTCTTTGATCTTCAAATTTACAGAATTTTTCCTGAGCTACTTCTTCCGCTATTTTTAAAGCAACCCTAGTATCTAAAACACCATATTCTTTCTCCAGCTCTTCAATTCTTTTTTCAGCGCCTTTATCTTTAAGCTGAGGTGCAACAACTATCATCAGTCCAATAACTCTTTCAGCCATTGTTTCTGCAAGAGTTACTTCTACATTTGTTGAAGGATCATATCCTTTTTTTCTGGCTTCTTTGGCAACATCATAAACTTTAAAACAATCTTTTTTTAAGGTTTGAAAATAGTCACCCATTTCTTTTGAATACATCATTTTTATGTTCCTAAAAAATTTATTATACTAACTTTTCTTGTTTGAATATTTAGAACAAACGTTCTTGCCGGTTGAGGCTCAAGGCCTCTTTTCTCTTGATCTTCAGTAACTGCACCCCAACAGGAAGTGTTTAACAAAGTTATATTTCTATATTGAGCCGCTGTTGCTCTGTGTATGTGTCCTGTTACAAAAACATCAGGAACTCTGTCAATCACCAAAGGATCCTCTTCTGCATCAGGAATATACATGTTTGATTCGTGAGTTGGCGCAAGATGTCTTTTTTGAAGCAAAAATTTCATGATTAAATCTGCCTTTTTTTGGCCGCCTGCCGCTCTAATGGAAGGAACATTATTAGCATAATATATTAAAGAATAACCATGATATAGCAGCACATCCAATCCTGAAAAATCTTCATCACTGTCTATGTTAACCATGGACGGGTTACTTAGAATCATTACATTGGGAAGATCCCATATTGCTTTTGCAAAATCTTTATGAACAGGAGGTTGAGGCTCAGCAATTCTTCCTGCATCATGATTTCCTGAACAAATAATTAGTTTTTTGTCAGAAGGAATTTTTCTTAAATATTGTGCCAAATCTTCATATTGTAATATTATATCTTTTGTTTCCAGATTTTCTTCCTGCCCCGGATAAACACTAACTCCTTCAACCAAATCTCCTGTTATAAAAACATATTTTGTTTTTTTGGCAGTTTCTCGTTGTTCCTTTGTTCCCAAATCACCATTTATCCAAGATATAAATTTCTCAAATTCTTTTCTTAAGAAAAAAGTTGAACCTACATGCATATCGCTTATGAAAACTGCATAATGCTCTTTAGGTCCTTTTTTGAATTCTTTATTCAAAGAAACATCTGGAAAAACTATTAAGTTTGCAAAAATTATGTTTTGTCCCAAAGAACCAACAACACCTATAACTTCATCCAAAACCAAATCTTTTCCAATGTCATAATAATCTGCATTGTTCTTATGAATTAGCACGTTTGTTTGCCCCGACAAATCTTCAACTTTTAGTATTATGTTGTTATTTTTAGTTATGGTTTTTTCTCTAATCATACCTATTACTGAAACACTATCTTTTTCTGTTTTCAATTTTAATTTACCTATAGAAACTAAACCTTTCATTTCAGGTCTGATTTTTATCATTTTTTCCAAAGACTTAAATCTTGCTGTAAAAAAATTTACGAAATCTGCAACAACTCTTTTTTTAGAAGGTTTAGTATAATTTTTTATCACTCTGACTTTTGCATCTTTGTCTAAATCATTTTGCAAAGCAGACACGTTTTTTATTTTAGGGTTTGCAGAATCTTTTTTTTCTAAAAAATCAGGGCTTATCAATATTCCTTTCTCTAAAAGAGAATTTATTTTTTCAGAATGATTCATTTTTTCTTTCCAGTTCCAGTTCTGTTTCAAGTATTTGCATTAATTTAGGTTGAATACTCATGGGAACTGATAAGGATATTTCTCTTGTTCTCCCATATCTTCCTTTTGACATAACTCTTCCTTCTATTATTCCTAGCATATCTAGTTCAGCGATTATATCTGAAACCCTTCTTTGTGTCAGAGGTCTTAAATTTATTTTATTGCAAATCTTTTTGTAAAAATCATATATATCTCCTGTGAAAACTTTTTCATTTTCCGCTGTTTTCTTCAGAGCAATAACATACAAAACCACTTGAAATTGCTTAGGTTGTGTTTTAACCAGCTCTAAAACCCTGTCTTTTTCTATTTTATCTTCTGCCTCATCAATATTTTCTATTTTGATAGTTTTTTGATCTTTTCGTTCTGCGAGTTCAGCTGAAACTCTTAACAGTTCTAAAGCTCTTCTTGCATCTCCATGATCTCTTGCTGCAAATGCAGCACATTTCTCAACAACTCCTTCTTCTAAAACATCTTTTCTGAAAGCTTTTTTTATTCTTGCTTTCAATATTTCTTGTATTTGTATCGCATTGTATGGAGGAAATAACACTTCTTCTTCGCTCAGAGAGGATTTGACTCTCGGATCAAGCGTGTTTACAAACGTTAAATCGTTGCTTATACCTATTATTGTAACTGAAGAATATTTTAATTCAGAACTAATTCTTGTTAGATTATAAATCAATTCATCACCTGTTTTTTTCACCAGTTGATCTATTTCATCTAAAATTATAATTATTGGCTTTTTTTCCTCGTCCAGTGCCTTAAAAAATACATTGTAAACTTCATCTGTTGGAAGGCCTGTTGGAGGAATTGCTTTTCCAAAATGCCTTGCCAATTGTGCTATAAGTCTATATTCTGTATCTGCAATTTTCTTAAGTTTACAGTTCAAATACAAAAATTCTATGTCTGCTTTCTGTTCTCCTGCAATTTTTTTCAATTGATTAACAACATATTTTACAGACAAAGTTTTTCCTGTACCTGTTTTTCCATAAATAAAAAGATTGGAAGGTAATTCTCCTTTCAATGTTGGAGCCAAAATACTTGCAATTTGTTCTATTTGAAAATCTCTATGCTGTATGCTTTCAGGCATGAAAGATGCCTGTAAAACACTCTTATCAAGAAAAAGAGATTCTTTTTCAAGATAGTTCTTAAAAAATTTTCCTAATTTTTTCTCCTCCATAAAATTTCCAGAGGAAACAAAGGTTTATAAATATTTAGTTGCCTTATAACATATTATAAAAAATACGTGTTTCAAAACATAGAACTGACACCTTCATTTCATATGGAGTTTTTCATTTCAATAAAAAAACTTTTGTTTTATTTAATTATATATATTTACTTTCAATATTGAAAATAATTATATAATTTGAAAAAGAAAAAATTTGTTTTAAAAAACAAAGTTCCATGTGAAATTAAGGGGTTAGGTGTTTTCAAATCAAAACTAAAAAAATAACTACTGAACAATAACAAAAAAGCAAAACGTTTAAAAACAACATAACATTCCTATCTGTTCTGAAATCAAATTAAAGGTGATTATATATGTTAATTCAACAAAACTTTTTGAAAAAAATAAAGGACTTTGGTCTGAACACTTATGAAGCAAAGATCTGGACAGCACTTCTTTCCAGAGGGGTTAGCACAGCAGGTGAGCTAAGCGACATAGCAAACGTGCCAAGAAGCAGAAGCTACGACGTACTAGAAAGCCTAGAAAAAAAAGGATTCGTAGTAATGAAAATAGGAAAACCAATAAAATACCTAGCAGTACCACCAAAA
>JBDRCD010000017.1:0-4245 GCA_043822105.1 archaeon | reverse complement strand
CCAAATGGGACGTTAGTTTTAGTTAAATAGCTTTTTCCAGCTAGAGCTTCAGGAAAAACAAGTGTTTCTTTGTCTCCAAGACTTACTGCGAGTTTAATATCTTCTCTTTTGTTGTTTTCTAAGTAGTTTCCCATTTTTCGTGCTTTTATGTATGCTTCATTTTCATTTCCTTTGAAAACAAATGAAATAACTCCTCCTGCAAATCCGTCTCTAGTTTTATTGCCCATATCTTTGTATAATACTTCAATTTTATCAATGTTGTTAAGCTCTCTTGCTAATTTGGCTGCATTTTTTGAATGGGTGATGATTCGATTTAGAACTTTTGGAACTCTAGGAACATACATTCCTGCATCTATGTGAGTCATTACACGCCCGTTACTTGTCTGGTATGATTTGACCTCTTTTGCAATTTCATTTGGCATTATTGCAAACCCTCCGCTCAGATCTCCTCCCCCGCTGTAATACTTTGTTGCACTGTGTACAACAATGTCTGCACCCATTCTGAATGGGTTGATTAATGTTGGTGTGAATGTGAGGTCTGCAATGACAGGTATTCCGTATTTATGAGCAAGTTTACTTGTCTCTCTGACATCTGTGTGTCCTAATGTTGGGTTCTCAAATGGCTCTAAATCTATTCCAAGAATATTAGAATGTTCTGATAATGCTTTTTCTAGATTTTTTGTATCTTTTAAATCAACAACAAGTGCTGGTTGAGATCCGACATCGTTTAAAAGAATTTCATTCCCATTTGAATCACATCCTTTTTTTGTTGGGGTATCTAAAATGCTTGCTGTATGACCATACATTACTTTTCCTCGGATAAATCTTCCGTCTTGCCTTCCTAAAACTGTGAGAACTGTTGATATTGCATCCATTCCCCATCCAAATAAAGCTGTTTCAAACCATTCTGGGTGAGAAAGTCCCGCTGTTTCTATTGCAGTTATTCTGTTTTCTAGAATTGTTCTGTTGTTATGGCCTGCTCTTCCGTAATGATAGGGTGGTTTTGTTCCTGCAAAAATCTCATCGAACTCATCTGCAGCAAGTCTCTTGTTTACTACGTTTGTTAATTCATACCGACTTTCAAATCCATTAATTACATTCTGTATTTCTTCTTCTGTAGAAAAATTTTCTGGTGTGATTATCTGGTCTCCTTTCTCTGACCATACTTTAAATGCGTCTTGAACTCTTTCTTGCATTATAGGATTATTTTCAGGCATTTTACTTTAGTTCTGCTTTTATCATATTTAAATCTTTCGTTTTTGTTACTACTTTTCAGTAAGAATTACTTCTTTTCAAGCATATGAATAGGAAAATCTCTAGAAAGAGGAGTTTCATATTTACTACTGACTCTCTTAATGACGAAGAACTTCTTGAAATAACCCTCTAGTTCATCTCTGGTGAGTATGACACTTTTAAGACCCTTAGCTGTATAACAAAGATTGTACAAAGGTGCCCATTTAGATTTGCTTACTTTATCCTTAAATGAATCTATAGTAGTTTCTGTAGCATGCTTCCAAGATATCATCTTGTTTTCTTTGTCAAGGAAATCTTTCTTCAACTTTGTATAAAGACCTAGTTGAACTATGAAACCAACACAAGAAAGTTCATTTTTGTTGAGTCTTTCAATTAGAGAATCATAACTCTGATTCTTGACAGAAGGATCATAAACCAATTGTCTGTGAATGAAGAAACCGCCTTTTTTTAGTAAATACTTGCAAATACCCATTATCTCATCATATTTTTCTATAGGAACATTGTTAAGAGACGCATCTCCCATAATAACGTCAAAAGAATCTTTCTCGAAAATATTGTCCATATTAAGCCAGTCACCAATTAGAATTTTATTCAAAGGACTATCTCTATGTTTCATTGCCTTTGTCAAAGCAATAGCGAGATTTTCAGAAATATCAACAGTTACTGTCTCTAAACCATACTCTATAGCAATATCCCTTAATTCAGGAGTTGCTCCCAGAATCAAAGCTTTTGGTTTGCTTTTATTGTTTATTGCTTCCTTGAGATACTTTTCAAAAACCTTAATCTCAGATTCATCAGGTGCAGAAGTGCCTTCACCCCTGACAGCACGATGACTGACAGTATCATCATCACCCCAATTTTGCTTTAAAATTTTTTTAGTATGTTTTTCCATCACAATCGCCTAACTACTCCTTTATCAGCATCAACTTCAACCATGTCACCGTCTTTGATAATTCTAGTGCCATGCTTTGTTCCTATGACGCAGGGTTTTCCTAATTCTCTTGCAACAATTGCTGCATGGCAGGTCATTCCGCCTTCATCGGTGACAAATGCACCTGCTTTTTTCATTCCAATGGTATAATCAGGAGATGTCATGTAAGTAACTAAGACTTCGCCTTCCTTAATTTTTCCAATGTTCTTTGCATTGAGGATAACTCTTGCTTTTCCCCTGTATTTTCCCTTTGAGGCTGATCGACCTTTGATGACCTTTGAGTCCTTAACTTTAGGTACAAGATTTTTTTCATAGAAGTCCCTTGCTTTCTTTCCTATGAAATAGACATACTCTCCTCCCAATGTCAGTTTGACAATGCTGAACTTCATTCTTTCATCCAGAACCTTTTTGTCAGGCTTCATCTTTCCTTCTAAACATAGAAACAACTCATTGTTTTCCAGACATCTCATCTGGTTGAAAGTTAAACCAAGTCTTTTCGCAATTTCTCTTGACAAAGGTTCAACTTTATAGTGACCTTTTGTGAAGACTTCCTTCTTGTAATCCATTATTATGGCGAACTCTCTTTGGGCTTCAAACAATGAACGCTGATACCTTGTAAGTTTTAGCTTCTTCTCAAGTGCTCTCTGATTCTTTCTCAGGTTTTTGTAATAAGTCTTGATATTATCAAGTTCTTTCTTTGCATCTTTAATCTTATTGTATTCCTTCATAAAATGCTTTTCATCCCATGTAGTAACACCATAGTCAAACGGAATCCAGAAATATTTTTTGGTATGCTCTTTTATTAGTTTATTAATATTGTTCTTGTTTGCTTTCAAAGCAAGCTTTAGTATATCTATCTCTTCACGCTTGGTAAAATTTATGTAGTCGTTTGAAACCAAAAAGTTTACGTCTCTAGTAACATTTCTTGATTTTTCTTTCAGCTCTTTCTCAAGATGTTCTGTAAGTTTGTCCTTGACATACAGGGCCAAAGGTTCACCAAGGATTATGAGTTTTCTGTACTCATATGAATAGTCTTTGTAAAGCTTCAAAAGTTCTTTTTTAGACAGCTTTGTGAGATTGGTTTTTTCAAGATTTCTTGTGAATTTCTCGAAGATTTTTGTTCGTCTGAAGAATTTTTTTCTCAAATCTTTGGCTATGCCTGGATTCTTGAGGACAATTTCAAGTGTCTTGTACTCAAGCTTGGTCCAGTCATCCTCGTCAACAAACCATGATAGAGCCCCTTTCGTGAAATAGCATATAAGTGTAGGATGGTTAGGAATACCAAACATCGGATTCATGTCGTTCTGAATGGTCATTGCAATAGCTTGAATATTAACGTCGAACCAGCAGTTAGTCTTTGTCTGGACTTTTTTCATGACCATGCAGCTTTTAATGCTGGAGAATATAAAAAGGTTTTCTATTTACCGCAATTTATTTAAACATCTATGATAAGAATATAATTATGTTGAAACACTTGAAAGCATTATTCAGCTCCTGGTATTACATGGCTTTGAATATGTACTACTTTGTATTCTGTAAAAAATGGGTTGATAACAAAATAGAGGAATATCTATTAAGAGAATATAATGATGATGATATTATTGTAGTTGGTGTTCACGGAATATTTGAATATTACTGGCAATCGCTGGTCAGATACATGAAGTATTTTGATGAACAAGGAAAAGTCTTTATTCCGATTGGATATAACTTTTTTGACGAGAATAACAAAACAATTGATGTTATTAAAAAACAACTTGACGATATTCACAGCAAAACAGGAGCTAAGATTGTAATCATAGGAAACAGTAGCGGTGCTGTAAAAGCATCTGAAATAATGTATAAACATAACTCCTCATATATTCAAGAACTTGTTCCTTTGGCGTCTATTTATGCTCCCACTAGAGGAGTTGCTTTTTGGTGGTATTGGATTGCGCCGGACTCAAAAAAGACTATCAATGATCAGTTTGAAAAACCAAACAAAGTGCCCATTCCTAAAACAAAAATCTCACTCTATGGCAAGTATGATGCTTTTGTTATACCAAGAACTGCAAGTATTTGTA
>JBDRCD010000016.1:0-27062 GCA_043822105.1 archaeon | reverse complement strand
CACAGCAGGTGAGCTAAGCGACATAGCAAACGTGCCAAGAAGCAGAAGCTACGACGTACTAGAAAGCCTAGAAAAAAAAGGATTCGTAGTAATGAAAATAGGAAAACCAATAAAATACCTAGCAGTACCACCAAAAGAAGTTTTGGAAAGAGTCAAAAAAAGAATAACTGAAGAAGCAGATCACCAAATAACTAATTTAAATGAATTAAGAGATACGGATGTTCTAAAAGAATTAAACCTGTTGCATTCTGAAGGAGTGTCTTTTGTTGAACCAGCAGACATAACTGCTTCAATTAAAGGAAGAAATAGTTTATATTCGCATCTTGATATGATGATTAAAGAAGCAGAAAGTTCAATATTACTAATGACTTCAGAACAAGGAATAATTAGAAAAATGGATTTTCTTTCAAAATCTTTAGAGAAAGCACATAAAAGAGGAGTAAAAATACAGATAGCAGCACCTGTAACTTCTAACACTGAACCTGTTTTAAACAAGATAAAAAAATTCGCAGAAATAAGAGATTGTAAAACCAAAGGAAGATTTTGTTTGGTTGATAAAAAAGAAATAACCTTTATGCTTTTAGACGACGAAAAAGTTCATCCAACATATGATGTTGGTGTTTGGGTTAATACAGAGTTTTTCAGTGAAACTTTACTGGAACTTTTCAATCTTGCTTGGCAAGGAATGAAAGTGTTCGCTTAAAAAAACATATACTCACCTCTTTTCCCTAGGAAGATTTCGATATTCTTGAAATCTTCCAGGGTTTTATAATTGTTTAAATTTTTAAATAGAAAGATTTTCTAAATACACATGTTTAACAATTTAAAGATAATAGGAACTTCACACATATCTGAAGATTCAATAAAAGAAGTTAAAGCTGCAGTCAAAGATTTTAAACCAGAAATAATTGCGGTGGAGCTCGATAAAAAAAGATATTATTCTTTGAATGTGAAAGTGGAAAATACAGGCCTTCCAAAAATTTCCCGAGTAGGATTTTCAGGTTTTTTGTTTTTGATTATAGGTCGTTTTCTTCAAAAAAAATTAGGTTCAATAGTAGGAGTTGATCCTGGCTCAGAGATGAAAACTGCAGTGGATATTTGTAAAAAGCAAAATCTGATGCTTGCATTAATTGACAGAGATATTGAGCTTACTTTGAGAAGATTTTCTAAATTATTTACTTTCAGAGAAAAAATGCGCATTTTGAAAGATTTGATTATTGCTCCCTTTTCTCGAGAAAAAATTCATTTTGATATCTCAAAAGTTCCTAAAAAAGAACTTATAAAAAAACTAATGGAAGAGCTGAAAAGAAGATATCCTAATATATATAGAGTATTAATAGATGAAAGAAACACCTTTATGGCTAAAAAATTGTTTTTATTGTCAAGACAGCATCCTGATAAAAAAATTCTTTGTGTAATAGGTGCAGGTCATGAAGAAGGGCTTCTGGAAGAATTAAAAAAATTGTATTATTCTAATGTTTCTTTCTGAGTAAAATAAAAAACTATTTAAAACAATTTCACTGTAAGCAAAATATGTTCGAAGTTGCAAGCAGAGTAAGGGATTATTTCAGATTTTCTCTTAGAGAGCAGAAAGAGATAATAATTTCTGCAATCATTTTTGGATTTATACTTTCTTTCAGAAAATGGGGTGTGAATACTTTTGATTTATTTTCAGGCTTGTCAAACTGGATAATTGCATCAATTTTAATATTAATTGTGATGCTTGCAAACCTTTCTGTTCAAAAAATATTTGCATTATCTGTTGGTGCGAGAATGCATTATTCATGGTGGTTCCAAGGAATGCTAATAGGACTTTTTATTTCATTTGTATCCTACGGCACCATACCTTTTTTATTTCCTGGAACAACCTATTTTGAGCACATGGAAGGTCTGAGATTAGGGCAGTTCAGATATAAATCAGGAACAAAAGAAATGGCTTTAGCATCGGTTGCAGGAGTTGTAACAAATGTTCTTTTAGCATTAATATTTAGTTTTCTATATTTGGCAACAAATAGTCATTGGGTGTTATATTTTATAGGTTTGAATTTTCTTTATGGATTCTATTCTATGCTTCCAGTACCAAGGATTGCAGGAACAAAAATGGGTGAAGGAGCAACAGCAGGATTTCACATATTCTTTTTTGGGCGACCTCTCTATATATTTATATTTTCAACTCTAATATTGTACTGCATATTATTATATGTTTCAATAACTTTCTTTGGAGGATGGTTAACTTTGTTTTTGGCTGCAGTGTTAGGATTAATAGCTATGTTTTTCTTCTTGAAATTTGCTCAAGACGCTTTCTAGAAAAAACTAACAACAGCTTTTTGGCCTAAGTAAATTGCAAAAATAATTGTGAAAAATTTCCAACCAATTATAGGAATTAAAATAATATATGTACCTATAACTATATCCATCATGCTGGCAAAATCTCCTTTGAAAATTATTCCTTTAATTATAAGGTAGGCTGCAAAAATAATTGCGATTCTCCATCTGACTGCATCATATTGTAGTAGAATCATCATCAAAATAGCTATAAGGTCAAAAAAACCAAATATTTTAAATAGTAGCATTTTAATAAAAGGAATTGCAGTTTGCTTTAAAAACATTTTTCAAAATGATTCAAGCATATATTTTTGAATTGGCTTTTGTGGTGTTCTTAGTATTAGGAATCATCTTTACTTTAATATTGAATAGTGTTGTTTTACAAGGAATAGTAATATTTTTGTTTGGCGTGATTTCAGCTACTCTTCAAAGACTTAGAAAAACAGATCTTAATTTTCCCTATGTAATAATTGTCGCAGCATTTGTCATAGGCTTTCTTATAGCTGCGGGTTCAGGACACCGTTTTTTACTGTTTATTCTTTTCATTTTAGGGCTTTTCGGAGGTTCTTTTCTGAAGAAAATTATTAGAAAGGAGTTCGGCAAGACGAGAAAATAATGCTTTTTAGTCGAAAATTTCGAAAAATTTATATAATAAATGAACTTTTAATATACTTAAAGACCGACGAGAACTCGTCGGAAGGTTTTTTTTGACCTTATAAAAACACTTAGGGGGTGTTAAAACATGGCTGAAAAAGTAGCAAAAGCAGGAGTTAGAAAAGAGTCAGGATATCTATACTTTGTTGACAAACAAGGAGATGTCTCAAAAGCAAAAATGTCAAGAGGCGGCGGCAAAAAAGGAAAGCAAAAAACTGAGAAAGTCGCAAAAGTTGGCGTCAGAAAAGAAAAAGGATATCTATACTTTGTAGACAAAGCAGGAGATGTCTCAAGAGCAAAGATGGCTCGAGGAAGAAAATAGATTTTCCTCTTAATTTTTTTACTTTTTTATTTTAATTTTTCTTTAATCCTTAAAAACACATATAAAGAGTGTTGCAATCTCAAATATTAATGCTAAAAGACATAAAACCCAGATTATATCAAGAAACCATTTTCAATTCTGCCGTCAAAAGTAATTGTTTAGTTGTTCTTCCAACCGGACTTGGAAAAACACTGGTGGCATTACTTTTATCTGCTTCTCGTTTGTCCAATTATCCAAAATCAAAAATTCTTGTTTTAGCACCGACAAGACCTCTTGTGGAGCAGCACATGGAATCATTCAAGAGCCATTTAGACATAGACGCTGAAAAAATAGTGATGTTCACAGGGTTTGTCAGTCCTGAAAAAAGGGCTGAAATGTGGAAACAGGCCAAAGTAATTATTAGCACGCCTCAAGGGCTTGAGAATGACATTATAACAAACAGAATACCTTTGCAGGATGTGAGTCTGATAGTTTTTGACGAAGCCCATCGTGCAGTCAAAGATTACGCGTACGTATTTATTGCAAAACAGTATCAAAAACAGGCAAAGTATGCTAGAATATTAGGATTGACTGCATCTCCTGGTTCAGATTTAGAACAAATTGAAGAAGTTGCAAGAAATTTGTTCATTGAAGACATAGAAATCCGAACAGAAGTGGATCAGGACATAAAACCTCACATTCAGGAAGTTGATGTTAATTGGGTTGAAGTTGAGTTTCCTAAACTGTTTTATGAAATAAAAAAAGACTTTGAAACTTTGATGAAAAACAAGTTGTTACAGGTTAAATCAAATGGATATTTGCAAGGTTCAACTTCAATTTATACTAAAACAGCACTTCTTTCACTTCAAGTAGAACTTAGGGGAAGAATATCTTCGGGTGAAAAAGATTTTGCAATATTGAAATCCATAAGTCTGTTGGCAGAAGTGATGAAGACTCAGCACGCACTTGAGTTGTTAGAATCACAAGGACTAGGTTCTTTGCAAAAATATGTTGATAAATTAGAAGAACAGGCAGTATCAGGAACCACTAAAGCAGTAAAGAATCTTGTTCAGGACCCTTTATTTCTAGATGCAAAAAGTAAATTCATGAAATTGATTAAAGAAGGAGTTGAACATCCGAAAATTGCAGAATTAAACAAAATCATAAAAAAAGAAATTGAAGAAAATAAAAAAGCAAAGATAATTATATTCACACAATATCGGAGCAGTTCTTCAAAAATTAAAAACATATTGGATGAACTTTCAATTTCAAGCAAAATGTTTATTGGTCAATCCAGCAAAGAAGAAAAGGGGCTTTCTCAAAAAGAGCAGAAAAAAATCATTGATGAGTTTTCTAAAGGAGAATTTAATTGTTTGGTGAGCACGTCTGTAGGAGAAGAAGGGTTGGACATACCACAGGTTGATCTGGTTCTTTTCTACGAACCAATACCTTCTGCAATAAGAACGATTCAAAGAAGAGGCAGAACAGGAAGACTCGAAAAAGGAAAGGTCATTGTTCTTGTAACCAAAGGAACAAGGGATGAAGCATATAGGTGGTCGTCTCATCACAAAGAAAAAAGAATGTATAGAAATCTTGAGAAAATAAAAAACAAATTTAATTTCATTGAATCAACAATTCCTAAACAAGAAGAGAATCTAAAATCCTATATTGAAAAAAAGGAATTAAAAATAGTTGTTGATCACAGAGAAAAAGGTTCGAAAGTCATAAAAGAATTACTTGAAGAGAACATAAAGATAGATTTACAATCTTTAAACGTAGGAGATTTTCTATTGAGTGACAACGTAGTTGTAGAGTATAAAACTAAAAAAGATTTTGTGGATTCAATAATTGACGGCAGACTTCTTCATCAATTAAGAGAATTGACACAGTATCTAAAACCTCTGTTGATAGTTGAAGGGGAACAAGATATTTATTCCCAAAGAAATATTCACAAAAATGCCATTCTTGGCATGATTTCTACAATAACAGTGTCATACAGAATACCTATAATATTCACTAAAGATTCTAAAGAAACAGCTGCTCTTCTCAAAATAATAGCCAAGAGAGAACAGGATCCGGAAAAAAAAGGATTTCAAATGCACACAGCAAAACCACTATCTTTAACCGAACAGCAAGAATATATAATTAGTTCAATACCTGGAATCGGAGGAAATCTTGCAAAACCTCTGCTTAAAGAGTTTAAATCAGTAAAGAAAGTAATAAATGCAAGCGAAGATTCACTTAAAAAAATAAGTTTAATAGGTGAGAAAAAAGCAAAGAAAATAAAAGAAATAACTGATTCAGAATATAAAGGAAACTAAAATGTTCATAAGTAAAACACTGAAATTTTACAAAAGAGAAGACATTCAAGAAGTCATGCTACAAACGGCAGAAGACAAAGAAGTTGCAGTGATATATGGTGAAAAAGGTTTTGGCAAAAGACCAGACACACTCCAGTATAAAGATGATATTTTAGAGCATGCAAAAAGAGGTGCAACTTCTTTTCATTGTTCGGAGGAAACCTGGTTTAACCCTCTTCAAATTGACAGAAATTTAAAGCCACAGGAATTGGAACAACTAAGAAAAGCATGGGATTTGGTTCTCGATATTGATTGTAAACTGCTGGACTATTCTAAAATAGCCGCACATTATACAGTAAAAGTTCTCAAACATTATGGTATTAAATCAATAACCTGCAAGTTTTCTGGGAACAAAGGATTTCATATAGCAGTTCCATTTGAATCTTTTCCTGAAAAAATAGGTGGTGTAGAAACGAAAAACCTGTTTCCTGAAGCTCCAAGAAGAATCGCAGCCTATATAAAGCACTTGATTAAAGAACCTGTTAGTAATGCAATACTTAAACTAGAAAAAAATGATTTTGGAAAAATAGTTAAAAAGACAGGTATGAAAGCAGAAGACATAATACGGTTTGAAATCAATGAATTCGGAGATAAAATTGAGAAGCTCAATGCAGAACCTTTTCTTGATATAGATACTGTATTAATATCTTCAAGACATCTTTTCAGAATGCCATATTCATTTCATGAGAAATCCCAATTGGTTTCTATTCCTGTTAATCCCGACAAAGTTCTTTCTTTCAAAAAAGAAGATGCAGAACCGGAAAATGTAGTCGTGAAAGAGCCTTTTTTAGACAGAAATGCAGAGAAAAATGAATCTTCAAAATTAATAATACAGGCATTTGACTTTGAAGTAAAAAAAGAAGAAGTGAAACTAAATGAGTCAAAACACTATGAAGACATGACTGAAGCAATCCCAGAACATCTGTTTCCTCCCTGTATACACAATATATTCAAAGGGTTGGAAGACGGCAGAAAAAGGTCTGTATTTATACTGTCAAATTTTCTGTCTAGCGCAGGTTGGTCAAAAGAACAAATTGAAGAAAGACTTGAAGAATGGAATAAACACAATAAAGGACCTTTGAAAGAGGTGCACATAAAAGGTCAATTACGCTATAAAACACAGAGAAAAGAAACCATACCTCCTCCGAACTGTGATAATAAAGGGTATTATATAGGTATGCGTGTTTGTAAACCAGATTCTTTATGCGGAAGAATAAAGAATCCCATACAGTATGCTAAGATAAAAGCAAAAGAAATGTCAAAAAACAGACCAAAAGAGACAAAAGTACGAAATTCTAAGCAATCTGAAGAAACTTCAAAAAAAGAATAATTCGTCGTCTTTTTCATAAGATTTATAAAGGGGGCTATTTTTCGAGGAGAAGTTTGAGTGTTTAATGAATTCAAACATAGGTAATGCCTGTAAAAGAGCCTTTTTCAGGACACAAAATTAGTTGAGTGTTTCTGAGAGTTTAAAAAAAATTACCTAGAGGAATAAAATGCCTAGTATTAGAAAACCTAGAAGCGGAAGTATGCAGTTTTGGCCTAGAAAAAGGGCTAAAAAGATTTATGCTAGAATAAGATCATGGCCAAAGGTTAAAGAAGTCAAACCATTGGCATTTATTGGCTATAAAGTCGGCATGATGCATATGATGGCCACTAACGAAAATAAAAATTCTCACACTAAGGGAGAACAAATTTCTGTGCCAACAACCATCATTGAATGTCCACCAATCAAACTTTTTTCTGTTCGATTTTACAACCAACACAACAATTCCCTTCAAGTTCAAAAAGAAATCTTCTTCAAATCTGAAAAAAATCTTGGCAAAAAAATAAATCTTCCTAAAGAAAATTTGAAAGAATTAGAAAATATAACTGCTGATGATTATGAAAACATTACTATGACTGTTTACACGCAGCCTCAAAAAACAGGCTTTGGAAAAAAGAAACCAGAACTAGTGGAAATAGGTCTTGGAGGTTCAAACCAAGAAAAAATAGCTTTCATAAAGCAAAATCATGACAAGGAAATAACAATTGAATCAGTATTTTCTCAAGATCAAATGGTTGACATTCATGCAATTACAAAAGGACAAGGATTTCAAGGTCCTGTAAAAAGACTCGGAATAGGTTTGAAAAATCACAGGTCAGAAAAGGGACGAAGAGCACCAGGATCACTTGGTCCATGGGTCAGACAACAACACATAATGTACAGAGTTGCTCATGCAGGGCAAACAGGATTTCATCAAAGAGTTGAATACAACAAACAAATATTACAAATATCAAACGATTTGGAAAAGATTCCTCAAAATATTCACAAATACGGAAATGTAAAGTCAAATTATATTGTAATTCATGGATCGGTTGCAGGCACAAAGAAAAGAATGGTCATAATGACTGTTCCTAAAAGAGAAAAAACAAAAAAACACAAACTAGGAATATAATAAAATGAAATTAAAAATATTAAGTTTGAGCAAAACAGAGACAGGAACTGTAAATTTACCAATACAGTTTTATGAGCCTGTAAGAACAGATTTGATACGAAGAGCATTTTTAGTTATACAATCAAATAAAAGACAACCATACGGAGCAAAACCAGGAGCAGGACAGAGACACTCTGCAGAGTTATCAAGACGAAGAAGAAAATACAGAGGTTCATATGGAATTGGAATATCAAGAGTCACAAGAAAAATCCTTTCAAGAAGAGGAACAAGAATGAATTGGGTTGGAGCAATTTCACCAGGAACAGTAGGAGGAAGAAGAGCCCATCCACCAAAAGTTGAGAAGGATTGGACAAAAAGCATCAATATCAAAGAAAGAAGAAAAGCAATAAGATCGGCTCTTGCTGCGACAATAAAAAAAGAATTGGTTCTTGAAAGAGGCCACAAAATTCCTGAAAACTATCCTTTCATAGTTGATGATAAAATTGAAGAAATCAAACAAACAAGAATATTAACAGAAACAATATCAAAATTAGGATTTAAAGAAGAACTATCGAGAGCAAAAAACAAAGGAACAAAAGGACTTTTGTTAATAACAACAAATATTGATTTGAAAAAAATATGTTCAAACATTCCTGGATTTGAAGCAGAACTTGTTTCAAATCTAAATGCAGAGATACTTGCGCCGGGGGGAATTCCAGGGAGAATAACACTATTTACAAAATCTGCAATGAAAGAGCTTACTGAAAAAGAATTGTACACTCAAAAATACAAAGGAGATAAACCTGTTAAAAAGGAAAAAAAGGAAGAAGTGAAAGAAGTAAAAGTAAAAAAAGAAGTTAAGAAAATTACAAAACCAGCAACAAAAAAACCAGTTACAAAAAAGAAACTGGCAACAAAAAAAGGTAAAAAATGAGCATAATAAAATATCCACTTTCAACAGAAAAATCATTGAGGCTGCTTGAAGCAGAAAACAAAATGGTTTTCATAGTTGATATCAAGGCAAACAAAGAAATGGTCAAAGAGGATTTGGAAAAAACTTTCAGTATAAAAGTTAAAAAAATAAACATGTTAATAACTCCTGGTGGAATAAAAAAAGCGTATGTAAAATTTTCAGATGAAACGCCTGCAATAGATTTAGCAACTAAATTAGGGATGATGTAAAAATGGGAAAAAGACTTATACAGCAAAAGAGAGGAAGCGGAACACCTACTTATACATCCAACAGTTTTAGATTCGCAGGAGAGGTTTCAAATCAATCCAAAACAAAAGCAACAGTTATAGATATTATAAACTCAACAGGTCACTCAGCACCTTTGCTAAAACTAAAATATGATGACAGAGAAGAAAGTTTAATGGTTGCTCCGGACGGAATAAAAGTCGGAGATATAATTGAAAAAGGAGAAAAGGTTGACCTAAAAATAGGAAACACAATCATACTAGGAAACATCCCTGCAGGAGTAAGCATATTTAATATTGAAACATCCCCTGGAGATGGAGGAAAATTAGTTAGAACTTCAGGTACAACTGCAAGAGTAATTTCAAAAACCAAAACAAAAGTAATAGTCAAACTTCCATCAGGAAAACAAAAGGAATTTCATAAACAATGCATGGCAACAATAGGCACTGTAGCAGGTTCAGGAAGAGTCGATAAACCTTTTCTAAAAGCAGGAAATAAAATGAAAGCAATGAAAGCAAGAGGAAAATACTGGCCACTTGTTTCAGGAGCTTCCATGAACGCAGTGGATCATCCATTTGGAGGTTCAAGATCCTCAAGAAAAGGAAGACCAACCATAGCACCAAAGAATGCTCCACCAGGAAGAAAAGTTGGAATGATAAGACCAAGACACACAGGAAGGAATAAATAAACATAGGTGAATATTAATGGCAAAAGAATTTTTGTATCATGGAAAAAATTTGAAGGAACTTCAAGAGTTATCCCTAAATGAATTTGCAGAAATGTTACCTTCAGCTCAAAGAAGGAAAATAAAAAGAGGATTTACAGACGAAGAGAAAAAATTCCTGAAAAAAATTGAAAAGAAAAACAATGTCAAAACTCACCAAAGAACAACCATAGTGCTTCCATCAATGGTGGGAAAAACAATAAAATTGCACACCGGAAAAACCTTTCAACCAATAATAATACAAGAAGAAATGATAGGCCACACCATAGGTGAATTCGCACTTACAAGAAAAAGATCAGAGCACAGCGCTCCAGGAGTAGGTGCAACAAGATCAAGTTCAAGCGTTTCAGTGAGATAAAAACAATGGCTAAACTAAAATATGCAAATAAGTTGGATGATGAAAACATTGCAAAAGCAATCCTGAGAGATGCAGCAATATCAACCAAGCATTCAATTGAGATTTGTTCAAAAATAAGAAACAAAAAATTAGAACAGGCAAAGAAAATTTTAGAAAAAATAATTTCACTAGAACAGGCAATTAAGTATACTCGATTCACAGAAGGTGCAGGACATAAAGTAGGTATCGGTCCTGCAAAGTTTCCAGTAAAAGCAGCACAGGAAATACTGAAGATAATTAAATCAGCAGAATCAAATGCTTTGGACAAAGGACTTAGCAAGAACTTAAAAATTGCGCACATATCAGCCAATCAAGCCTCAAGACCTTGGCACTATGGAAGACAAAGAAGAATCAAAATGAAAAGAACTCATGTAGAAGTTGTTTTGAACGAAGTCAAAGAGAAAAATAAAACTGAAATAAAATCAGAAACTAAAGTCTCCGAACCGCAGAAACAACTTGAAAAAACTGAAGTTAAGGAAATCAAATCAAAACCGAAAAAGAAAGAAACAAAGGTTAAAGAAAAAAAGGAAGATAAAAAATGATTGAAAGGAAATTTGTTGCAGATAATATCAAAGAATTCCAAATAAGAGAATTCGTAAAAGAGAATTTAGGTAGAGTAGGACTTAGTGATGTTAAATTACAAAAGACACCTCTAGGTGAAAAAATCATAATATCTGCTTCAAGACCTGGTCTGGTTGTTGGAAGAGCAGGAGCAAACATCAGTAAAATCACAAAGGATTTGAAAAGAGTTTTCAAACTAGAAAATCCTCAAATCGAAATTGAAGAGGTTAAAGAAATAGGATTGGACGCAAACATCATTTCAGAATTAATTGCAGGTTCACTTGAAAGATTCGGTTCAGCAAGATTCAAAGGAATCGGACACAAAGCAATGACAGACATCATAGGAGCAGGAGCTCTCGGTGTAGAAATAATTATTTCAGGAAAAATTCCAGGTGCAAGAGCAAAAAACTGGAGATTTTACAAAGGATACCTAAAGAAATGTGGAGACATATCAATTGAAGGAGTCCTAAAATCATACTCAATTGCAAAATTAAAAACAGGAATCATAGGAATAAAAGTCAGCATAATGCCTTCAACAATCGATTTACCTGATAAAATAACTCTCATTTCAGAACCACAAGAAAAAATAGAAGAGATTGCACCAGAAGAAGCCTTTAAAATCAAAGAAGAAATTAAAGAAAAAATAGAAGAGTTAGATAAAAAAGAGGACGACAAACCTAAAAAGAAAGAAGAAAAATCAAAAGAAAATAAAGAAGTCGAAGATAAAAAACCAAAGAAAGAAACCAAAAAGAAAACAGAAACCAAGGTTTCTGAAGTTAAAGAACCACCTAAACAACCTGCAGTAAAGAAATCACCTGCTAAAAAGAAAAAATGAAATCAAAAAATAGTAAACATTTTTTTGTTCATGAATTTGCAGAGGTGAATTTATGAAACATAAAGAAATGCAAAACCTGTCGAAGGAAGAACTTGAAAAGAGATATAATGAGGCAAAAATAGAACTAATAAAGTTAAATTCACAAATATCAACTGGAACAACAATTAAGAGTCCAGGACAAGTAAAACAACTAAAAAAAACAATTGCAAAAATAAAAACAATACAAAAACAAAATGAGTGATATATGCACCACATGTGGGCTACCCGAAGATCTTTGCGTTTGTGAAACAATCGCAAAGGAAAGTCAAAAGATTACTGCCAGCACCATAAAGAAGAAATTCGGAAAAAAGTATACAAAAATAGTTGGAATAAACGAACACGAAATCGACCTTAAGGATTTGGCAAAGAAACTAAAAAGCAAATTTGCCTGTGGCGGAACAGCAAAAGATGGATACATAGAATTACAAGGTGACCATCTGAAGCAGGTAAGAGATGAATTGATAACACTAGGGTTTGCCCCTGAAACAATTGAAATAAAAAAGTAAGAAGAAATGAACAAACTCAAACAGGAGTACATAGGATTAGATGTGGAAATAATAGAAAGCAACAACAAAACCCTTACAGGAATGAAGGGGAAGTTGATTGATGAAACAAAAAACACATTCAAAATAAAAACAATCAAAGGAACAAAAACGGTGCTCAAAAACACCTCAACATTCAAAATAAACAACAAAATAATCAAAGGAAACGAAATCACAAAAAAACCACATGAAAGAATAAAGATGAAAGGTCAAAAATGAAAGAAACAAAAAAAACAAATGAACTGAGCAAGAAAAAAATCAGTTTAAGAGGACGAACATTTGAAGGTAGAGTTATTTCCGATAAAATGCATAAAACAGTGACTGTAGAATGGGAAGGACGAAAATATATTCCTAAATATGAGAGATATGCGAAACAAAGGAGCAGAGTAAAAGCACACAATCCTGAAACCATGAATGCAAAAACAGGCGACATGGTCAAAATAATGGAAACAAGGCCTCTTTCAAAAACAAAGAAGTTCATAGTTATAGAAGTAAAAAAAGGAGAAAAAATCCCTGAAGTTAAAGAAGAAAAAAAGGAAATTAAAAATGAAGCCAATTAAAGCAAGAGTTACGAAAGGACTGAATGTAGGATCACTGGTAGAAACCTGTGATAATTCAGGAGCCAAACTACTTAAGATAATTAGTATTCAAGGAAGTAAAACCGTCAAAGGAAGAATGCCTGCAGGCGGAGTAAGTTCACTTGTACAAGCATCTGTAAAAAAAGGAAAACCAGAGATGAGAAAACAAGTGGTTTTTGCAGTTATAGTGAGACAAAGAAAAGAATACAGAAGACCTTCAGGTGTCAGAGTTAAATTTGAAGACAATGCAGCAGTTGTACTTAAAGATGATAAAGGAAACCCAAAAGGGACAATATTCAAAGGTCCAATCGCAAAAGAAGCCTGTGAAAGATGGGCAGGAATTGCAAAGATTGCAAGTATTATAGTATAGATATAGAGAAAGAAAAATGAAAGCAAAAAATAGTAAACATTTTTTGGTCCATAAATTTATGGAGGCAAATTTATGAAAGCAAAATTTTCAAAATCATGGAAGAGCAGCATTCAACCTAGAAAGCAGAAGAAATATGCAGCAAATGCGCCTCTGCACATAAAAGGGAAAATGATTTCTTCACACTTAAGCAAAGATTTGAGAGTAAAACACAAGACAAGAAGCATTTCTCTCAGAGTCGGAGATAAAGTAAAAGTTTTGAGAGGAAATCGCAAAGGAGAAGAACAAAGAGTTGAAAGAATAAACAAAAAGAGTCAGAAAGTATACTTGGAAAAAACAGAGTTTACAAAAAAAGATGGCTCAAAAGCAACAAAACCTTTCAATGCATCAAATTTAATGATTGTTGTCCTGAATACGGATGATAAAAGAAGACTGAAAAGAACAAAGGGTGAAAAATAATGCCGAAAAATCATTTAAAACCGCAAAGTGCACCAAAGACTTGGGTTATTAAAAGAAAGAATGTCAAATACGTGACAAGACCACATCCTGGAGCACATTTAATGGAACTGTCAATGCCATTAAATCTGGTTTTCAAAAATCTACTCCAAACAGTTAAAACAAACAAAGAGGTTAAAAAAATACTTCACGAACAGGAAATTTTAGTTGATGGAAAACCAAGAAAAGATCACAAATACTCAATGGGTCTGTTGGATGTTCTATCAATAACAAAAACAAAAGAAAATTTTGTTATGCTGATAAATGAACAAAACAAATTATCTCTTCAACCAATCGATAAGAAAGATTCAACTCATAAAATATCAAAAATAACAGGCAAGAAGTGTCTGAAGAAAGGAGCTATTCAACTTAAAACTTTAGACGGAAGAGTTATTGTTGTAAAAAAAGACAATTTCAAAACAGGAGATAGTGTTTTACTTTCACTTCCTAAACAAGAAGTGGAAGAAACATTGAAGTTTGAAAAAGGAGCAACAATACTGCTTTTTAAAGGAAAATATGCAGGGGCAATTGCAACAATTTCAGAGATAAAAGATAAGATACTAGTTTTTAAAAAAGATTCAAAAGAATTTGAAACAAAAAAAGAATATGCCATAGTTATTGGCAAAGACAAACCAGTAATCAAAATAACAAACTAAAATGAACTCAATGAGACAGATAAGAATAGAGAAGGTCACCCTAAACATAGGTGCAGGTAAAGATCAGGATAAATTGAAGAAATCCATTAAACTATTGCAAAATCTTACAGGAATAACTCCTGTTAAGACAATAACACAGAAAAGAATAGCGGGATGGGGTCTGAGACCTGGACTTCCCATAGGTTGCAAATTAACTCTTAGAAAAGATAAAGCAAGAGAAATTTTGATGAGACTTTTCCAAGCCAAAGAAAACAAGTTATCAAACTCAGAAGTAGATGATTCAGGAAACATTTCATTCGGAATTCATGAATACATAGACATCCCTGAAGCAAAATATGATCCGGACATAGGAATAATGGGTCTTCAGGTGAGTATAACTCTGGAAAGACCAGGATTCAGAATTAAAAGAAGAAAAATAATGAAACGAAAAATATCGAAGAAACACAGAATATCAAAAGAAGATGCAATAGATTACTTACAAAAAGAATTCAAAATCAAACTAGGTGAAGAATAATGACAACATCAGATTCAAAAAAAGTGCTGAAACAAATAATAGGAAAACCAGCGAAGTTCCTTAAATTTCAAAAACACAATTTACCAAAGAAAAGAAATTCAGGAAAAAACACAAAGAAATGTAGGCGATGTGGAAGAACAGGCGCCCATATAAGTAAGTATGGTTTGAAACTATGCAGACAATGTTTCAGAGATATTGCTTTAAAATTAGGATTCAAAAAATTTAGTTAAAGGTGAAACAATGAGCTTAAACAATCCACTGGCAAACGTCCTTTCATTCATTCAGAACTATGGAATATTAGGAAAAAATGAGTTGACAACAAAAAACAATTCCAAAATCATAAAAAAAGTTCTGGAAATAATGCAGACAGAAGGATACATTGGAAGCTATGAAGAAATTGAAGATAGTAAAGGGAATTTTTTGAAGATAAACTTGCTTGGGAAAATTAACAAAGTAAATGTTATCAGACCCCAGTTTCAAATAAAACTTGATGAAATAGAAAAGTTTGAAAAAAGATATCTTCCTGCAAAAGACTTTGGAATAATGATTATATCAACCAACAAAGGACTCATGACACATACAGAAGCAAAAGAGAAACAAATAGGAGGAAAACTAATTGCTTATTGTTACTAAAAATGACAAATAAAAACTTTGAGGAAATCATTCAAATCGCAGAAGGTTGTCAAGCTAGTTTGGAAAATAAGACAATAACTGTGAAAGGAGAGAAAGGAGAAGTAAAAAGAAATTTGTTTGATCCAATGGTTTCAATTCAAATAAAAGATAATAAAATAGTAATTAGTACAAAAAACCTAACAAAGAGAAGCAAGAAACTAGTCAACACTTTCAAAGCACACATACAGAACATGTTTGAAGGAGCAATGAGAGGACACACATACAAATTAAAAATATGTTCCGGACACTTTCCAATGACAGTAGCGGTAAAAGATAAAAAATTCGAAATTAAAAACTTCATAGGGGAAAAGGTTCCTAGAGTCATAAATATAAAAGAGGGAACCACTGTAAATATTGATGGTTCAGAAATAGTTGTTGAGGGATTAAATAAAGAAGAAACAAGTCAAATGGCTGCATCAATAGAACAGTTAACAAGAAGACCTGGATTTGATAAAAGAATTTTTCAAGACGGAATATATATGATAGAAAAGGACGGCAAACCAATAAAATGAGCGAAGAAAAAAAAGTTTTAAAGAAGAAAAAAATGGTTTTCTCTAGAACAGACTCTCACAAAAAGAAAAGAGTTGGAAAGAGCTGGAGAAGACCAAAGGGAATTCAAAACAAAAGAAGACTGAGAAAAAAAGGCTACGCTCCAGTTGTTAAAGTTGGTTTTAGAAATCAAAAAGAATTCAGAGGATCAACCAAAGAAGGTTTAAAAATCATTATGGTTACAAACAGTTCACAGTTAGAATCAATTGATAAAAAAACAGAAGCAATAATTGTTTCAGGAAGAATAGGTAATAAAAAAAGATTGCCCTTGCTCGAATTGGCAAAGAAAAAAGATTTGAAAATAGTCAATCTGAATGTTGACAAGAAAATAGCGCAGATAAACAAATCTTTAGAAGACAGCAAAAAGAAAAAAGAAGACACAAAGAAAAAGCAAGAAGAGAAGACAAAGAAAGAAAAAGAAAAAGCCAAAGAGAAAAAGAAACCTGTAGAAGACGTTATTAAAGATAAAAAGTCTGATGAAGATTTAAAGGAAGACGATAAAAAAGACAAAGAAAAGAAAGATTACAATAAATTATTGGTTAAAAAACAATAGATAAAATGAACCTAAAAACCCAAAAGAAACTGGCAGCAGATGTCCTTCGAACATCAAAGAACAAAGTAGTTTTTGATCAAGAGAGATTGGAAGATATAAAAGAAGCAATCACGAAAATGGATATCAGAGGACTCGTATCTGAAAATGCCATAAGGAAAAATCCTGTTAAGGGCACATCTAAAGTTAGAGTAAGATTAAAACAATCCCAAAGAAAAAAAGGACTCAGAAAAGGAGCATCCACCAGAAAAGGAAAAAAAACAGCAAAAATAAGTAAAAAAGATAAATGGATGACTAAAATAAGAACCCAGAGAGACTTCCTCAAATCACTAAGAGAAAACAAAAACATTGACAATAAAACTTTTTCAGATTTATATCTGAAAGCAAAAGGAAACTTTTTCAGAAACAAAAGGCATATAAAAATATACCTTGAAGAACACAAGCTATTAATCGAGAAGAAAAAATGAATAAAACAAAAACAAGAATGCAATATCATAGAAAACAGTCAGGTAAAACTAACTATAAAAAAAGATTAAAACTGCTTCAAAGCAGAAAGAACAGATTGGTAATCAGAAGAACAAACAAATACATAGTTATTCAAATGGTAGATTATGAACCTGCAGGCGATAAAGTATTATTATCCACAACTTCAAAGGAATTGGTAAAATTAGGATGGAAACATTCATGCAAAAACATACCTGCCTGTTATCTTACAGGTTTAGTGGTTGGAAAAAAAGCATCTGGAAAGAAAATAAAAGAAGGAATACTGGACCTTGGTTTGCAAACACCAAAAAAAGGGTCAAGATTATATGCTGCTTTGAAAGGAGTTATAGATTCAGGAATAAGTATTCCATCATCAGACGACATATTTCCTTCAAATGACAGACTTAATGGAAAACACATATCAGACAAAGTCTCAAAAGACTTTGAAACAATAAAAAGTAAAATACTCAAATAGAGGAAACCTAAATGGAAGAAACACAAGGAAACCCAAAAACAAGTCTTGCAAAACAAGTTCAAAATAAAGAAATAAAAGATGTGGATGAATTACTAAATCAAGGAAGAGTGATTCTCGAGTCAGAAGTAATAGATGGATTAATAGAGTTGGAAACAGAACTGTTGTTAATAGGCCAATCAAAAGGAAAGTTTGGAGGCGGACAAAGAAGAGTTTTCAGACAAACTCAAAAGAAAACAAGAGAAGGTAATAAACCAAGATTTACAACTTTCGCAGTTGTCGGAGATAAAAATGGCCACATAGGAATGGGCTACGGCAAATCAAAAGAAACTGTTCTTGCAAGAGAAAAAGCAATCAGAAAAGCAAAAATAAGTATATTTACAATAAAAAGAGGTTCAGGATCATGGGAATCTCAATCATCAGAACCACACTCAATACCCTTTGCAGTAGAAGGAAAATGCGGTTCAGTCATAATCAGATTAATGCCTGCGCCTAAAGGAACAGGACTCTGCATAGAAAAAGAATGTGCAAAAATACTTGAATTTGCAGGAATAAAAGATGTTTGGTCAAAAACATTTGGACAAACAAAGAATAAAATGAATTTGATAAAAGCTTTAGAACAAGCTCTGAAAAAATTAGTACAGACAAAAGTCCAACTAAAACACACTGACTTATTACACATATTAACAGGTTCAGAAAAAATAGTAACTCCAGTTTCTGAAGAAGAAGCTGTTGAAGATAAGAAAAAAGAAGAAGGCAAGAAAAAGGAAAAAGAAGACGCAAAAACAAAGCCAAGAAAAGCAACAAAGAAAGTTGTGAAAAAAGAAACAAAAACAAAATCCAAAGAAGATAAAAAAGAAGATGAAAAATGAATGAAGTCAAAACAGCTCCGGAAGTAAAACCCAAAGCACTTGCTAAAAAAGAAAAGGTGGCAGTTGTACTGATAAGGGGGTTGGTAGGAATAACAAAAACAATAAAGGATACTTTGTTCATGCTCAGACTAAGAAAAAAACATACCTGTGTAGTATTGGAAAACAATGCTGCAAATCAAGGAATGATAAGAAAAGTTAAGGATTACGTTGCCTATGGGGAAATAGATGAAGCAACCACAAAAGAATTAATATCAAAAAGAGGAAAGAAAAATCCTGCAAAGGAAGGTAGAACCAAACCTTTCTTTGAGCTACATCCACCAAGAGGAGGCTTTGAAAGAAAAGGAACAAAAAAAAGTTTCAAACAAGGCGGAGCACTTGGATATCGTGGAAAAAAGATGAATGATTTAATAAAAAGAATGTTGTGATTATTATGATGAATAAAAGAAAAAAAGATTCTAGACAAAGAGGAAGTCACACCCATGGCTGGGGTGCCAAGAAAAAACACAGAGGAGCAGGTAGTCGAGGAGGAAGAGGTAATGCAGGATCAGGTAAGAGAGGAGATGCAAAAAAACCAAGTTTCTGGAACGATCCATCCTATTATAAGTCAAAAGGATTTGTTTCTCTGAAAAAATCTCTAAAATCAATCAATATTTCACAGTTAAATAAATTTGAAAACACAAAGTTAGATCTTTCAAAAGAAGGCTATAACAAACTTCTCGGAATGGGTAAATCAAAAACAAAATATGATATAAAAGTTTCATATGCATCAGAATCAGCAATTAAAAAAATACGAGAGGCAGGAGGAACTGTTACTCTGTTAAAAGCTAAAAAGGAAAAGAAACCTAAAGCACCACAAAAAACTGTTAAACCACTTAAAGAAGAAGTGGATGATACAGAAGAAGAAATTACAGAACAAACTGAAGCTCAAGCAGAGAAAAAAGAAGTTGCAGAACCCCAAGAAGAATAAAAATGGGATTTTTTGATAAAATACTATATAATCTTCCAGAAGTAACTCCACCCACACAGAAAAAACTATCCTTCAAAGAAAAACTCAAGTGGACACTCATAACTCTTGTTTTATTTTACATTTTAGGACTAATACCTCTTTATGGTCTTGGTCAAAACGCACTTCAGCAGTTTGAATTTTTATCAGTAATTCTTGGAGCAAGTTTTGGAAGCATTATAAGTCTAGGAATTGGACCTATAGTAACTGCATCTATTGTCTTGCAACTTTTGAATGGTTCAGGAATAGTTAAATTTGATTTGACAACCCATGAAGGAAAAAGGAGATTCCAAGGAATTCAAAAAATATTATCAATAGGATTCATATTACTCGAAGGAGGAATATATGTTGGTATGGGTGGTCTTGCACCTCAAGCAGGAATTCCGGCGAGCATTTTGATATTTCAATTGTTTCTGGGCGGAATATTAATAATGTTTATGGATGAAGTTATCAGTAAATGGGGCTTTGGTTCAGGAATAAGTTTATTCATTGCAGCAGGAGTAAGTCAAACAATTTTTCTAAGAATGCTAAATCCTCTTCCAAGTCCAAACAACCCTTCAATTGCTTCAGGAGCAATACCTGCTCTTTTTCAAAGTCTGAGCGTCGGTGATCCTCAAACGGCAATGCTGATGATAGCAGGAATACTGGCAACAGTACTTGTTTTTATGGTTGCAGTTTATACTCAATCCATGAAAGTAGAAATACCGCTTAGTTTTGGAAGAATAAGAGGTCACGGAATAAGGTGGCCGTTAAATTTCTTTTATACAAGCAACATACCAGTCATTTTAACAGCTGCATTTGTTGCAAATATTCAACTGTTTGCACGTTTACTTTACAATTGGGGATTTCCACTTTTTGGTAGTTTTGTGGGAAACACACCTGTTTCAGGAATTGCTGCACTATTATATGCACCAAACATACTTAGTCATCTAATAGTTGGTTCCTTCACAGCATCGATGCTTCTACAGGCTTTAGTTTATTTACTGTTTTTTATGGGAGGATCGGTTTTGTTTAGTTATTTCTGGGTTCAAACGGCCGGACTGGATGCAAGATCACAGGCAAAACAGATAATGGCCTCTGGGCTTCAAATACCAGGATTTAGAAAAGATCAAAGAGTTCTTGAAAGACTGCTACAGAGATATATTGGTCCATTAACAATTATGGGTGGTTTGGCAGTCGGAATTCTGGCTGCAACTGCAGATCTTACAGGTGCTTTCGGAAGTGGAACAGGAATATTACTAACTGTAATGATCGTTTATAGACTATATGAAGAAATTGCTCAACAGCACATGATGGATATGAATCCAATGATGAGAAAGTTCATGGGAAGGCAATAAAATGCTGGAAAAAGTACTTGATCCAATCTTTAATCCGCTTTTAGGATTAGGATACTTTTGGTTTATTCTGATAGTTGCATTTATTCTTACACTAATAATAACATTAATTTACAAATTCACAACCGATCAGACTTTAATGAAGAAACTTAAGGCTGAAATGAAAACACTTCAGAAAGAAATGAAATCAGTTGCTAATAATCCTCAGAAAGCAATGGCTCATCAAAAAAAGCTTATGTCAAAAAACATGGATTATATGAAGCATTCATTGAAACCAACATTATATACTTTTATTCCAATAATAATCATTTTTGGTTGGTTGAATTCACACCTAGCATATTTGCCATTGGAACCAGGAAATGAGTTTCTTGTTAGTGCAGAATTCAAGAAAGGAACTTTTGGAGAAGTTTCATTGGATGTAATTCCTGAACTAGATATGCTTTCTGAAAGAACTCAGACAATTCAAGATAATTATGCAGCATGGACTCTGAATGGAGAACAGGGAGATTATCAAATGTCCATAACGTTTGGTAATCGTCAGTTTGAAAAGGATTTATCCATATCTGATAATTCCTATGCAACACCTTTAATGACAATAAAAGATTCGGATTTTATAAAACTTGAGATTCATAATGAAAAAGTAAAACCACTCGGTAATTTCAGTCTTTTTGGCTGGAAACCAGGATGGTTAGGAACATACATAATACTATCATTGATATTTAGTTTAGGGATGAGAAAATTACTGAAGATAAGCTAAACTTTATAAACAGAACGAGATTTTTTGAATACTATGCCAGCAGGAAATAAAAAATCAGGAACATTAAGAAAGGTTTTCAAAAGAACACCTGGTGGAAAAACAGTTGTTCATTATGAAAAACGAAAACCAAAACAACACAGATGTGCAACCTGTGGAAAAGACCTAGTTGGTATTCCAAGACTCAGACCAACTGAGATGAAAAATACGCCTAAAACAAAGAAAAGGCCGGAAAGACCATATGGTGGTTATCTCTGCAGCGGTTGTGTCAGGAAAAAAATAGTACAAGAAGCAAGATCCTAAGTGTTGATGGCGACAGGCACTGTTCTTAGGTTCGGAGGAAAATAAAATGTACGAAGTAGGAAGAGTTTGTGTTAAAATAGCAGGAAGAGATGCAGGATTGAAGTGTATTGTTGTTGAAGTTCTGGAAAACAATCTAGTATTAATAGATGGTCAAACAAGAAGGAGAAACTGCAATATAAAGCATTTAGAGCCCCTCTCAGAGGTTATCAAGGTCAAGAAAGGCATAAGTCATGCAGAAGTTATTAAGGAGTTTAAGAAGCTAAAAATAGAAACTAAAGAAACCAAGCCTAAAAAAGCGACCGTAAGACTTAAAAAACAGAAAAAAAAGAAGGTAAAACCATCTGTTGAAGAAACTAAATCTGCTGAAAAGTCTAAAAAGAAAGTTGAAAAGAAGGCTGAAACAAAAGAAGAGACTAAAGCTGAAGAAAAAACTGAAGCTAAGCCTAAAACAGAAGCTAAAAAGAAAGAAGCAAAAAAATAATTTATTCAAGCAATTCTTTTAATTCTTTTTTTCTTTTACTAAAGATTATTTTCCAATCCTGATGTTCTTCAAGTTTTAGCAAATCTTTATCGAAAGCAGACAGCATCGTACCACTTTTCTCATTAAGTCTAATAATGTTAAGAACTTTTTCAACCGCCTCTTTAGCAGAATTTGCAGAAACAATTTTGCGACTTTTTCTGATGTCCAGATATGTTCCTGCAATTTTTTTTGCAGTTCCACCACTGGTTTTTATGGCCACAAGGGGTTTTTCAATGATATAACCATATGTAACTTCATTAAGAGTTCCGGCGCCACCATGAACAACTATTGCTCCATCGCAGGAATTAAGATTTATCGCGTCTCTACTCCAGCCTATACCTGTTGCAATGACAACATCTGCGTAATCATTTGCTTTTTTTATGTTTTCCCAAGGAATTATAGCAATAGTGAGTCCGCCTTCAGCTTTGGCACCTTTCAAAGCAGCCTCCATAACTCCAAGACCGCCTCCAGTGATGGTTATGCACCGTCTTTTTGCAAGTTCTCTGCCAACCTCTTCAGCAATCTCATAGGCTTTTTCAGAACAAATCATCTTACTAGAACCAAGTACTGCTATCTGCGTTTTCCTCATTAATTCACCTCTTTAATTATGCGTTTTTAATTAATTCTGTAAGATTGAGTTCAAATGTACAAACAGGCATTTCAATCCCGAAATTATTAAGTACTGCAGGACTAACTTCTCCAATATAGGCAACTGCTTTTTTATTGACAAACACTCTACCAACTCTTCCTTTGATGAATGAATCATGAATAACTTCTTTAATTTCATATTTTATTCCCAAACTTCTCATTAAAAAATCAAGTGCTTGTTTGGCCTCTGTAAAATCAGCTGTTTTATCTGACTTAGCCCATGCAAGTCTTGTTGGATTGGCTGTTTTAGTCTCTGCTGTTTTATCAAAAACAACAACTTCTCCAATCTCAAAGATTTGTTGGGGGTATTCTTGATTAGTGTTTTTGCTCAGGAATTCCATTAAAGAAGGAGTTATCCAGGTTCTGAAAACAGACCAGTTTTTAGATACAGGGTTTTCAACTTCAACAACTTTCATTTCTTTCAAATTCATATTTTTAATTAAAGTGTCTTTATTTGTAAGAGTGTATGAAAGAATTTCTTGAGCTCCAAGACCAACAACAATGTTGGCTACTTGTTTGCTAAAAAAATTGATTGGCAACATACTTTGATCTGTTACGAGTTCAGGATTTATGGATTCAATGTTGTTGTAGCCATATCTAATGGTTACATCTTCCACCACATCAACCGCATGCATGATATCCTGTCTATAGGCAGGATATGATAATTCTAAAGTTGTTCCTTGGTCTTTTAGAATAGTATAATGAGCTTTTTTCAAAAAATCAACTATTTTCTTTTTTCCAATTGTCAAACCAATTCTTTTTTCAATGAAATTCCAATCAACAATAATCTTTTTTGGCTTTAAATCAGGTGTAACAAGAGTTTTATTGGAATAAACAACATCCACTGTTTCAATGGATGCTCCCCGTTCACGTAGTGCAGTGACAATTGCGTTGAGTGCAGGCATAATATACTTCAATGAAAAACCGCTGCATTCAATGAACAAATCTTTTGTTTTTTCTGTGACTTTTCCTGTGTGATCAGAATTTATTACAGGAGGCATTGATAAAACTTCGTTGTTAGAGTCTATAAATATAGGGTATTTTGTATGTCCTTCCAATAGGTGAGCATATTCTTTTCCTTTTGGATGTGTTCTCAGAATTTGGTTGAGATTTAGCTCTTTGGTGCTTTCCAAAGCAACAAATTTAATCTCATTTGGTTTGAAGGCTTTGTAAATAATTGGAGAAGTAATTTTGTGAAGATCATAAACACCGATGGCCGCTTCTTTTCTTTTGCTACCGAAGGTTTCGCAGACCTTCTCTTGAAGTTGAATCATTTGTGATAGAACATCAGGTGTGATATTTAGGTTTCTGATGACTGCACAAACAGTCATTGGTCTGATGTTTTTTAGATTGTTGTTCACTTTTACAATGACACCTGATTTTTTCAGATTTTTATAGGAAACAGATGAAGATTTATACTTGGTTCTAATCTCTCTAGCAATGCCTTCTGTTGACCACAAATCAGGTCTGTTTGTGTCTGCTATTTCAATCTTCAGAATATCTTCTTCTTCTTCTTCATCAATTTCACCTTTTACAAGCAAAAGATTATCTTCTAGCTCTGCGTTTGTAAGTTTTTTACCTATTTGTTTGAACAGGTCTTTTTTTGAAATTTCAATTGTTGGCATTATAGCACCTTTTTACAAAATCTTAAGTAATCAAGTTTTTGGCTGAACAAATCTCTTATGTCTTCAATTCCAAGTTTTAGCATTGCAAGTCTGTCAATTCCAAAACCCCATGCAATGACAGGTTCTTTTATTCCTAAAGGTTCAGTTAATTCTGGTCTGAACATTCCTGCACCTGCAAGTTCCATCCATCCAAATTCAGGGTGTTTTGCAGATATTTGGACTGAAGGTTCAGTGAAAGGAAAATAATCTGGCAAAAATTTAACTTCCGTTGCTCCAGTCATTTTGATTGTGAAATCTTTTAGAAGACCAAGAAGATCCTTGAATGAAAGGTCTTTTCCGACGATAAAACCGCCGAGTTGGTTGAATTCAACTCCATGAGTTGCATCGATAACATCTGGTCTGAAACACCTTACAAGACTGAAATATTTTCCCGGAATTTTCAGATCTTTTGACATATATCTTGGTGAAATTGCTGTATCGTGGGCTCTAGGCATGAGTCTTGCTGCAGTTTTTTCATCCCACTCGTATTTCCATCCTGTTGAACCGGTTTTTCCTCCGATTTCATGTGCAGATTTTACTGCCTGTACAATTTGTTTGTCAGGAAGTGTGCCTGTTTTAGGTTCTTTTATTTTATAGGTTGCAGACCAGTTTCTTGCAGGATGATTCTGTGGTTGAAACAAAGCATCAAAATTATAAAATTCCAGTTCAATAATTGGTCCTGTCATTTCAACAAAACCCATGGACACGACTTTTTCTCTAACTTCTTCTATGAATGCTGAATAGGGCTGTCTTTTTCCTGCGAATATTTCAGGAACATTTATTGAAACATCGTATTTTCTGAAGTTTTTCTTTTTCCATAAACCACTTTTTATCATGGCCGGTGTAAGTCTGTTTTCTTGGCTTTCAGTTGATACACCTGTTTTCAAAACAGATTTTCCAAGTGTTGTTAGAAACACTGTTTTTATTTTCTTAACATCTTTTTTCACTATTTTTTTTCTTTTGATAAGATTGTCAAATGAGAATTTTTCTTCAGGATTTAATTCACTAAACAAAATTGGAAAATTCTTTTTTAGAAATGTTTCTTCCAAGAATTCTTTTTTTAAAAGTGTTTTTCCTGGTTCTGTCAAACTAATAATAAGTTCACCTTTTTTTTCTATGTTAATGGCTGCTTTTTTCTTCAAAGAACCTATACAGATGTTTATTTCGTCGTCAGCAAGTTTGGCTTTTTTCTTGATTTCACTAATTTTGTTTTTGCCTGCTATCGCTTTCAAAAATCTTCTTTCAGGAAGACCTTCTTTTGCATATTTAACACCATTTTCATCCAAATCAATGATTTCTTTTGTTTCCGATTTTATATCAACGAGTTTTTTGTTCGACATCCACTGAACTGCTCTTGTTGCCTCTACTTCTTTTAGTGATGATTTTGTAGCTAATTCAGAAATGGTTATGCCGTCTTCTATGTTTGGCAATGTTTTGCTCTCTAATGGATGCAGTCTTTCAATAATATCCTTCACTCCCATATTACATGTTTGTTATATAGATAATATATAAATGTTATTGATGAAAATTAAATCAAAAGAAAATAAAAAAAGAAAAATAAGGCTTATTTCAGGCCTTTATTGGTTTCATGGAAGTCCATGCAAGTTCAAAAAGATCCTCTAGTGCAGCTGCAAAGAAAGGTGTGTTTATCCAAATGCCTATATCATAGGTTGGATGGACTTCTGAATCATCCATAACCATAAATACAACTTCTTTTCCATCAACAACAGTGAATCTTGCTTTTTTGTCAGTATGTCTGACTTCTGCAATTCCTTTTACGGATTTCGCGGCTTCAGCAGATTCTTTTGTTAGTGGTGCTGCAATTCTTATTTTTACTCCCCTTTTCTTTACTTCTTCAAAGACAGGCAGTAAACCTTCAATTTTTCTCATTAGACCCTGTGCAGTTGTCATTATTGTTACTGTTTTTTCTGCATTTTTTATTGTCAATTCTAAATGGTTGTACAGGTTGTGTCTTCCTTTCAAAGAGCCTGAAAGATCTGAAGGCTCAATTAGTTCAACTCCTTGTGTATGAAGAGAATTAAGCTCGTGTACGACGTCTGTGCTTTTCAAATTTTCAAGTCTTGTAACGCGCGCGTCAGCATCTGTTTTTATGTTCTTTTTAACTCGCTCAACCACTTCTTTTGGTGGTACTGCTAGGTATTTTATTGGTTTTCCTATTTTCATTACTACGAATCCTTTTTTTTCTAGGCTTTCTAGTACGTCGTAGCTTCTGCTTCTTGGCACGTTTGCTATGTCGCTTAGCTCACCTGCTGTG
>JBDRCD010000015.1:0-154742 GCA_043822105.1 archaeon | reverse complement strand
GAAACATACCCGCTGATTCCACTAAACTCAACTCCAAAAAGTTTTGTATTAGAAGTTACGTCAGTAAACCACGCTCCAAACATAACATACGTAAGTAATACCAATAACTCCCAGAACAATATACACTCAATCTACATGAATGCCACAGACACATATGATAACAGCACAATGACATTCTCAATAACAAGTGTCTGCAGTCTGACAAACCCATGGACAGGAGTAGTCACAACCAACATAGTCACATTCAATGAGTCAGGAAACAACAGCTTCAACACATATGCCAATGCAACATGGACAAACACACTGACAAATAATCATATAATATGCAGAAACATAACAGTAACAGTAGCAGACAATTTTGGAATAACAGACACAGAGAATATACTACTCAACATATCAAATGTTAACGATGCACCGGAAATACAGAATTTCAGCCACAACCCAGGAGACATATTAAACAATAACTACATAAACAATTTAACAGCATTCCTTGAAGCACAATTCATCTATCAGATAAACGCCACGGATATCGACTTGAATGTAGAATATAATCCAACAATAGACAATTTTGAAGAATCACTAACCTATACCAGCAATGATTCTGCATGGCTAAACAGATTCCTGGACAGCAGCACAGGACTGATAAATATACCTGCAGAAAACATAACTCTAAGCATAGGAAACCATACATTCCTGATAAATGTTAGTGACAACGGACCACAAAGCCTAAGCGACACAGTCATAATGACTTTGGAGATAAGAAACAATACAGCACCAACATTCAACCAAACACTGAACAAGACCTGTTATGAGTATGACTCATTAAACTGGGCCACATCCTGCACATACAATCTGAGTGAATTTGCCAGTGATGCAGAAGGACACACAATAACATTTTCAGATGATTCAGGAACTTTCAATGTCAGCAGTGTAGGAATTCTGAGCTTCAATGCAAACCAGAACATAGTCAATGAACACACTTTCAATGTTACAATAACAGACACAAAGGGTGCAAACACGACAGCAACAATGTATCTGTACATATACAACACCAACAACAATCCAAACATCACAAATATACCGACGAGAAATCCTCCGACAGGATTGTACTATCAAAGAACAGATAACAATGTTATTCCAGTAATAGTGAGTGACTCAGACGAAGAGTTTACCGAAACAAACTCTTCACATCCAAGATATGACTATGAAACCATAACATTCAGCTGGAGTAGCGGTTACAGTCTGGACGGATATATAACCATAAGCAATTCAACAAGAAACATGACCATAAACACATCTGTTGGCATAGGAAACTTCAGTATAAACATAACTGCGACCGACTTCTACAACAAAACAGGAAATTACACATACAATTTCACAATTCACAATGTAACTGCACCACCAAAAATAACATTTATCTATCCATACGGCCTGGCAGGAGTTACAACATTCGGATGGCTGAATGTGACCGATCAATCACCACTGACATACATCAATGTGACAGAGAACAACACAATATTTTTCAACCAAACGGTCAGCGATGAGAATCCTGCAAATCTAACATACAAGTGGCTGTACAATAATATAGTACTTAATGCAACAACTGTTTTCAATTATAATTCAACGGCTAAACTAATAAACGGCACTCTTTCAACCAATTTCACATTCGGATTCTTTGAAGCAGGATACTTGGAAGTCGGAAATCATAATTTGACACTTGTAGTTACAGACGGATTTGACGAAACACTCAACGACAGCTTCACATGGAATATCAATGTCACAGATAAAAATAGACCAGTAGTCTTGGATCAGCCAATAGCCAACATTACAATCGAAGGAAGCAGAAATGTGGACAATAAGGATTTGTGGATTGCAGGCAACAACACAGGATTCTATGACCCTGACTATGACTACAACAGTGATGAAATAATTGCATTTGCAGAAACCAATTTTTCAATAGCCTATTCCATTGTAAACTCAACCTGTGGAGGATATGCAACAATCAATGTTTCAGATCCATATGCAACTTTATTTGATCAGACAACCAATGCCACCTGGATCTCCGGACATGGAATAGTTGCAGATGCAGTTGAAAACGGAACCTGTAATTTGACCTTTGTGGCAACCGACGGAGAATACAGCGCCAGAAGTAATACCATTGAAGTAACATCGGAAGTTACAGGAGAACAAACAACAATAGTAATCACAACAACTTCAAGTGGAGGAGGAACAAGGACAGTCACAACAACAATACCATATCCTGAAGAAGTTGAAGTTCCAATACCAATAAAAATAATTATGCCAGACATGGTAACTGTTTATGAGAACAACAGCATAGACATACCTCTTACAATATCAAACACCTGGAACAAATCGGTTTTCGGAGTTAATCTGGGCTATGAAATAAATGAGAGTTATGACTACATAGTTAACTTTGGCAGAACATACTTCTATGAAATCAAACCAGAAGAAGAGATTAAAACAACCATGACCATAACAAACTACAGAGTCGGCGGAATCTATGAGGTTACAGTAATAGCAAATGTTACAGACCCTGCCTATGTGGACACTGCAAAGATATATTTGAATTCAATAGAGCAAACAAACACCGGAGAAAGAGTAAAAACACTCATAAGGTTTGCCAAAGACTTACTTCAAAAGAATAAGGAATGTCAGGAAATTGCTGAAGTTCTAAATGAAGCAGAAAAAGCACAGGAGCAGGGAAAGTTAGAAACCGCTCTGGAAATGGCCAACTCAGCAATAAACGGATGTAAATACATAATAAGCCAGGAGCAAAAGAGAATAGAAAGTCCAAGAAGATTCAGAAGCATGTATATCCCTCTAAATAAAGAGAATTTAATATATGTGCTCTATTTTGCAACACCAATCCTGTTGCTTGGTGGCGGATATGCTGTATACAGAAAAAGAAAACTAACACGACAGGAAGCAAAGAAAGAACAGGAGTCAGAAATTTCTAATAAGCCCTAGACTTTTGTAATTGATTCATAGGCTTCATTCAAAGTTTCATAATAGTTAACTTTTTCTTCAGGAGTAAGTTCATTGTAAAGAGAAAGTGCTTCCCTATAGATTGCAGATGCACTTTCCACATCCTTATTGCTAATACTATCATATATCTTTTCAATCAAACCATTGATGTCAGCATGCGCTGCCTTTACAGAATCAATAACTTCAACAGGAAATTCTTCTTTTTCTATAAAAGTATCTGGTTCTTTTTCTTCTGCAACTTCACCTTTTTTCTCCTTATTGGATTTTTCAACATAGCCGATTAATTTGTGTCTCAAAGAGCTAAAAAAACCCTGTTTCACAGCAGGTTCTTTTGAAGGCACAAGAAGATACTCCATATAACCTTCAAATTCTTTCAAAAAATCTCTCAGTTCCTTGTCAGAGTAAGAAACTTCTGAATATTCAAACATAAATATTGTATCAACAAACCTGAAAAAATCATCTCTTATTCTGTAGGGAAGATATATATTCTTCAGTTCCTCCAGCAGTTCGTCCTTTGTGAATTCATAATTTAAATTCATATAATTTTTAAGAAAATTCTTGATTAAATAGTAAATTTCGTTATTTGTTATGAGACCCTTTGACTGCAGATATTTTATGTCTCTGAGAATATTCTTTCTTAAAACTGCTCTCGCTCCCTGCTCACCTAATTTTCCCTTTTCCATTTAGAAACTATAATCTGGCAAATATTTAAAATATTCGTTTTTCCAAGTTACTATTTTTTAGTAGGTTAAGAAAGTTTTTATAGAAGAAGATAAACTAATACTATGGGAATGGTAGTTTTAGAAAAAAAGAGGATTCATGAGAATAAAGAACTGGAGTTTCAAATCCAAAAAATAAGTGAGAAAGTAAAAAAAGTAAAAGCAGAAGTCAGAAAAATATTGGTTGGGCAGGACGATGTTCTGACGTCACTGTTCGAAGCATTGTTTGCCAACGGACACATACTTCTTGAGGGAATACCAGGAACAGGAAAAACACTTCTTGTAAGAACCATATCCAAAGTTTCAGGAAGCATATACTCAAGAATACAGTTCACACCGGACCTGCTGCCGACGGATATTCTGGGAATAACAACCTATGAAGAAGGAAAGGGATTTTACACAGTCAAAGGACCGATATTCGCAAACTTTGTTCTGGCAGACGAGATAAACAGGTCACCACCAAAAGTACAATCTGCACTACTTGAAGGAATGCAGGAGCGACAGGTAACAATCGGTAAAGAGACGTTTGTCCTACCGCACCCATTTCTGGTAATGGCTACACAAAACCCACTCGAACAGCTGGGAACCTATAAACTTCCTGAAGCTCAGGTAGACAGATTCCTTTACAAAATAATAATAACCTATCCATCCCCTGCAGATGAACAGCAGATCCTAAAGAAAAATATAACCACAAAGAAATTTGAAGACTATGACCTTATGCCAATATTATCACCAACAGAAATAATAGACGCACAAAACATAGTAAAACAAATATATTGTGACGAAAAAATAGAGAAATATATAATAAGACTTATCGATGCAACAAGACATCCAGACAAGTACTCTATAGAAACAGGAAAATATATTGAGTATGGATCATCACCAAGGTCAAGCATAAGCCTATTCATAGCTTCAAAATCACGCGCACTTCTAAAGAGCAGAACATATGTTATACAACAGGACGTAAAAGATGTTGCAATGAATGTACTGAGACACAGATTAATAGTGAACTTCGAAGGAGAAGCAGAGAACATAACACCTGAAGACATAATCAAAGAGATACTGGGAAAAGTACCTATATTATAATTGTAGAGTTTGAAAAATGGCTGTAAAAGAGCTGAAGTTAAATCTTCTAGGCAAAATGAAACAACCTGAATTCCAGGTTAGAAGAAAAATGCTTAGCAGAATTCTTGAAGGAGAACTGGCCGCATCATCCAAAGGCAGAGGAATAGAATTTACTGGTTTCAGAAAATATGTTTACGGAGACGATGCCAGTCAGATTGACTGGCCTGCTTCTCTAAGAGCAAAAGAAACACTGATAAGAGAATATGAAGAGTATAGAAATTTTCAAATATTTGTTCTGTTTGACGTTAGCAACAGCATGCTTTTCTCGTCCACAGAAAAACTGAAATGTGAGTATGCTGCAGAGCTGGTGTTCTCTTTGGTTTATTCGGTTGTTAATTCAGGAAACAAGATAGGCCTTGGAATGTTTACAGACCATTTGGTCACAAGAAACATTCCTCAGAGTGGAACAAAGAACTATTACCGTATGCTTGAAGGACTATCCAATCCAAAAAACTATGGAGGACCATTTGATCTGAAAAAAGTCCTTACACAAACCAGAACTCTGCTGGGAGAAAAAAGCCTTGTGATAATTGTGTCCGATTTCATAGGTATGGAAAAGAACTGGGAAAGCTATGTGCGAATGATGAGTCCTAATTTTGATATTCTTGGAATAATGATAAGAGATCCAAGAGACAGAGATATTCCAGAAAATACTGGTCAGTTCCTGATAGAAGATCCATATACAAATGAAAAAATACTTATTGATTCAAACGACTATGCAAAATTATACAGGGAAAGAGTCAAAAAAGAGGAAGAAGAAATAAAAAGAGGATTTCAGTCCTCAAAAGCAGGATTTGTATCTGTACTCACAACAGAGGACTTCCTAAAACCACTACTCAAATATATAAGAGTCAGATCAAAAATGCTGGCAAAGATGGAGTAAACATAAAATGCCCGAAACAACAAAAATTAGAAAATTTTTGAGCTTCGGCCAAAAAAAGAAATAAAATGCCTGAAATTACTTTTAACAACCCAATGTATCTCTGGCTACTGGCAAGTGTACCACTGATGATAGTAAGTCATTTCTACATGCTAAAACATTCCAAGTTCAAAGCCATGAAGTTTGCCAACTTTGAAACCCTGAAAAGAATAACAGGAGACAAACTACTAACAAGAAACATAACCCCTCTGGTGTCAAGAGTTATGATATTAATATTTGTTATATTTGCAGTTTCAGGAGCAGTGTTCTGGTATGAAGGGGAAAGCAACAACAATGATTTTGTAATAGCCATTGACACAAGTGCTTCCATGAGTGCACAGGATTTGGATCCCACAAGACTGGAGGCTGCAAAGTATCAGGCAAAGCAATTCGTAGATGCACTAAGATCTGATGCAAGAGTTGGAATAGTTACATTTTCAGGAGTTACATTCATAAATAAAGTCCCAACAAAAAGTCGAATTGAACTAAAAGCCATAATAGAAAACATTGACATAGTACAGGCAGGAGGAACAGACATACCAGGCGCAATAGTCACATCAGCCAACCTTCTGGCAGATGCAAAAAAAGGAAAAACAATAATCATGATCACAGATGGTAGCAGCACCGTAGGAACATTTTTGGAAGATTCCATCGATGAAGCAATAGCCTATGCTCTTGATAATCATGTAATTGTGCATGCAATTGGAACAGGCAGTGAAATTGAGCAGCCAATAGGTTATATTCCGGAATATTATAATATAAGTGCTGTTTACAATGAAGAAAACCTGGAAAAAATCAGTTCATTAACAGGCGGAAACTACTATCACGCAAGTGATAATCAGAACCTGATTAACGCTTTCAGAGAAATATCCCAAGATTCAAGCAGAGCAAAGCTGTCGGTTAATCTGAGCCTTGGTTTCATGCTATTTGCCATGATAATACTGTTTTTTGAATGGGGACTGATAAATTTAAGATTTAGGAGGATACCATGATTAACGAAATACAAATATTACTAATGATTGCCTTAGCATTCGTAGTAACACAGACTTCAAAGCTAATAATAAACTACAGAAAAACAGGCCTGTGGCAGTTCTCTTCATACCTGCAGAATGGAGGAATGCCTTCATCACACACATCAACCTCAATAGCCATGACCACAGGTTTATGGTTATTTGATGGATTAACATACTATTTCATAATCGCAGCGCTATTCTCCATAATAGTTATGAACGATGCAATGAAAGTCAGAAGAGAAACCGGCGATGAAGCAAGAATTCTCAACAAAGTTATGGAAAAAGAGAACCTGGTCATGCATCATCTCACAGAAAGAGTCGGACACACACCAGTACAGGTTGCAGTCGGATTTGCTGTGGGAGTGGTCTGCGCACTGATTGTATATGCACTCTAAAAAATCAAAAATCTCTAATAATTTTTAGTCCTAAAAGTCGACAGACTTTTAGAAAAGTTTTTTAAATAGAATGTTTTTTTCTTTCATTACTTGCCTCTGTAGCATAGCGGCTAATGCGTTAGACTTGTAATCTAAAGATCGGGAGTTCAAATCTCCCCAGAGGCTTTCTAATAACCTGGCGGGCAAAATCCATCTTGTTCCCATTTTCTTATTTTTCTAATAAACTTTTCATTTGAAAAACCAATTTCATTAATCCAAAAGAGTAAATTGTGTTTTCCGTAAAGATATATGTTGTGCATGACAACTATTGTTGAAAATCTTTTATCAGGTCTATTTTCATCGTAATAGGTACAATACTTAAAACCAAGTTCTAAGAATAACAATTCTAAATCAGAAACTAAATTCTTACTTCTGAAACTGCCTTTAATAACTGGATATTTATGTCCTGTGTCATTTTTGTTCTGAAAAGATACAGAAAAGTCGGTATCTGCTAAACCTCTGAGAAAAGCACATTTACAGTTCTTATTTGAGTTTTTTATTATTTCAGAAACTCTAACAACATCACTTTTCTTGTTAAGTTTAATTTCACATATTTTATTTAGAAACTGTACAACAGCCATAGAATGAACAAACAATTGAATGGTTTTAGAACGAAAGTCTCTCTTTGAATACATTTCAATATTAAATAACCTCTTAAAAAGAACCATGACATATTCAAGATAGTTCTTTTCTTTTAAACTACCAGTTATTATAACATCTGATCTTTGAAATTTTGAACCAGTTTTACTAATTCCAGTTGAGGATCTTATGTGTCCATCACCAACCATGATACCTATAAATTCTGCTAACTCTTTAGTAAGCTTTATTGGAAGAACAATCTTTCGTCTAATATCTGCTTTGCTTAGTTTAATATTTGATAAGTTAAATTTCATTTTTGTTTTTCTCCAAATATTAAAGACTCCTTGCTTGGAGAACAAAAAAAAATTAGAAGAAACATTATTAAATAGCTTACGCGAAGCTGTCCAGTGACTAGTGTTCTCTTCAGAAGCTTATTCTTCTAAATATCCAGTCATCATCCAATTAGCACAACTTTCTCCCAGTCGTTTTTTCATTGTTGATTCATATTTCATAATATCATCAATAGATAACTCGCTTTTCCAGCGAGTGTTAGTACCTTTATACATGAATGATTTTACTCCCTTTTTCCAGAGTTTACCTTCTAGCGGAATTGATTTTGCAGCATTTCTCTTCATATAATCAAAAGTACAATGTTCCACTACATAACTCCAATTATTTTCATTTATTGGAATTTCTAGAAAAGAAGCAATATCTCTGATTTGACCTTCCATATTTTTTTGTAGATTATTATAATGTAAAAGTTTTACGTTGGGTTCATCCTTTAAATTCCACCAGGTCAAGATATTCTCATCATAAGCCCAGTATGGATGACCATTACACTTCATCCAATCATTGAAAAACTGAACTCTTGATTCTGGAGGTTTTTCAAGCAAAGGAAGGTCTATGTTTACACTGTTAAACAACTCATACGTTTCATCAGTCAGTTCTGAAAAGCTATTATGCGAACTCCAAGCAACATCTCTCGCATCTCTTGCGATGTATAAATATTTTACATCATTTGAAAAAGGAATTGCGTCTGCTGGCAAGTGTGTTTTTATAAATCTTCTGTGAACTTGTTTTTCAAGAGCAGAAAGCTTTTCTTTTGGAGGAGGAAATCTGAGGTCAAGCCAAGGTGACATTTCTGCAATCGGCAAGTTTTCTTTTCCATCAAATACCAGCTGACCAACAATCTGCTGCAACCATGTTGTTCCTGACCTAATATAACTAATTATTACTATATCACCTTTTTTGTATGAAAAATCATTCCAAATGGTAGAATCCATAAAACGGTTTTGGACTATTCTAAGTTTTTGAGTCATTTTACTCACAAATAATGGTAACCACGCGAATATATATGTCTGTGTTGTCATATTATGTGACAACATTTATAAAGTTTGGAATGCTACAAACAACATGATAGAAAGGCTACAACAGCTAGGATTATCAGAAAAAGAATCACACACCTACCAAGCACTTGTAAAACTAGGGGAGTCAACTGCCAACGAAATTGCAAAGCAAACATCCACCAATAGAACTGTAACGTACAATGTATTGCAAGGACTCGTCGAGAAAAGCCTGATCTCATATGTAAAGAAAGAAGGTAGAAGAATATACAGAGTTGCAAAGCCAGAAGCACTTCTCACGACTGTCAAAGAAAAAGAAGACATCGCAAAAGACCTAATCACAGACATCAACAAGTTCAAGACCATCCCTTCATCTTTCAAAAATGTTGAAATCTATGAAGGATTGCAAGGAATGAAAATAATATTTGACGAAATAAGAAATGCAAAAGGACTAAGAGTAATAAATGCAACTGGAAAAATATTTGAACATCTTAAATATAGTGCAGGGCACATTGTAAAAGACATTGAACTTCATGGAGCAAAGACAATAGCTAATCAGAGTATGAAAAAAACTCCTCTTTCAAAGTACAACTTCAAAGTAAAATATCTCCCAAAAGAAGCAGAAAACTATGCAACAACATTCATCTTCAAGAACAAAGTGATTATCCAAGTCCTCAAAGACAAGCCATTCCTAATAAAGATAGAAAACAAGGAAATCTATGACGGATACAGAAAGGATTTTGATGTGTTGTGGAGTAAACTATAATAAGTTTTAAATAATCCAAACTCTAAAACACTCTTATGAAAAGAGGTGTATTGATTTTAATTCTATTATTCACTATAATCCTATCTTCATGTACTGCTCCTCAGAGCGAGATAAGCTATCCAAAAATCATAACCAACCGTTTCATAAATGAGGTCATAGAAGAGAACAACAATTTAAAGGTTGAAATTTCTGAACTAAAAGAAGAAGTAAAGTATAAGCAAGAAGAAATAGATCTGCTTTCGTCAGAACTTGCAAGATTCTATCTCTCACCAGAAGAAAAGGCAAGCCCCTATGACTGGATAAAAGCAGAAAACATAAAAGTTTTTGAGGACAAAATAGTTATTGAACTTGAAAACGCAGTCATTGCTCAAATCACAGACACTCATTCTCTGGAACCTTTGATTGACAAGAAAGCCAATGTCATTGAAATAGTTCCGTCGTCTCCAACTGAGATTCATCTTGGAGATCTGGTTGCATACACTTCAGAGTATGCAAATGGTACAATACTTCATAGGGTGATTACCATCGGCAAAGATGATAAAGGATGGTACTCAATTATGAAAGGAGATAATAATCCAAAACCCGATCCTGGAAAGATAAGATTTGAACAGATACTGAGAGTTGTTGTGGGAGTAATTTATTAAAAAGAAAGTTTTAAAAACCTGTGAGTCAAAGAAAGAATATGAAAAAAACTGACTTCGCATTCATCGGAATCATAGTAATCCTTGTTGTTCTGACCGCCGTAACAAGCAGACCAAACAATGACATGGAAGATTTGTCTGGCAAAGTCATTCAGGAGACTGAAAACATAGAAGATGTTGATATAATGAAAAGTGATCTTGAATTATGCTGTTCATTCCTAGACGAGAATAATAATGAGAAATCCTGCTATGCAATGAATAACTTTGGCTGCAACTATTGTAATAGTGTCTGCTGAGTCTGTTTATCCTGCTGCTTTTCCATCTGTTTTATTCGTTTTCTTATTTTTTTAACATACTTTTTCTGGTCCATCTCATTCCAAAGACTGCCAGCAAGATCACCATCTCCCAAAACTTCTCCTATCCATTTGGCAAAATCATTCTTCTGATGGTCTTCGTTTACATGATAGACAAAATCTCCAAGTTCAAGAACTTCTATGGTGTTTACAAGCTCATAGATATTTCTGGCTATGCTTCCGTCTGTGAACCAGAAGCTCCAGTCAGGTTTCACATCTGAAAGAAACTTATAAGCATCCATAATTAAACACCTCTTTACCTCCACATAGAATTATATTATATAAAAATCTTATGAAAATAGTGTACTGCGGAATCGATATATCGAAACCGATACATTTATATACTATTCAGAATTAATAAACTCCACAATGATGAGGGGCTATCTAAAAACACTTACTCTGAAAGCGCTAGAGGAAAGTCCTAAAACAGGTTATGCCCTTATTAAGGTCATACATAAACATACTGGAAGGAAACCGAGTTTTGGCTCCATCTATCCACTTCTAGAAAATCTATTGAAATGTGGCTGCGTAACCGTCAAAGAAAAAGATAATAAAAAAACTTATTCCATGACCACACAAGGAAAAAAAGAACTTAAGGATCTTCTAAATAAAAAAAATCTTATGCTTGAAAGCCTGGAAGAAGGCATGAAAGTTTTTGAAACAATGTGTGATGAAAAACATCTGGAAGCCATTAACGTTCAAAGACGAGCGCTTCAAATGATGAAAGAAGGAAAAATAAATATGGAAGAAGGACCTCATGAAATGCTCGAGTTAAAAAGTATACTTATAAAGATGATGGTTGAAGGAAAAATAAAAAGTCATGAACAAGAAATTTCAAAAATTTTAAAAAGAACAAATAGTGAGTTAAAGAAGTTAAAATGACAGAAGTAATAATAGAACTAAAAGATGTATGGAAAACATACAAAATGGGAGACATAGAAGTACATGCGCTTCGAGGATTAACACTACAGGTAAACAAAGGAGAATTCCTGGCAATAATGGGCCCTTCAGGAAGCGGAAAAAGCACAGCCATGAACATGGTAGGATGCCTTGACGTACCCTCAAAAGGAATAATTTATCTTTCAAGAGATGATATTTCAAGCATGAGTGAGTCAGACCTAGCACAGATAAGAGGAAAGAAGATAGGATTCATATTTCAAACATTCAATCTGCTTAATACGCTAACTGCAAAAGAAAACGTAATGCTGCCAATGACATTCCAAGATATACCACTAGAAGAAAGAGAAAAAAAAGCAGAAGAACTTTTGAAACTTGTTGACCTTGGAGACAGAATGGATCACAAGCCTTCTGAAATGAGTGGCGGACAGCAGCAAAGGGTTGCGATTGCAAGAGCCCTTTCAAACGATCCAGAAGTCATACTTGCAGACGAACCAACAGGAAATCTTGACACAACCACAGGACACAGAGTAATGGATTTCCTCAAAAAACTGCACAAGGAGAAAGGAACAACAATAGTAATGGTCACCCACGACAGACGAGTGGCCGAACAAGCTCAACGAACTGAATATTTACAGGATGGAATCATAGTGAAAAAAATAGAAAGGTGAATAACATGAAATCAAAAAATAGAATTTTTTTGGTCCATAAAATCAAGGAGGTGATTTTATGAAAAAAGTAATTTTGTTAATAGCGATGCTTTTGCTTTCAATAAGCATGGTATCAGCGATAGATGCAACAGCTCTATCAGCAACACTAACAAGGTATGATCCTCAGCCAGCAGAACCTGGACAGTATGTTACGGTTTACATCAAACTGGAAAATAGTGGAACAGGAACTGCAAAGAATCTGGTATTGGAAATTCTTCCAGAGTATCCATTCAGTCTGGATCCTGGAAAGAGCAACAAAGTTTATATTGGATCTCTTGGAAACAACTATCATACTGCAGAGTTCACTCTGAAAGTTGATGAGAAAGCACTCCAAGGAACCAACAAACTAAAGGTCAGATATAACATTGACGAGTTTCAAAAAATCTGGTCTGAAAAAGAACTGGACATAACTGTACAATCAGGAGACAATGTTTTCTCAATAAGCAATATTGAAACAGAACCAACAAACATTGCTCCAGGAAGTTCAGGAAAAATAAAGGTTGAAGTAGAAAATTTTGCTGACATATATTTTTCAGATTTAAGTGCAAGCATAGATTTATCATCAGACGACCTTCCATTTGCACCCTATAACTCACCAACTGAGAAAAGTTTCTACCAGTTAGCTCCTAATCAAAAACATGAATTTGTCTTTAATATCATAACATCACCTGATGCAGAAGCAGGCATATTCAAAGTTCCACTAACATTGACATACAGCGATAATACAGGAACTGAGTTCACAAAAACCGAGCTAATAGGTGTTGTTGTCAACAGCATACCAGACATCACAGTAACAGTTGATGATACTGATTTGTTAAGCGACAACATGATGGGAACAATAACTCTGAAGATTGTTAACAAAGGTTTTAACGATGTAAAATTTATGAATCTGAAGATTAAAGAAACAGATGATTTCGAGATACTTTCAGCTTCATCGGAAGAATACATTGGAAATCTTGATTCGGATGACTTCGAAACCGTTGAATTCAACATAATGCTGAAAGACGGTCAGGAGCTTGAAATCCCGCTTGAACTTGAATACAAAGATATGAACAATAACCCTTACACAGAAAATCTTGCTGTAAAACTTAAAGTTTACAGTGCAAAAGAGTTGGGTCAAAGTTCAAGCAAGGCAGGTATTTGGTTCCTATTAATTATCATTGTTGTGGTTGGATATTTCATCTACAAGCAAAGAAAAAAGAACAAGAAGAAGTAAGCCTAAAATGTTTTTTGATTTCCTCAGGATAGCAGTTAGAAGTCTCCGTAGAAGGGGACTTCGGTCCTGGCTTACAATGGTCGGGATATTCATCGGCATAGCTACGGTTGTAGCACTAATAAGTCTTGGTGACGGACTACAGACAGCTGTTGTTGAAGAATTTGAAAAACTAGGAACAGACAAGATATTTATTATGCCTGGATCTGGCTTTCTATCCGGACCTCCCGGCTCTATAAAGGATGCTTTGACAATTGATGATGTTGAAATTGTTAGAAAAGTTCGCGGAGTACATTCTGCAGCAGACATGATTTTCAAGGTTGCAAGAGTAGAATTCAAAGATGTATCTGCATACACCTATGTTATTGGTGCACCGGTTGACGGTGATGAAGCAAAAATGCTTGAAGAGATTCAAAGCTGGGTTGTTGATGAAGGAAGATTCTTTGAGTCAGGAGATAAATACAATATAGTTATAGGATATTTGGTTGCAGAAGAAAACCAACTTTTTGATGACACAGTCAATCTGAGAAGCACCATACTTATCGAAGATGTTCCTTTCAAAGTTGTAGGAATATTAGAACCAATCGGTAATCCTGATGACGATAAAACAGTTCTTATGCCTATTGAAACTGCCAGAGAACTATTTGATGAACCAACAAATGCAGATTATGTCATGGTAAAAGTTGCAAAAGGATCTGATCCTGAAAAAGTAGCTGAAGACATTACCAGAAGACTAAGAAATGTAAAAGATGTAAAAGAAGGAGAAGAAAATTTTAATGTCCAAACATCAGCACAGCTGCTTGAAACAGCAGGAACAGTACTTGATGTAATAACAGCCGTCCTTATTGGAATTGCAGCCATAAGCATCATTGTTGGTGGAGTTGGAATAACAAACACAATGTATACTTCTGTTCTTGAAAGAACTAAAGAAGTAGGTATTATGAAATCCATTGGCGCAAAGAATTCTGATGTATTACAGATATTCCTAATAGAAGCAGGTCTTCTTGGAATGGCAGGTGGAGCCATAGGAATACTTATAGGTGCAGGCCTTGCAAAGATAGTTGAAATATCAGCGACGCAGGCACTTAGAGTTGAATACATTGTCGCAAACATTTCACCACAACTAGTAATTGGAGCTTTAATATTCACATTCATAGTTGGAGCAGTTGCAGGAACAACGCCAGCTGTTCAAGCCAGTAAAATGAATCCAGTAGACGCATTAAGAGGAAAATAAATGTTAAAAGACTATTTTAAAATTGCAGTAAACAGCATCCTTCACAGGAAGTTAAGATCGTGGCTCACCATGATTGGAATATTCATAGGAATAGCTGCAGTTGTTGCTCTTATTAGTCTTGGACAGGGAATGCAAAACGCAGTCAATGCACAGTTTGGAAAAGTTGGAGCAAACAGAATAATGGTCTCGCCAGGAGGAGCAATTGCAGGTCCTCTATCTGATGATCTTGGTTCGGGACAACTTTACAATGATGATGTGGATGCAATTAAAAGAGTAAAAGGAGTTGAATTTGCGACTGGAACAGTTACAAAGATTGCAGAGGTAAAATTTGGTGATGAAACACAGTATATTTCTGTCATGGGTTTTGACACAGACACTGAAACAGCTCGTTTTATGGGACAACTAGGATTCTTTGACATTGAATTTGGTCGAGAAATAAAATCTGGTGCAACAACAGAGACTGTTGCAGGATACAAGGTTGCAAAAGATCTGTTTGATAAGAAGTTAGTTGTAGGAAATAATATTTATATCGAAGGAACAAAGTTTAGCATTGTAGGCGTACAAAAAAATGCAGGTACAGGAATACATGATGCACTCTTCAGAATTCCAAAAGACACTGCTGAGGAATTATTTGCAAAAGAGAACCCTTCAACAATATTTGTAAAAGTCAGAGATGGTTATGATCCCCCATCAGTTGCAGATGATATTTCTAAAACTCTTAGAAAAGAACATGATGTTGAGGAAGGAAAAGAAGATTTTGCAGTTCAGCTAGCGTCAGATGTTATAGCATCTTTTAATTCTATTTTGATAGCAATTCAGGTTGTAATAATTGGAATCGCAGCAATTAGCATTGTTGTTGGAGCTGTAGGAATAACCAACACAATGTATACTTCTGTTCTTGAAAGAACTCAAGAAATTGGTATTATGAAAGCAATTGGAGCAAGGAACTCTAGTATTCTTAAGATTTTCTTGATAGAATCAGGACTTCTTGGACTCATAGGTGGAGCTATAGGAATACTGATTGGAACAGGTCTTGCAAAAGTTGTCGAGATAATCGCTGCACAGGCACTTGGTTCGGATTTACTAAAAGCATATTTCCCATGGTATTTAATACTTGGAGCATTGTTGTTTAGCTTCATTATGGGTGCAGTCGCCGGAACAACACCTGCGAGGCAGGCTAGCAAGATGAATCCAACGGATGCTCTCAGATATGAATAGAATCACTTTAATTCTATTTGATATATGGATGCTGGTCCTTTGTGAAGCTCAGTATTGATATTCTCTGTGTGCTTGTCAATAAGAGAATATTCAGGATGCATTTTGATTTGAATCCCAGGATCATTCTCTAATCCTGCAAAATGGAAGTAAGGCATTATTATCAATCCATTATCACGTAAGAAATCCTTCGCATCATTAAAAAATCTGTGTAAAAGACTACCATTATCAACCATAGAGATTGAAACTGGCTTGTTCTTATCATAATTTCCAATAAAAAAAGGGTGATTAAAGACTATTATATCTGACTTGTCATTAATATTCTCAAATAAATCTCCCTGAACTATTCTTGAATCCTCAACCAACCCATATTCAATGACATTATCCTTTGTATTATTGATTGCGTATTCAGATATATCAGCAAAAGTTATTTTGTTAGCTCCCTGAAGACCCATGACAATCCCTTGAATGCCACTTCCACAACCCATGTCAATAACATCTTTGTTTCTATAAAGTTCATTATGAGAAGCTAACCATTGTGACAAAAAAAGAGCAGTGACTTTTTTCGGGTTCAAAACATTTCGATGAACAGCAAACCCATAAAGGACATTTTTTGATGTTATCCTTATATCCTGATAAATACTAGTATTTGAATGAGCATCTAATTGCATTTTTATCTGGTTTATTTTTTGTTCATCTGACTGCATAAAATACGGAAATGAAGAGTTTTTTATAAACATTGAGTAAATATTAAATACTAAATCAATTCTAAAGCATTTATGAGGGAAGAATTTGCAACAAACACTATCTTCAGCTATAATCTTGCTAGAAAAAGATTTTTTCTTTTATTGACAATAGTTATAGTTGTCGCTGTATTGGCTTTGGTGGCGGTTTATTTTACTTTTCTTAGGGACACAGATATTTTAGTCATAAATCTCATAAAAACTTTCTTGAATCATGTGATTGGAAACGTCAAAGCAGGTACTTTACTTGGAGCATTGTATACTGCACTATTTGGAGGACTCTTCTTTGTTTTCATGCCCATGGAAGTGGCATTCATCACTTTCCTCAGAGCAGGAGAATCTCCTGTTCTTCTGGTAATATTATACATTGTTGGAATGATCTGTTCATTCACAGTAAACTATTACATAGGAATGAAGATGTCTGGCCTTTCTAAGAAGATCATATCTCCAAGAAAATTCTACAAGATTAAAGGAATTATAAACAAATACGGCGCAGGTGCAATCTTTTTATTCAATGTACTGCCGTTGCCAGCACAGCCATTGTCTGCAATATTAGGAGTTTTCAAGTACAACAAGCCAAGATTTTATTTTTTCTTCATTCTTGGTCAAAGCATTAAATACATTGCAATTTCAATCGCATATATTTATATATTATGATTGGTTAATATCAGAAGGTGAAAAAAATGATAACTAAAAAAACAAAGGTTCTGTCAACCAAGATTACACCACAAAGCAGTTTAATAGGTGCAAGGTCATATCTTGGAAGAAAAGTATTCTCAAAGTCAGGATATAAAATTGGTAGAGTAAAGGATGTTGCTTTGAAAAATGACCACCTGGTCGGATTTCTTGTGAAAGGAAAAAAGAAAGTTTTTGTGGATAAAGAGTATGTGGCTTCTGAATCAGAAAATGCTATTGTGCTTTCAACGGATCCGGTAATCAATCTGATTGGCAAGATTGTCTTTGACTCCCAAGGAACAAAGGTTGGAAAAGTCATTGATCTGGACAGGCAGACAAATGCCAACAACTTCAAGGCATTGATTGTGAAGAAAAAACCCTATTCAAAGCCAATGCTCATTCCAAAAGATGACGTTGATATCTTCAAGGAGAACATAATCCTTAACAAAATATTTGAGAAAAAATGAATAATGATGTAATAACATCTGACGATGTTTTGGGAAAAGAAGCGGTTGCTCCAAACGGGGCTATTCTTGGTACAGTTGTCAAACTGCACATCAGCAACAGAACAAAGCAGATGGTCGGTCTTACCGTGGACATGGGTTTCATGAAACCAGATTTGTTTGTAGGTATTGAGTTTGTGAAACATTTCGGCATTGATGCAGTGCTTCTGAGCAGACTGCCAACAGATACTCTCAAGGGTTTGTCGGTTATTACGGCTGAAGGAAAGGAGATTGGAACTGTAAAAAGTGTTGAACTGGTGAGAACACAGATAAAAGAGATAGTTGTAACTTCTAAAGAAGGTGTTTTCTCAAGGTCACACACTCGAATCAGTGCTGCTCACATCGATAAAATCGGCGGAAGCATAATTCTGAAAAAGGGTTATAAGCTTAAAAATGACTAAAACCTTTAAATAATACTTTCAATTCCTGTTTTTTATGGCAAAAAAGACAGAGGGTTTTTTCGGATTTCTAAAAGAAGATCTTATGCCTTCATTTGGAAAATACATCAAGAGACTTCTTGATGATCAAGTGCACGGATTCCAGAAAATCATCGAAAGAAAGATTGATTTCAAGGTCCGTAAGATGCGACTTTCTGCGACCATGTATATCGGAGCAGTTCTTTTAATGGTTGGATTTGCAATGCTTATCGAAGATTTAGTTTCATTTCCAAACGGATCAGGATTCATAATCGTGGGGGCGATTGTGCTGTTGGCTGCATTCATAATTAAATCAGTAATCAGGGAATAGAAAAGTATTTAAAACTTCTAAACCCTTTTTATTTCCAATGAAGAGCATACTTTCACTTAGTAAATACGTGAAGATGCTTCCAAAGAAAAAGAGGGAGGTATTCTTAAGGCTTTATTCTGTTAGTGAAGACTATGGAGAACTAAAGATACCTAAAGAAATGAAACCTTGGGTTGAGAAGACTTTTGGTTCTGTTAAGGGAGTTGAAAAACACAAGATTATCAGAACAGACAATAATATAACCTCTGAAAGTTCATTGTTCAATGAATTAAGAACAAAAAGACCTTTGGATTCGAATAATAATAATAATAATACCAATATAAACAAAATAATAAAAGAACATGAAAATGGACCTTTCTGCAAACCATTGACAGGAACTCCTGAAGATACATTCGGCAGAATCAAAGGAAAATACTCCATAACCTCAAGCAATGTCGCGAAGTATGATGCTTTGCATGGATTAATAATCTTTAAAGAACACAATCCATTAAAATTCACTTCAGAAAACATAAAAGATTACCTTACAACTGCACAGAAATGGATAAACAAAGCACACAAAGCCAATCCTGAAAAAAACTTTCCCTATATCATGTGGAATTGTCTTTGGAAAGCAGGATCAAGCATTGTTCACGGTCATTTTCAGTTGTTGTTAGGAAAGAATAAACACTATGGAGATATTGAAAGACTCAGAAGATTCGCAAGTGGATACAGCATTGTTTTCAATTCCGACTACTTCAATGATTTCTATCATGCACATGAATCTATCGGACTCGGTTTTGAGAAGAAAAACAGCAAAATAATAGCTCATCTCACACCTAAAAAAGAGAAAGAGGTAATCATCATATCCATGAGACTGAATGATGTCTCAGAAGCACTATATCGCGTTCTAAAAGCATATAGAAAGATGGGTGTGGAAAGTTTCAATATGGGCATATATTTGCAGCCATTGGACAAGTCTTGGGAGATGCCTGTAATCACAAGAATAGTTGACAGAGGAAGTCTGTCAAACAATGTCGTGGACATAGGCGGTATGGAGATGTTTGCAGGAACAAGTATTATCGGTTCAGACCCATACAAGGTTATTGAGAAAGTTAAGAAAGAGTTCTAGAATAGCTTTAGTGATTGTTCAGTTTTTAGTAGATTCTTGTAAACTTTAACAAAGTAGTAAGCTTTTGCTTCTCCAAACTTTAATCTAGGAAGACAAATATAGGCATATTTGAAAGCCTGTTTCAGAAGATTAAACTTCAGAGCTTCAATCATCTGGTTTTTTTCAGCAGAAGATAATTTTCTGACTTTGTTGTATTCTTTCAAGAATACTTTTGCTTTCTTTTCATTGAGTTTGTTATTATCTATACACCACCACATCAAACAACTTCCAATATCCACCACGAAAGTATCAATGTAAGAATTATCAAAATCAATAAGTCCAGTTATTTTTTTGTTTTTTAAAAGCAGATTTTCGTCTTTAATATCAGCGTGAGCTAAACCTTTTGGTAGCTTATTATCAAGTTTTATTTTATTTAATTCCTTGTCAACAAATTCTAAGAAAGTTTTACTATCTTTAAACTTGCTTTTTAGAATAATTGATTTTTCTCTTTTCAAATATTTCTTTATGACTTTTAGACCCTCTCCTTCTCTTTTGTTAATAAATTCATAATTGGTTGTTAGTTTGTGAAGTTTTCCAGTTAAAGCTCCTAACTTACCTATCAAATTAACATTTACATTCACAGTATTAGTTCCTTCTATATATTCAAATACCATAACAAATTTATTCTTAAAAGTAGTAATATTACCAACTGGTCTTGGAGAAGGAAACTTCTTCTTTCTTAGATATAATAGTAAATCCAGTTCTCCTTGTATTTCTTTTTTGGTTTTGAAATTATAAATTCTCAGAACATATTTTCCTTTTGAAGTTTCCATATAATAATTGGAATTTATATTTCCTTGCTTAAAGAAAACATGTTTTTTTAAACTTCCAAGAAGGTATGTTTTTGAAATATTATCAAGTTCTTTTTTAGATAGTTTAATTTTATATTCTACTTGCTTCATAAAAAATAATATTGACTAGATAGTTTTAATATTTTCTCAAAAAAAACTATTTTAGTTCATTTTCAAGATTTTTAACAAACTTCTCAACTAAGTAAGGATTTCCAGAGGCAATTCCATAAGGTTGTTTGAATAAATCACTGTCTTTGTTAGTAATATCAAAATTAGCATGAGAAAATTCATCTATAGAAATTTTTCCATCTTTTTCAGTAACCATCATCGCAAGTCCACCTGCTTCGTTTAAAATCAATGAAGGACAATCCCATAAATATTGTTGTGGATTTAGATACACATCTGGTTTTCCATTTGATGCATTTTTTGGCAAAGTAGTTGACATTGATTCATATATTGCAGATGTGAAACCAAATGACCCTAATGTAGGAAATTTAAGCATAGTGTTAATAAAAGGTGTAAATCTTTCTTGATAATCAGATTTTAGAACTTTTCTTAAGTATGTAATTGCTGCAACACTCTCACTAATAGGTTTATCTTCAGATACTTTTAGTGGTATATATTTGGAATTTCCATGTTGATAAAAAGCACCTATTCCCTTTACTGCAAAAGCAGTTTCTTTTAGTTCAGGAACATACATCATTTCAACCACTGATTCATTGTTCTCTACATAACTTAAGAAAACACAGTATTTCTGAAAGTCAATTGGACGTGCAGTAATATTAAATTTACCAAAATCTTTAATTGCTTCAGATGTTTTAGCAAGTTTTTCAACTTCCCCACTAAATATTCCTGTTCCATCTAAAGGATCTACAATATAAAATCTATTCGGGTTAAGTATAGTTCTCCCATCTTCTTCACCGATGTTAGAAGCATTTGTGTCGAACTTTTCAATCTCAGAAAAAATGTATTTTTCAGAAGCTTTGTCTGCAACTGTAACTTGATCAACTTTGTGACCATCGTCCTTTATATCAAATCTACCATTTTTAATTATATCTGGACGTTTTTTCATTAGAATGTTTTTTCCAACGTGATAACTAATACTTCTAAAGTGTCTAAGTATTTCTAATCGGTCTGGTGGAATTTGCATTTTATTAAAAACAAAACAGAACCAATATATAAATATTTCTATTATTCACCACTATTTAGTAACTATTTTTCAAAGCATTTATTATGAGCATCAATGTAATTTCCAACAAAGTTAGCCCAGTCACAAGTATTTGCTAAAGTTTTTGCAACAACCTTGCTCTTAACCCTGTCTTCATGGCTCAGCATTGCAAAATCATGCATTTGCTTGTATAAATTGTCAATAACCTGTGCTTCAGTTCTATTGTATCTTTTCAAAACATAGATTCCTTTTGTTTTATCTTTAGAGACATGAGGCTCAATAAACCTTCCAAAGCCAGCCAAATCAGTTGTGAGTGAAACAACACCCATTGCAGCAGTCTCAAGAGGAGTGTAACCCCAAGGTTCATAGTAGCTAGGAAACAAACCCAGATGACTCGCAGCAATGGCATCATAATAGGGTAGGTTAATCAGGCTGTCATTTCCGTCAAGATAAACAGGATAAACTATTACCTTAACTTTGTCATCTTCCTTATTGTCCAATCCAACACGAATCAACTCTCTCAGTATAGAATCACCTGATTCATTAGGAATATTGTGTGTCAGCAAAGGAGGATTACCCATTCTCTTAAACTGAATCAAATCCTTCTCCAAATCTTTCAGGAAAGTTTTTGTAAACATGGTTCTCACAGAAGGAGTTTTTGAACTGACAATGTCCATGATTATCTTCTTCAGAATATCATCAGAATGCCATTTTATGTAGTTTTTAATGTGTCTATAGTAATTCTTATTCTCCAGAACATCAACTTTTACTCCACGGGTTTCCATAGGTATCCAGAAAAAAACAGATATTGTTCTCTTTGAATTATCTTTCTTCAACCGGTCATTGAGCTTGCCGAGAGCCTTTATCATTACATCAAGACCCTTGTTTTTGTATTCATATCTACCAACAATAAAGAATATCAGATTATGTTCAAGTTCAATATTATAGTACGGGAAAAAGTTAAAAGTCAAAAACTCCCGTATTTTCTCCCTGGTCATCAGATGTTTTACAGAAGTTTCTTCAATGGTTGGAAATTTTCTCATTGTAAGACCATTATTTAATATTACCTCAGGTTTCCTTCCAAGAATCTTTTCAGCCTCAATGGCAGTTATTTCAGAGACGGTTGTAAAAACATCAGCTGTTTGAGCCGAAGCTCTTTCTGTCAAAAATTTATCCTGAACATTATAATGATATGCTCTTTCTTCAGGATTGATATTATTCAGGACTCCGTAAAGGTCTTCTCCATTTCCAGCCATGGTTCTGCCAAGCATTGTTGCATGAGTTGTAAAGACTGTTTTAATGTTTGAACCATTGTTTTTCAAATAAAATATTGAGAAACCGGAAAGCCATTCATGAAAATGCCCGACTATTTTCTTATCCGACAAATGTTTGTCAACGGCTAAAAGCAGCATTCCAACTGCCCAGGACCACAGCATTGGTTCATCAAAGTCCCATTGAGAATTCATAGAATCAATTTTATTCCACTCCCAAAGAGTTTTTTTAATATCATTCTTTTTTTCAATGAGCGATTTGAAATCAATCAGAATTGTATTTGGTGAACCATCCACTTCCCAGGTTCCGTAATAACAGTTTAATCCTTCTTTTTTCACATCTTCAAAAGCTTTTTTTATGGCTTCAGGGGGCTCTTTTTCGCTAAGCTCAACCATCGCCTTCTTTGGAAAATAGGGACCAATCAGGAAATAATTCTTGTAGTACTCCTTCATTATATAGGCTTTGCTCTTAACAACCGTGTAAATTCCTCCAACTTTATTACAGACCTCCCATGAAGCCTCAAACAAATAATCTGCAGTGGTTTTTTTTATCATTTTCATATTAGCTGAATTATAACAACCCCTATTATTAATCCAAACAATAATCCCAACATAAACTCTTTAACTATGAATCTTCTGAATTCTTCTGATTCAGACATTATATCCCTCTCTGCTCCAAGTTCATCTTCTATAAGTTCCAGAGTATCTTTCTTTGAATGAACTTTTTCAATTCTGTTGGCCAGATAATCCATGTGAAGAATATCTCTTATCCACAGAGCAAAATCATTCCTGCCATCGGTGTGATAATTAAAATTAGAATCGGACATGGAAATAATCATGTGCTTTAATTCTGGCAGAGTCTCTGCTTTAATTCCGTGGACTCCGTGGAACTTCTTATGTTCCGGTAAATTCATATTATCACCTCTTTTTATTGAATTATTTGACTTGGATTTTGAGTTATTGAAACACCCTCTCCGACAAATCCCTTTTTCTCATTTATTCTGAAAGTAACATCATTAAGTATGTTTATATAGGTTATGAATGCTTCATAGGGGGAATCATAGGGATTAAAATATTTGTGAACATCCCCATCACTAAACCATTTTGTACACATGTAATAAAAATGGTCTGATGTGCTTAATTTTCTCCATTCATCAAGCAGCACAGGATCATTTAATTTTTTAATTGATTCCTCTAGTTTGTATAATTCTCCTATTGCAGATTTTTGTATATTATTACCCAGCCAGGCACTCAAATCTCTTTCAACATCTGCCCAGGACATAAAACTGTGAATATCAAGTTCATCCTTTGGTTCATGCTCAAGCAGCTGTGATGGATTTACAAATTCCATTCCCCTGTTTATGAGTTCTTCTGGAAGTTTTTCCAAAAATTGGAATATTCCTGTCGTATCCCACTGATGTTCCCCGAATGTTTCATAGTCCATAAATAGGTTGATTGTTTCACCGGGACTTTCTGATATCCAATGAGCATACTTCTCCACAGACAGAGGATGGTCATTCCATGATTGTTCGCTAAATCTGAATGCTATGTCATCGCTCAACTTATAGTTCTTAACCAGAAGTTTCATTTTCTTAGTTGTCTTTGGATGATAGACATAATTTGGTGATCTCCATCCCAGAATATGATCTGCTCCTTCAGCCAGAATACCTTTGTAACCCATTTCTTCTACATAGCTGGCCAGTTCATTGTTAAATATTAATTCCGTGTTTCTGAAAATTTTTGGTTTTTGTCCAAACAGCTCTTTCATCTTCTTTTCATGCATCCTAACCTGTTCTTTGAACTCTTCTTTTGAATAGATATAGGAAAGGGAATGATAGTATGTTTCTGCCATGAACTCCACCTGACCTGTATCTGCCAGTTTTTTGAAAAGTTCAAGGACTTCAGGAGTATACTTTTCAAACTGCTCAAGAGCAGTTCCTGTTATGCTGAATGAAACTTTAAATTTTCCATCATGTTTTTTTATCAGATTTAACAAAAGCTTGTTTGTGGGAATATAGCATTTTCCGGCAACTTTTTCCATTATCTGTCGGTTCTTTTCTTCGTCGAAATAGGGCATTCCATTTCCTATGTCAAAAACACCATATTTCTTTAGTCTGAATGGTTGGTGTACTTGAAAGTATAAACAGATTTTTTTCATCGCATTGCCTCTTCATAAACTCTTAAACATTTTTCAGCAGGAACATCCCAGTTCATTTTGCTCACTTCCAGTGCTCCGTGGTGCGTCAGTTCATCATTCAATGTTCTGTAGAGAACCACCGCAAGTATCTTGCTGGCTATGTCTTTAACATCCCAAAAATCAACTTTCAAGACATGACCTACAACTTCACTAACACCTGACTGTTTTGATATTATAACAGGCGTTCTTGATCTCATTGCTTCCAAAGGTGTTATTCCAAATGGTTCGCTGACAGATGGCATCACATAAACATCTGCCATCTGATAGGCTTTACTTACGTCATCGCCTGTCAAAAACCCTGCAAACAAAACCTTGCTTGAAATTCCCATTGCAGCTGCTTTTTCAATCATTGCAACCTCCATGTCTCCACTACCCACAAACATAAATTTAACATCAGGGTCCTTTTCCAGCACTCTCTTCGCCGCTTCCAGAAAATAGTCAGGTCCCTTTTGAAGAGTTATTCTTCCCAGGAAAAGAACCAGTTTGTCTTTCTTTTTTATCATTGAAATTGACCCTTCTTTGAATTCTACTGCATTGTGAACAACAGTAATTTTTTCAGGTGAAACTCCGTAGTGCCTTACCAACAAGTTTTTTGTGTAATTGCTTACAGCCATTATGTGATCTGCTTTGTGAAATCCCATCCTTTCAATGTCATAAACGTACTGATTCAAACCATGTCCTCCTGTTCTGTCAAATTCTGTTGCGTGAATGTGAACCACCAATGGTTTTCCTGAAACTTCTTTTGCTTTTACACCTGCCTGATAGGTCATCCAGTCATGAGCATGAATTATATCAAAATCTTCATTCATTGCTATGAACTTCACTCTTTCTGCATATCTTTTAACTTCATCAAAGAGATTTCTTCCGTAAAGTACTCCTGAACTGTTGCCATTTTTCATTGCAAGCGCATAGTCTTGATTATATGATCCTGATGTTTGATAGGGAGTTATTATACTGTCAACGGTTTTTATCCTGATTTTTTTACCTTTCAATTCGTGATCTGCAACAAGCAGTTTGACATAGTCTCCCTTTACTCCTTTTGGTCCGGTTGGCATCACAAATGTAACGGCAACTCCATGATGGCTAAGTCCCTTTGTCAAACCATAGCATGCAGTTCCAAGTCCCCCGGATATAACTGGCGGGAATTCCCAACCTAGCATTAGCACTCTCATTTCTCCCCTCTTTTATTAGATTTACAACTAATATGAAGTGATTATGTGCTTAGTCTTTATATAATTTTTTGTAGAAAAACAATTACTAAATTAAATTAATAACTAAAGTTAATAATTAAGTAAACTATAAAATAGAAAGTTTTATATATAAAAACACCTTCTCTAAAACATGGAATACGGCACACTATTGACAGATTCTAAATGGAATATCATAAAAGAACTATCAAAAGAAAACCAAACTCCAACAGATCTGGCAAAGAAAACAAACACTTCAGTGGCCAACATAGGGCAGCAACTGAGACTTCTGGAAGCATATGGGCTCGTAAAGAAAGAAAAAAAGATAAATTCAAGAAAACCAGGCAAACCAAAGATGCTATTTTCATTGGACAAAGAATTAACACATCTTACAATTATAAACAAACAACTTGCTGTGAAAAAAGAACTTGAACTTGATTTCTTTCAACAAGCAATTCTGAACCTGTGGGTGACCCAAAAAAAAGAAAACCCATACTACTTGGAAAAATTTCTTATAATTAACGAAGAAATTGTCAATAAATGTCAAGCCATAGGAATTGTGAAAACAGATGAAACAAGCACAGATTTATTGCTGGTAACAGAAAGAATAGATGAAATAAGAGCAAAATACAGCAACCAAACAATAGACAATCTGGAAGGGTACAAAAAAAAGATTGTCTGCTGGACACACACAATGAAAGAAATAGAAGAAGGACTGAAGAGTCACAACGAACATTTCATGTGGCTGATGAAAAATCTAAAGCCATTCATGGACAAAGAAGAATTCATAACCACTCTGCTGGAATTGAAAAATGGAAAAAATAATTGATATAATAAAACAACTGACCTTTGAGGAACTAACCGAACTTAAGAATAATCTTGAAAAAGGAGAAATGAAAGAGTTGGTTGAACAGCGTTTAGAAAGATTTAAAAATCTTAACAAAGTATGTCCTGTTTGTAACACTGCAGTTGAGGAAGAGGGATACACACTGATTTTTGGACCAGAAGGCTTGAAAAAGAAAGCGACCTTCGATGCCATAGATTGTTTGGAATACTTCCTGTACAAGATGAAAAAATGAGCCTACTGGAAATAAAAAAAATATTTGAAAGGAGAAAGCTTAATCTTATGAGAGCTCTGGAGAACGGAAAAGAAGACATAGAGCTGTCAAAACAGCATCAGATGTATGGTGCTATAAAAGAACTCGAAAATATTCTGAAAACACTTGATTATTACCAGGAACTGGAAGTGAAGAATCACTTTGACTTCAGACTCAGCAACGAGCCCAGTAAAACATTTCTAAAAAGAATAAAGTTAAAGATGCAGAACAAAAACAAAATGGTCATCAGTGAATAAGTCTTCTTTTTTTTAATCTCATAAAAACAAAACCATCCCGATGCTCTATCTGCCTGTGAACCATCAGTCCGTTACTAAAAGAAACATTATTGTCAAATCTAGATTGCTCAATGGTTTTCTGAAACAAAATAGTGCGCATCAATAATCCCCCAAAAGAAAAGAACAATGTTCAGTTTAAAAAGCTTTCTCTAGCTTTCTTTCATAGAGAAGAACTATCAGGAAGTACAGCGGAGTTACCAAGAGCACAAGAACAACTATCAGAATTTTGAAAAGAAAAACCAGACCAAAAATCTGTCCTAAATAGGCTCCTAAAGGCACCAATATCAAAATGGGAAGAGAAACAGCCAAACCTACAAATGAAAAGTATGAATCCCTTTCAACAGCCGATAAAAGTTTTCCAGTAAAAAATCCCTGAGCCATGCCCAATATTGATGAACCAACAATGAATAGTGCTGAGGCGACTGCAACAACAACAAAATATGGATTGAAAGCCAAAGACAAAGGCAACATTGCAGTGAGCAAAGATCCAAATACAAGCATTGGAGAAATACCTATGTGTCTTCGTAGATTCCTTGTAAACCAAGGGCCTATGAATGAAAAAACAGCTGCAATGGAGAATATTACCGCCACATTCAAGAAGCCACCAAGAAACTGATCTTTGAAGTGATTGTAGATAAATATTCCATAGAATGAATTTCCAAGAATCTGAACCACTCCCGTCAGAATTGACGTAAGAGTGAGTAGAGCAATTATTTTGTTAGAAAAGAACATTTGTGAGTGAATGCGAAGTTTGGTTGTGAATTTTCCTATGAAAGAACTCATTCTAACACTCATATCAACAGACTGCTGCTTTATTCTGGAAAGAACATATCCTGAAAGGATGAATGCAAAGGCAGTGATTTCAAAAGAAATCAAGTATCCGTAGACAATCAAATTAAATGTTTGACCAAACAATGAAAAAGAAACTGCTTTTCCAGTCACAGGAAAAAAATCGATTACAAAACCAGATATAAGCATGGAAATAATTGTTATCATCAGACCATAGCCGGATATCTTTGAAAGAAAAGAACCCATATTCTCACTTTTAAGATGATCTCTCAAAAATTTAACATATAATTCTCCATGAGCAACAACTCCAAGAGCTCCCACAAGGAATGCTATGGAAAACAGCAAAGGCGAACCTATAACCACTGCAAAGGACATTATAAGAAAAGAGAAACCATAAACAACCCCTGCTCGACTAATAAAGTTTTTTCTAAGAATGTGAACTTTGGAAAACTCTTTCAAAAAAGACGAGTAAACCAGTGAAAGCACATTTCTCAGGGCATTTATGAGACCAATAATAAAATAGGAAGCGCCTGTAAATGAAAATAGTATGTTTAGGAATGGGTGGGAAACAAAACCATATCCAATTCTGTCCATAATCTCTTTCAAAGCAAACTTTTTGACTATCTTTTTATTTGAATCGGTTTGCTTCAGTCTCAAATCAGAAGCGGTTTTTTCTATGGCATCATCAATATCGGACGCTAAAAAACCTTTATTACTCAAGAGAGTCCTTATCTCTTCCAGAGAACGATTCTCCGATAGAAGAGTCCTCACCAAAACAAAAATCTCATCACTCACTTTAATATTATCAGATAGACGCGATATTTAAATTTATTGAAATTTTAGTGTGAAAAACACAACTTTTTTAAAAATCAACTTCATCAGTTGTTTTAAGGGTGGCATTTGCATTAAGTAAGCTTCTCACTACAAAAAAAAGAGGGCTGATAAAGGAGAGGTGGAAATTTGACCTACAGAACTACTTTATAGCTTCACCTATAATCTGTGATTTAAGAAAAACAGGTCAGCAAACAATTCTTCTGGCCACCAATAGCGGTAAGATAATAGCTCTTAACAGTGAAGGCAATATGATTTGGGTATTTGATGCAAGACAACACGCGGATACAACAGAAGCATTGTTCTTTGATGAAGAAACAGCCAACAGCATAGAATCACCACCGGTTGTACATGATTTGTTCAGCAACGGCAGGAATGAAATAATATTCGGCTCTGAAATGGGAACACTCTTTGTCATAGATTCATTTGGACATCAGATGTGGAGTTTTAAGGCCAAAGGTTCCATTAAAGGGTCGGTTGTGGTTGGTGATGTAAACAGGGATGGTCAGTCAGAAATAGTATTTGGGTCAGGGGACGGACACATTTACATTCTCACAAAAAAAGGAGAACTTTTGAAAAAGTACAACATCGGCTGCAAAATTGAATCAACACCCGAAATAGCAGGCGATAAAATAATATTTGGATGTGATGACGGACATGTCAGATGCATAAACTATGAAGGACATGAAATATGGAAATATAAAACAGGTGCAAAGATACTTGCACAACCATTTGTGGGAAAACTAGAAAAGAACGGCAAAACAGTGGTTGTTATAGGCTCATTGGACCATTATATGTACATGATTAACGATGTGGGTGAACTTGTTTGGAAATTCAAAACAGACGGAGCAATCTATTCAAAACCTGCATTTGCAGACGTTAATAAAGATGGCAGGCTTGATATAATATTTGGTTCATGCGATAACAATGTTTACGCAATAAAAGCAACTGGTGAGAAAATATGGTCCTATGAAACAGGTTTTTGGATTGTTGCACCGGTAATTATTGATGACATTGACAGAGACGGAAAACTGGAAGTTATTGCAGGCTCATACGACCACAACATATATATACTTGATGCCAAAGGTAATTATATGTTGGATTATGTTCCTGGACTTGCAGGTGTAATGCAGCAGACCGGAAGCTATAGTGATGTGATGACTTCAGAGCCGGGAAAAAGAGTCGGGAAAAAACTATGGCAGTATCAGACCGAAGGCATTGTTGTCGGTTGCGCATTAATGGGTCAATCAAAAAATATAATTTCAATTACAAGAAATGGAAAAATTAATAATCTTGAACATACTAGAGGTGAGTGAGAATGGTGGAACGAGTAGAAAGGGTGAGAACCTATATTCAGGGATTTGACGAAGCAATACAGGGAGGAGTTCCAAAAGGACATCTTGTGCTTGTTAGTGGAACTGCAGGTTCCATGAAATCTTCTGTCTGTTTTCATGTTCTGTATAATGAAGCAAAGAACGGAAAGATAGGATTGTACATTTCTCTGGAGCAATCCTTCGACTCTCTAAAACAACATTTTGAAAACATGGGTCTAAACCTTGGAAACATAAATCTGGTTCCCATAAAAGATTTGACGAACATAGGAGAAGCGATTCATTCTGTTAAAAACTCCCAGACAGGTTCAATAATAGTTGCGGACATGGGTTGCATCAGAAAAGAAATAAAAGATGTCAAAATAGGTGACAATAAAAGCTGGATGAATGTCATCAAGAACATTACCAGAAAAATAACCACTGAGACAAAATGTTCACTGTTTGTACTGGATTCACTGTCAGCACTCTACACTCTTTCAAGCTTTGAAAACCCAAGAGTTGAGCTGTTCTACATCTTTGAATTTCTGAGAGATACTGGTCTTACAACTTTCCTAATATCAGAAATGCCTCTTGACGGAAGCAAGTACTCAGAGTATGAGATTGAAGATTTCTTGGCCGATGGAATAATTCTGTTGAGACTTACTCCTTTCAGAAGGAACATCATCAGAGAGATTTCCGTTGTTAAGATGAGAGCAACAGCCTGTAACAACGACGTATTCACACTTGAATTCAAGAACGGACAGTTCCAGGCACTATACGGCGGACAGAACCCGTTGTTATAGGGAAAACCTTTTTAACTTCTTAATGTTTCTTTTTAGCATAGGGGGTAATAGAATATGAAATTAACTAAACTGGCACAATCTTGCGTACTTATTGAGACAAAAGAAAAAAGAATACTTGTAGATCCTGGAAGCATAATGTTCGAAGAATCTTTAATGGAAACATTCTGGAAAAACATTGATGTGCTTCTGATAACACACAGACATTCTGATCATATTCACTTAGAATCCGTCAAGAAAATATCGACAAATCCAAAAACAAAGTTCTACACAACAAATGAAGTTGCAACTACATATCCAAGTCTTAAACCTGAAATTGTCAAAGAAGGAGATGTTCTGGAATTGCATGACATTAAAGTTGAAGTTGTGAAATCAGTTCACGGTTGGCAGCCAATGATGAAAGGCGGTGGTGAGATTTATGAAGAAGTAGGCTACATTGTGGATGATGGTAAAAAAAGAGCATACTTCCCAGGCGACACCCTTGTTTTTCCAAATGACTACAAATGCGACGTTCTGTTTTTGCCTGCAAATAATCACGGAGTCTGCATGGGACCTTTTGAAGCTGCACTTTGGGCAAAGGACATTGGACCAGAACTTGTGATTCCATACCACAATAACAATGAAATGCTTCCAATGAATGAAAACAGAGTGAAACAGGAGCTTATAAAAAATGGTTTGAGCTTTAGATTTCTAAAAGTAAAGGAAAGTATTGAGGTTTAATTCATGAAAGAAATATCTGGCTGTCGCATAGAGAAGGACGGAAAGCTACTGCTGCTTCATAAAATTAAGTGGAATCACTGGGAACTTCCTGGCGGAAAGATTGAGCCTGGTGAGACACCTGAGCAAACAGCAAAGAGGGAAGCAGAAGAAGAGACCGGATGCAAAGTTGAGATTATCAAGTATATTGGATTTGTCGACTTTGAAAATTATAAAGGGAAAAAAAGAAGTCATCAGTTCAAAGCAAAAATAATCAGTGGTGAACCAAGAGTAACAGAGCCAAACACCTTTGATAATATAGATTACATTGATTTGAACAATCCAAAAATAATATTAGCTAAAAACTTAAGACAATGAGATTCGCACACATGGCTGACTGCCATATCGGAGCATGGAGAGACCCTAAACTAAAGGATCTTAGCATGCAAGCTTTTATCAAGGCAGTAGATATTTCATTGGAAAAAAAAGTTGACTTTATTCTCATATCAGGAGATCTTTTCAATACTTCCATGCCAGGAATAGATTATCTGAAGCTCACCACAAAAAAACTCAAGCAGATTAAGGAAAAGGATGTTCCTGTCTATATAATTCCAGGAAGTCACGACCAGAGTCCTAGTGGAAAGACAATGCTTGACGTTCTGGAAGAGGCAGGGCTTGTAATCAATGTCTTCAAAGGACACGTTGATGACGGAAAGCTGAATCTGGAGTTTACAAGAGATAAGAAAACAGGCACACTCATCACAGGCATTCTTGGAAAGAGAGGAATGCTTGAGAGAAAATACTATGAGGATTTGGACAAAGAAAACCTTGAAAGCGCACCCGGAACAAAGATATTCATGTTTCACACTGCACTTACTGAATTGAAGCCTGAAGAGATGGAACAGATGGACTCAAACCCAGTATCCTTTCTGCCAAAGGATTTTGAATACTATGCCGGCGGACATGTTCATATTGTAAGAAATGAAACACTGAAAGGTTACAAGAACATTGTTTACCCAGGACCTTTGATGCCTGCAAACTTCTCAGAACTTGAAAAGCTGAAACACGGTAGCTTCTACATCTACAATCATGGAAAACTTGAAATGATTACAATTGAACTTGTAAAAGTTTATCCTCTGCAGATTGATGCAAACGACAGAACTCCTGAAGAGATTAATGATCTGATGTATCAGGCTTTGAAAGGAAGGGATTTTGCAAACACCATTGTTTTAATCAGGGTTTTCGGAAAGTTAAAACATGGTAAACCAACCGATGTTAACTTTCAGGATGTTTTCAATAAACTCAATGAACAGAAAGCTTTCTTTGTTATGAAAAGCACCACAAAGCTTACAAGCGAGGAGTTTGAAGAGATAAAAATTGACTCCACTTCTGTTGAAGATGTTGAAGAATCTGTGTTTAAAGAACATCTTGGTCAGATAAAAACAAGTTTTTCAGATAATGAAGAAACCATTGCAAAGGAACTTATGAAAACTCTTTCTGAAGAAAAACATGAAGGTGAGAAAGTCTACGAATACGAAGAAAGAGTAAAAAAAGAAATTGAAAAATTATTGGGTATTTAGTCAAAAGTTCTGTTTCTTTCAAAGTCTCTTTCGATTTGTCCAAAAGTAGTATCGTTCTTAAAGACACTTTTTTTATCAAAACCTGTGTAAAGATCAACTTTGTTGTAATCTCCTTCTTCCAAGTTTTTAAAAGAAACATCTCTAGTCTTAACTGGAATCTCTGCAACTGTAGACATTTCACCAATATCAACTAATTGTTGTTGTTCAACAGCGTTTGTTAATTCTTGTGAATGTATTGAATTATTAACAACTGTTTCTATAGGTATGTTTTGTGAATCTGCATATTGAACAATTCCTTTTATTGCTTGAGAATAAGAAACATCATTTAACAATCCAATTGTTTTGAATTTATTATATAATTCAACATGAGCTTCTATTGAAATTGAATCATAACCAGATGTTTCTTTTTCTTCTAAGATTCCATTTAGTAAATCTGCTTGATCTTGTAAAGGCACATTTGCAGTTACATAAGCAATGTCTTCAACTTCAATTTCTGAATATTTTTGTTGTAATTTTAGTATTTCAGATGCCTTATAGTCAACATTTAATTTAGAAATTCCAATGTTTATTGGCAAATTTTTATCAACAATATCATTTAAAGATTCCTTTAAACTTATTTCTGCGGCCTTTATTGGTTTGGGATTTAATCCTGATCCATCTTTTCCAGGCTTGTGATTATAACTGTTTCTTATGTTTCTTTTATCTTTTCTTGGTGATATAACATTTCTTCTCATTTTTTCCCTCTCTGTTCACATCTTTTTTTGAAGAGCATTTTATGTGTTAGCACTTCTATATAAACCTTTCTTTGGAAAATAAAAGGAATTTATAAAGGTTACTATTTATTAGTGACAAACTATTTAGAACTCTTTCATTTTTTCTTTCAATCGATTAAGTTTATCCCAAGAACTTTCCATTTTTTTATTGCCTTCATCAACAAGAACTTTCACATAATCTTCATCAACAAGAACTTTTCCGTTCTTTGCAACTATAACTTCCATTTTCTCAGTGGCTATTAATTCCATTATTACACGTCTCTTAACCTCAAATATACCGCTTCTTTTGAAACCTATTAGTCTGGCGATCCGAAGAAATTTTGAAGCAATATCCAGAGTCCTTGCAGCTACATGCAGTATCGCTGCTTCCTGTCTGAACCAAACCGAGTCAGTTGTCTTTTTATTAAGTGCAACCATAACTTCTCCAACCTTTGCTTTTGAATGCGTTCTGTATAAAAACTCCGCTTCTTTCTTTTTTCCTGATTTAGGAATCCGAATCAATATTATTCTGCCAGAGCAAGAGCTGGTGGTGTAAAAATTCTTTGTTTTGTTAATCACACCCAACAGTTTCTTTATGGGTTTATCTACTGAACCTTTATTACTCTGATCGTTTGATATCATCTTCTTCAGAGTCCTTTCTTTATCCTGTTCAAAAGTCATAGAAAAACCTCATGGAGACCATCGAAGCATGGTTCTTGGAAATGCAATTGCATCCTTAATATTATCAAGTTTACAAATCCACTGGATAACTCTTTCAAGTCCAACTCCATATCCTGAATGTGGAACGCTCCCGTATTTTCTCAGATCAAAGTAGAACTGATAATCCTTTGGATCTTCGCCGTCTCTTTTCAAATTTTCACTCATCTCTTTTATGTCAAGACTTCGCTCGCTTCCACCAACAATTTCAATTCCAACTTCAGGACATAGCATGTCAAAGCAAAGCGCCTCATCCATCTGTTTTGGATCCTTTGGTTTGTAGAAGGCCATTACTTCCTGAGGATAATGAGTTACAACAACCGGAGTATCAAAGTGTTTCATCAGAGTTTCTTCTTCAATTGTTCGAAGATCTTTTCCAAAAGTAACTTTCATTTTATCTTTCTTCTCTAATATTTTCAAGGCTTCACGGTATTTTATTGTTGGCCATGGTTTCTTTGTCATTGCAATTAATTCTTTTGTATCTCGTCCTAGAAGTTTGAATTCTTCAGGACACTGCTCTGCCACTTTTCTAATGCAGTATTTTATTTCTTTTTTTGCAAACTCAGTTATTTCTTCTAGTTTCCACCATGCCACTTCTGTTTCAACCATCCAAAATTCTGACAGGTGTCTTGAAGTCTTACTTTTCTCTGCTCTGAATGTCGGACCTGTATTGTAGACTTTTTCAAGTGCAAAGATTGCTGCTTCTCCATATAGTTGCCAAGTCTGAGCAAGATATAATTTTTGCTTGTAATATTTCACTTCAAAGACAGTGCTTCCACCTTCTGACTGTGTTGGCTGAAGAACAGGTGTGTCAAATCTGTAGAATCCTTCTTTTTGAAAAAATTCTTCTCTTGCCTGACCATAGGCTGACCTTATCTTCATGATTGCAACCATTTTTCTGCTTCTAATCCAAAGATGCCTCTGGTCCAGCAAAAATTCCGGACTTTGATCCTTTGTGATTGGATATGAATCTGATTCGCCTATTATTTTAAAATCCTTAACAGCGACTTCATAGCCTGTTGGCGCTCTGTCATCTTTTTTTATTGTTCCTTTTATTTCCATGGATGCTTCTATTTGCAATTTAACTGCTTCTTCCCATTTCTTTTCTGAGAAATCATCCTTCTTAACTACACATTGAATTATATCTGTGCTATCTCTCAGCACGATGAACTTAAGTTTATTTGAGCCTCGCTCTCTGTAAACCCATCCTCTCAGATCTACCACTCCCTTTCCTTTCTTCATTGCTTCCTTTATTGATATGAATGCCATGATTCATGTTTTCCTTCCTGATTTTAAAAGTTTTATTGAATAAAAGTAATAAAAGTAATAAAAATAACAAACTAGGTAGAAAATTATTTAAATAACAAATGTTCTATGAAAAGTATGAAAGACATAAATATAGAACTTAAAGACAAAACTCATTCTCTGGCAAAAGTCTGTGCAGTTCTAAAGAATGTTACAATGAGAGAATATCTACAGCAGGCAATTGAAAAAGCCGTTGAAAAAGACAAAGAAATTCTAAAGAAACTTTAATCACTTGGTTTTGATGTGCAATTCATCGAGCTGTTCTTTGTCGACTACAGAAGGTGCGTCCATCATGACATCCTGAGCAGACTTGTTCTTTGGAAATGCAATGATTTCTCGCAGAGATGGCTCTCCCATTATGACCATCATAAGTCTATCAATTCCAGGTGCAATTCCGCCATGAGGAGGAGCTCCATATCTGAAAGCTTCAATCATATGATTGAAATATTTCTTCTGCTCATCCTTAAAACCAATAAGATCAAATATTTTCTTTTGAATTTCAGGATTATGTATTCTTACGCTTCCACCACCAACTTCAAAACCATTCAGAACAAGGTCGTGCTGATAGCTCTTTGCTTTTCCAGCATTTTTCTTATCAAGAAGTTTCATATCTTCTTCACGAGGACTTGTGAACATGTGATGCATTGGAGCGTAGTTTCCTGCAGCCAGTTCAGGTTCAAAGAGTGGAAAGTCAACAACCCATGCAAATGCTAGTTCATTAGGATCCTTCTTGTTCTTTCTGAGGTCTGGCTTGTCTGTCTTGTACTTTTTCATGCATTCATCATAGGTCAAAGTAGGAAAAGGAATCTTTGAAATCTTTTTGTCAGGGAATACTTTCTTAACCATTTCAATGAAAAGCTTCTCAGTAACATTCAAAATGTCTTTTTGCTCAATGAAACTCATCTCCATATCAAGCTGATAGAATTCTCCGGGAGACCTGTCGGCTCTTGCGTCCTCGTCTCTAAAACAAGGAGCAATCTGAAAATATTTATCAATTCCACCAACCATCAGAAGCTGTTTGTACTGCTGAGGAGCCTGAGGAAGAGCATAGAATTTTCCTTTGTGAATTCTTGAAGGAACTAAAAAATCTCTGGCACCTTCAGGACTGCTCTTTGTAAGAATTGGAGTTGTAATTTCTAAAAAACCTTCGTTGCTGAGAAAGTTTCTGATGAATAAAATGGACTCATGTCTTTTTTTTAGTACATATTGAAGTTTTTCGGTTCTTAAATCAAGGTATCTGTACTTAAGTCTTGTGTCCTCTGACGCATTATTATCAAGCGGAAGCGGATCTGCTTCATTCAAAATAGTTATTTTTTCTCCCTTAACTTCTATGTCACCCGCAGGTCCTGGTCTGACATCCTTATCAGGTCTTGCCTGAACCTTTCCCTCGACGAGAACAACACTTTCTTTTCTTAGCTGACCAAACTCTGCAGCGAGCACAGGATTCATAAAAATCTGTGTAGAACCATATCTGTCTCTAAGTATCAAAAATCCAATTTTACCAAAAGTTCTGATTTGATCAACCCAACCAGTAAGTTTGACATTTTTACCAGCGCAGGTCTTATTTAGCTCCCCACAAGTATGTGTTCTTAACATATCAAAACCATAATCAGAATTAGTTTTTAATATTTGTGGTTATTTATGAGCAGACACAATCAAAACATTTATATATAATTTCGTCAATAAATCCTATTACTATGGAAGAGAGTGTACTACGAGGAACTCTATCTTTTTTGAATGAGTTGGGTATATACGATGTAGTTCTACCGTTTCTGCTATCATTCACCATAGTTTTCGCAATACTTGAAAAGACAAAAATCTTTGGCGTTGAAGACGTTGATGGGAAAAAAATTACCAGAAAGAACCTGAATGCAATGACTGCATTTGTAATGGGTTTCTTTGTGGTGGCATCAACAAAACTGGTTGCACTGATAAACACCATCGCCAGTCAAGCATTCCTGCTGTTGCTTTTGGTCGTACTATTTCTTATGCTTGCAGGAGTTCTAGTGAAAGAAGGAGAATTCGAACTAAAGGCCGGATGGAAAAATACCTTCATGGTAATAGCTTTCATAGTCATACTATTAATATTCCTAGAGGGCATTGGATGGCTGAACGAAATATGGGCTTTCCTAGTCAATAACTGGAACAAAGATGCAATATCTGCAATAATACTACTGGTACTTATAGGAATTTTTATCGCTTGGTTAACCCACAGCAAAGATGAGAACAAAAATAAGAAAAAAGAAGAAAAAGGTGATTAATAATGGCTTGGAGTTTTGAATACACAATATATTCCCTGGACAGACTGGGTATAGTAGATGTCGTTTTACCATTTATCATTGTTTTTACAATAGCTTTTGCAGCTCTGGAAAAATCAAAAATTCTAGGCAAAGAAAGCAAAAAATTTAATGTCATCATAGCTCTTGTAATGGGACTTGCAGTCGTAATTCCACACGTACTTTGGGGAACAGGAGATGCAACAAATCCATACCTGTCAAATGGCATGTTTGACGTTGTTCAAGTCATGAACAATGCGCTTCCTAGTGTCTCACTGGTTGCAGTTGCCGTAATCATGGTAATGCTTCTTCTTGGAATAATAGGTGGAGACATCAACTTTGCAGGAACAAGCCTCGGAGGAATCGCAGTTTTCGCAGCTATGATTGTTGTGCTTATAATATTCTTAGCCGCAGCAAATGTTTTCAAATCTGCATACAACTACTGGTGGTTGAGATGGATATTTAACGAATCTGTAAAGGAAGTGGTTGTTGTAATACTGGTATTCGGAATAATCATATGGTTCATTACCAAAGAGGATAAAACGAACGAGACTAATGCGTTCAAGAACTTCCTCCATGATACATCCAAAATATTTGGTGGTGGAGGAAAAAAATAGTTAATTAAAAAATGGCTACATTCCTGGATATTGGCATTTTGAAAGACTTTTCAATAGTCTTTGTATTCCTGTTAGTGTTTGTAGTCATATATGCCTTTCTAGAATATAGCAATATTTTTGGACAGGGAAGAAAAGGAATCAATGGAATCATTGCTCTCGCCATAGGAATACTCATAGTAATTTCAAGACCAGCAGTTCTGTTAATTCACAACATCACACCTTGGTTCATGATTTTATTTATTTTTATTTTCTTCGTAATATTTGCCATAAGAATGTTTGGAGTCTCAGAATCTGACACCATATCCATGATAAAGGATCAGAGGGTATACATGTGGTTAGTAGTTATATTCATAGTAATTCTTATTGCAGGTCTGTCCTCAACCTTTGGACAGCTGTTGCTTGAGAAAGGAACAGGTATTGAAGGAACCACATCAGAAAATGGAACAGTCGTAATTATTCCTGGAGACATAGAAAGTGGCTCCACACAAACCACGAGCTTCGGAGGAAACGTTCTGAGCACATTGGTTCATCCAAAGGTTCTTGGACTAATAGCAATTCTTTTGATAGGACTATTCTCAATAGTGTTCCTGACAAAGCTTACTTAGAATTATTTTTTACTCTTTTTCTTCATTGCATCAGCAACCTTAGAAAGATCGTTGACTTTCTCTGTGAAAACAGGTAGAACCTTTGAAAATACTTTCTCCATTGCTTTTACTTCTGCACCAACATTCAGAATGTTTTTATCATATTCACCAATTTTCCCCAGAATCGCCTGATGTAATTTGTCAAAGCTTGTTTTCAAATCAGAAAACTCCTGTTCCATCAGGTTTATCTTCTGCTCTGTACGATTCTTCCAGTCAACAACCTTGTTAATATCCTTTGCAAAGTCCTTCCATTTCTCGTCTATGATTGATTCTATTAACTCTTCTGTTTCAGGTGATTTCTCCTGATACTGAGGAATGTTTGTAGGCCTTTCTTGAGGCTGTCTAAATGCTGTTTGAGAATAGTTAGGTTGAGGATTAAAAGCAGGTTCCTCCTGTTCAAGCTCCTGTTTCTGAGCAGATTGTTGCTCTTCTGAAGGCATCGGATTAGAATCTTCTGTAGATTCAGCAGAAGGAACATTGGCTTCGGGTCTGTCTGCCTGATTCATTGCTTCAAAAATTTGAGAAGAAGAATATCCATCTCTTTGTAGTGTCTGAATAATCCTGTTATTATCCATTCCCTGGTTCCTCATGGATACCACTTGACCCAGAGGTGTTTCATCTTTAGGCGGTCTTTTCTTTCCAAATAAAGCCATTTTAGTCCTCTTTTCAGGGTTTTTAATATGATAGTTTCTATATAAATTTATTGTTTATTTTGGAAATTCTTTTCCAAAATTTCAATAATAAAAAAAATTATTGTTTATTGACTATTATTTCTTAGATTTGAATAACTTATTGAACTCGTCCTTTGTAACAAAACTCATGGGCTGCCACATATCAACATATTTCTCTAAAACTCTGAATTCTGATTGTTTTACTGCTTTTGCAAGTTCAGAAGACATCAGTGAAAGATTCTGGTTAATTTCGCTCACAGATCTCTTTATATCCAGTAAATCCTGATTCAAAGAGCGTAAATCAGCTTTCATGCTTTTTTCAAATTCAAGCAAATTCTGATCAGTCATCTGAGTTTTTTTCCTGATATTAGAGTATCTCTCCTCTAAAACTCTCAATATTGATCCCATGCTTGTCAGATTATTGGACAAAATTTCGAATGGAGAAGAATCTTTATTTGTCTTAGGCGATTTCTCTTGCTCACTCTTTGTAATGTCTGACGTTTCCATTTTATAAAAAAGTTTATAAAGATATTTTGTATAGATAATATTCACAGACAGTAATATAAAGTTTTCGGCTGAGGTGAGGGTTTGACAAAGGATAATGTGTTCTCCTATGAGACAGAAAGACAGGGCGAGGATAAGGTTCTGAGAGTAAACTGTGAGAGAGCCATTAGAGTTCCTTCTATTGAGGACGATGAGCTCTATATGGGTAAAACCTGTGAATTTCTAATAGAAAACCCTGGAACAACAAAAATAGTCTTTGTTCAAAAAAGAGACTATGAGTATGATTATCCACAGACATCTATGCTTAGTGAAATTGCACATCTGTACAATGAACTTCTAAAAAACAAAAAATTATTCAGTCATGAGTCATTCATAAACTATGATGAAGGCGGTTCTCAGGACTCAAAGTACAATGAGATAAGAAACAGCATATTCAATCTGTTGAAAAAGGATCCTATGGGCTGCTACATAACCCTGAAAAGAATACAGAGGAGGGAAAATATTCTACTCGACAAAAGCACTGAAAAAAAGGTAGTAAATGCGCATAAAAAATATATTCAGCTCATTGAGTACCTAATACAACTTCTTGAAAATACAAAATTAATAACTGTTCTAAAGCCTTTCGCTGCAGGACATAAAATTGGTTCAAGAGATATTTACAGAAAAATATTCAATCCAACCATAAAACCAGATTTCATGTTTACAAGGTTAATGGCTACTTTTCCAAAGAATTCTTCAGAGCTTGATAGCTATGAAGTCAGAGACACAGAAGTAATAATATTTGAACTAGGAGATAATATTCAATATCTCTATCATATGACTCCTCCTGAATTCAAACTCGATGAGGATAAATATGAAATACTAGACCTTGCCAGAAACATAATGGCTGAACATAAGCCAGAAAAGCAGGATTTTGTTAATCCTGAAAGAATGAGAGAAGTTTTCTACAATGTTGGTCACGATCTGATTGAAGAACTTTCAACCTACAGAAATGTGAAACTAACAAAAAGAGAGATTGATGAACTGACTCAGATTCTTATAAGATATACTGTTGGATTTGGTCTTATTGAAGTGCTGCTTCAGGATCCGAAGATACAGGATATAACAGTAAATAGTCCGGTAGGTCAAATTCCGATATTCATAGTTCATCAAGACTTTGGCGAGTGCAGAACGAATATTTTACCAACAGTTAATGACGTGGAGTCATGGGCTTCAAAGCTAAGACTTATCTCAGCTAGACCCTTGGACGAGGCAAATCCAATTCTCGATACAGAAATTGAGATTCCTGGAATTGCCAACTCCAGGGTTGGAGTAATAGCTCCACCACTGAACCCTACAGGAATTGCCTATGCATTCAGAAGGCACAGGGATAAACCATGGACTCTACCATTGTTTATCAAGAACAAAATGCTTAACCCGATGGCAGCAGGAATACTTAGTTTTCTGGTCGACGGAAACAGAACAATGCTTGTTGCAGGAACAAGAAGTGCCGGAAAAACTTCTCTACTGGGTGCTCTTATGATTGAAATCATGAGAAAATATCGTATCATAACCATTGAGGATACTTTAGAGCTTCCAACAAACTCTCTTAGAAAATTGGAATATAATATTCAAAGTATGAAAATTGCCTCTGCTCTTTCAAAGGGAACATCTGAAGTATCTGCAGAAGATGGTATAAGAACAACCCTGAGACTTGGAGACTCTTCATTAATTGTTGGAGAGGTCAGAAGCAGTGAAGCAAAGGCTCTCTACGAAGCAATGAGGGTTGGAGCGCTTGCAAACGTTGTTGCAGGAACAATTCATGGCGACAGCCCCTATGGCGTATTTGACAGGGTAGTGAATGACCTTGGTGTTCCTAGAACCAGTTTCAAAGCAACCGACATCATAGTTGTTGCTAATCCAATAAAAAGTGCAGACGGACTCCATAGTTGGAGGAGAATGACTCAGATAACCGAAGTGAGAAAAGAATGGGAAACTGATCCAATTAGAGAAGGTGGTTTCGTCGATCTCATGAAATATAATTCAAAAACCGATGAGTTGGAAGTAAGTGATGATCTGATAAATGGAGATTCAGAAATTCTGAAAGCAATTGCAGGAAACGTAAAAGAATGGGCTGGAAACTGGGATGCTGTCTGGGAAAATATTATGCTTCGGGCCAATATTAAAGAAGAAATTGTCAAAGCAGCTGAAAAAGAAAAAAATGACGAACTATTGGAAGCTCCTTTCGTAATAAGATGCAATGATGAATTTCATAGAATAAGTGATCATATAAAAAATAAAACAGGAAATCTTGATTCCAAAAGAATTCTGTTTGAATGGAAAGATTGGCTAAAAAAAGAAATTCGCAAGGACAAATCAGAAAATGGATGACAGAAACATTGACAATATAAAAAAAAAATATGATTTGAAGCTAAAGGAGGGGCTCGGTGAAGACAATCCTAAATTAAACTCAATTAGAACAAATGATTACGAGACTTTCAAAAAAGAATATCTTCCAAAACATTTAAGCTTTTACGAAAAAGCATGTAATTTCTCAGAAAAAATATTTCAGGTAAAACCTGACAAAAAAAAGATTCCTTTGTATACTGAATCCATAGAAATATGCCATTTGAACATAACACCGACGGGTGCCGCCAGTTTTCCAATAACTGCATTCTTAACTTTTTTGTTGATTGGAATAATAATAGGCTTTGTTCTGCCATCAATCTCAGGAGGTCAGCCAAGTTATTTCATAATAATAGTTTCTCTGCTGGTAGGCCTTGGAGTCATGATTCCTCTAGGCAATCTCCCATTTTTCTTTGCAAATAACTGGCGTATGAAGGCTAGCAATCAAATGGTTCTGTGTGTGTTTTACATTGTGACCTATATGAGACACACTTCAAACTTTGAACTAGGAATTGATTTCGCAGCAGAACACTTATCACCTCCACTTTCAATTGATATGAAAAAAATAATTTGGAATCTTGAAACAGAAAAATACTTCTCAATAAAAGAATCAGTCGATAATTATCTTGAAACCTGGAGAAAATGGAATCTTGAATTTATAGAAAGCATGCACCTTATAGAATCTTCTCTTTATGAGAATTCTGAGGGTAGAAGAGTTGATGCTCTGGACAAATCACTGAGTGTGATGCTTGAGGAAACCTATGAGAAAATGCTTCATTATGCTCAGAATCTTAAATCTCCTCTGACAACTTTGCACATGCTGGGTATCATTCTGCCAATTCTTGGTTTGGTAATTTTGCCTTTGGTTGTAAGTTTCATGGCAGAGGTTAAATGGTACCATCTGTTTACATTCTACAACATAATACTTCCTGGAATTGTTTTTTATCTTGCAAAATCGATTCTCACGAGAAGACCGACCGGCTATGGTGAGTCAGATATATCCGAATCAAATCCTTATCTCAAGCAGTATAGAAACATAATAATAAATATAGGTAAACAAGTAAAACTAAAAATTAATCCGATTTTTCTATCAATTTTCATAACTGTAATTTTACTTTTCATTGGTTTTTCACCCCTTATGATTCATTGGCTTCTACCAAACTTTGACTGCAGCATTGGAGAAACAACAGGTTGTTTTACGGCACTTGAGCATCCCAACGCGAAATTCTATCTTTTAGGATATAGAAATGAAATGATAAATGGAGAAGCGACAGGAAAAATAGTTGGACCCTATGGTCTGGGCGCAACTCTTTTAAGCCTGGCAATTCCGCTGGGACTGGGTTTAGGAATTGGTTCCTATTTCAGACTTCGCTCTAAAAATATCATTAAAATTAGAAATGATTCTAAAAAATTAGAACAGGAATTCGCATCCGCACTATTCCAGCTTGGAAACAGACTGGGTGATGGTTATCCTGCAGAAATTGCTTTTAGCAAGGTTTCCGATGTCATGGATGGAACCATTTCAGCGAAATTTTTTAATGATGTAAGCATCAACATAAGAAAACTCGGAATGAATGTTGAGCAGGCCATCTTCGATCCGAAAAGAGGTGCTGCAAATTACTTTAATTCTCCGATAATCGAAAGCTCAATGAAGGTTTTGATTGAAAGCAGCAAGAAAGGCCCTCTGGTGGCCAGCAATGCACTGATAAACGTGTCAAACTACATAAAAGAAATGCACAGAGTTGACGAAAGACTTCAAGATCTGATGGCAGATGTTATTAGCAGCATGAAATCCCAGATATCTTTTTTAACACCTGCAATAACTGGAATTGTTATTGGTATCACAAGCATGATAACCGCCATTCTAGGAACTCTTAGTGAAAGACTTGGAGCTCTTGCTCTTGAAACAGATGGAGGATCCAGTGCTTCGTTCATGGGCATGTTTGGAACAGGAGTTCCAACGTTCTATTTCCAAATGATTGTAGGAATATACGTTGTCCAGATAGTTTATCTGCTAACAATACTAATCAATGGAATTGAAAACGGTGCGGACAAATTAAATGAAAGATATTTGATTGGAAAAAATCTTATAAAGACAACCATGACCTATGCCATAATATCATTCATCATAATGCTAATGTTCAACCTAATAGCAGGTTCAATAATGGGCTCTGTCGCAGCCAGCATATGACAGATAGAAAAAGAAAATAAAAAAATTAAATTAATAATTAAAACTTAACTTCAGCACCTTTTGGATCAACCAACACTGTTCCAGTATCATCTGTTAGGTTAAAAAAATCATTTGACTGTCCGCTTGCTATTGTAACCCACCTCGAGTTTTTTCCAGAACTTCTATATTCTTCTACAGTGTATCTGTAATAAACACAGTCTTTCTCTGAAAAAGGACTTTTTAACAGTTTTTTCCTGAAAGGTTCTGCTATTCCTTTAATTTCAACAAGGCCCATGGCAATAGAACGGATTTTTGAAGTTGGAATGTTTTCTATCATCTGTTTTTGCTTCATCCATATAAAACCTTTATAGAAGAAATATAATCCTGCAAAAAACCTATAATGGCATAAGTAAGTGGATCTCCATCGCTCATGAGAACTGGATATTAATCTAACTTTTCAACTTTTTCTAAAAATAACAAGAGAAAAATGGTGGGAACGCCGGGACGCTCAAAAAACAAAGTTTTTTGGCGCACCAAAAATTTTCAATTTTTGAGTGTTTGAAAAATCCCTAGTTCACATATTTTAAGAAAATATGGGAACGCCGGGATTTGAACCCGGGACATCCAGATCTTCAGTCTGGCGCTCTCCCAGTCTGAGCTACGTTCCCTTTCAAAACAACAAAAAAAAATTATAATATATTAAGTGTGCCGTTTCGACCAGTAGTTACTTGCAAGTCTCCCTGCCACTCGTTAACATAGCCATCCTTTATTTCTATTTTGTCACCAACTTTAACAGTATCTATCTGTTCATTCCAAAGAGTCATTGTGACCTGGCCTGAACCGTCTTTTATGGTTGCATTAGCAACTCTTCCTGTTTTTCCGAATTTTTGGAATTCTCTAACAGGACTGATGTCCACTATCTCCGCTTGGATTTCTACATTTCCTTGTTTTGCTTGTAATTCGCTTATTTTCATTCTGAAAAGAAAAAATCAGCTCTATTTAAAGCTTTTCTTTGATTTGTTTAAATTTCAAATCTCCCAGAATTAATGAGTCAATAACAGTTTTGACATCCTTTATTGCAATCCTTTTTTGCTTCTCAGTATCCCTATCCCTTATTGTTACTGTTTTTTTATCCAAAGAATCAAAGTCCACTGTTACAGCAAAAGGAATTCCTTCTTCAGCAGCTCTTAGATATCTCTTTCCAATGGATGCTGTTTCATCATATTTACAAAGCCAACCATTACTTATTTCTTCATGAACTTTCTTTGCAAGAGCTACGAGCTTTGGCTTTCTTAGAAGTGGAAAAACAGCTATTTTAATTGGAGCCATGCTCACAGGCATCATCAGTATGCTCTTTCCTTCACCTGCACTCATTTTTTTATAATAAATATCCAAAAGAGAAAACACCAATCTTCCTGTTCCGAAAGCTATTTCCAGAACATGAGGTATTTCTTTTTTCTCATTCTCATCAAGCACTTCCATGTTTGTTCCTGAATGTTTTGCATGCTGTTTCAAATCATAGTCTGTTCTGTCGTGAACTCCGCATATTTCTATCCATCCAAAGCTCTCAAGTTTTACTTCGATGTCCCATGCATCTTCTGCATAGAAAGCTTTGTCTTCAGGGCTGTGTTGCACAATTCTTATCCTGTCCTTTGGTATTTCCAGTTCAAGAAACATCCTATAGGTCATATTCAAAAAATAGGCATAAGCTTTGTTTTTCAGAATCTTTTTGTCAATTGCATCTTTCAAAGAGACCATTGCCGGCTTTTTGTCCTTGGAATGAGCCTTCCAGTCCAGGAGGGGCATTTTTTTAGCTTTATGTTTGTCAAAGAGAGAAAAATTGTTCTTCTGATCTTTGAAAATAAACATCTGGGCTTCTGCTTGTGTAAACTCTCTAGTTCTCAGAAGATGCTGTCTAGGGCTTATTTCATTTCTGAATGCATTACCTATCTGAAAAATTCCAAATGGTAGTTTTTTTCTGAAAAAATCATAGTATCGTAGAAACTGCAGGTATGTTGTCGTTGCGGTTTCAGGCCTGTTATATGCTTCTCCATCGATTCCAACATTTGTTTTCATCATCAGATTATGCTGTTTTATATCTGAACCCAGTACTGTTTGACAACTAGGACATTTGACTTTGTTTTTCTTAAGAAATTCTTTTTGATCTGTTATTTTCTTGTCAGGAAATAGCTCCTCTAGAATCTGTTCAACCTTGAAAGATGCTTTGCATTTCTTACATTCAATCATTGCATCTGTAAATCCACCCAGATGACCTGATGCTTCCCAGACCTTCTTAGGCATAATTATTGGAAATTCCACCTCAAAAAAGTCGTTATTTGAGAAAACTCTTCTTATGGTGTTTTCAACGTTATTCTTCAGAAGCTTACCAAGAGGCGCAAAGCTGTAGAAACCTGCTGAGCCACCGTATATTTCAGGCTCAGGACCCCATATGAATCCTTTCTGCTGAGTGAAGGATATTAATTCATTCAAAAACTGTTTTGTCATTGTAGGAAAAAGGCTTGTATTCTTTAAAAACTTTACTTTTTGAGGCCAATATTAATAAATAAAATTGAATTCCCAAAAGAATGGAAGAAATAATTAGTTTTGAAGTGTTACCTGAAAAATTACGTTCTAAGTATTTAGATGATTTTTATCTTGAAAAATTGTTAATTGAAAATGTTGTTGTGGATTTAGAAGCAAAAGAAATTACTGGAGATGTTACAGTTAATACTGATGTAAAAGGCCATTCAAATAATGATTTTCGATGGTCTAGTTTAACAGCTTATAGAGCTGCAACACAACTCGCATTGGCATATGCAGGTATTTACTTAAAAAAAGATAAAGATGATATCGGAGAAGTTTTTCAAACTGAGTCAAGTTCTGTTACAAGAAAACCAATTTCTGACAAAAAAGCACAAGTAAATGTAAGTATAAAAAGAGTTATTGAAAAAAACAGTCATTTAATTGGGGATTTAGAATACCAAGTTAACGATTCTAATTTTTCAGGAACAATTAGATTTGTTGTAGGATTTGATAATGATATAAAATTATCAAAAAAAGAAAAGAAGATGATAAACATGTGGACTTTTCTTGACACAGCATATCATTTTACTGGAATAAAAAAAGCATTAGGTGTAAGGTCTATGTATGACAATGTTCTAAAAGATGTTAAACTTAAAACATGGAGAAATATTTACTCAACAATTTCAAAGAACAAAATAGACAAAACAATTAGACTAATTAAAATTAGAGATGAAAATAATGGGGAAATACCAACACAATATGAACAGATGTGCAACCTATCTATCTGTTCAAGAACAAGATTCAAAGTAGCTTACAAACACTAAGCTTTAAGCCAGTCTACTTCTTCATTGTTGAGTTCATACGCTTCTGTTAGCCTTTCAGATTCTTTTTTGTTCTTCTTGAAGACTGCCTTCATTAGAGTAACGTATTCAAGCGATCTCTTTGTGCTTGTATGAGTCTTTGCTGCTACCTTGGCTGCGATTGTTTTCTTTTTTGCATTCTTTTGGTTAGCCATCCACATTCTTAAAATTCTAGTGGTTGGCTTGTAGGTGTTAAATCCTGGATATTTCTCACCCTTTGAAAGTGCAATTCCTGCTGAAAGCAGATTGTAGCAGTAAACATAGAATCTGTAGTATTGCCATCTTCTTATTCTGCCTTTGAAAACATCGGCTGCTGCAAGGTTGAAAAATGCTTTTGCCAGATCTTCAACCTTTGTATACTCCGTAGGAATGTTCTGGTCAATCCATAGAAATATCTGATCCAAATCTTCCTGTACTTCATCAAAGGCAGAAAGTGCAACTTCTGCACTTGTTGTTTTGAAAACTCTCACAAGTGCGTTGATTATTTTCTCTGTGTGATCTCTGCTGTAGGCCATTTCCAAATCTTTCTTAGAGAGAATTCCATTGTATGAGAAACTCTGCAGATCATTTATTGCTGCTCTCATGTCTCCGCCAACAGAACGAGCCAGTGATGTCAGTGCTTCTTCATCCGCCTTTATGTTTTCAATTTCACAAATCTCCTTTAAACGCTTCACAATGGATGGATAGGCTAATCCATGAAATTCCTGCAGTTCACATTTCTTCCTTAAAGAAGCAATGTTTTTCTTGTAAACATCATTGGCCGCCAGAACAATTGGAAATTCACTTTTAGAGATAAGAGCATTTATTGCCTGAACACCTCCTCTATCCTGTTTTCCGGCAAGACCATCAATCTCATCAACCAAGATTATTTTCTTGTTTCCAAAAAGAGATTGTTGATTAATTGCAGCTCCAAGAACAGAGTTTATTCCTTCCGCATTTCTTATATCAGAAGCATTCACTTCTATAATTTCATAGTTAAGCTCGTTTGCCAGAGCATGGACTGCTGAAGTCTTGCCAACTCCCTGTGGTCCATGAATTAGTAGAGGCTTGATTCCCTTTCTGTAATTCTGAACATATGCTCTTAACTTTTCTGTCGCAGTATTCTGACCTTTAACGTCAGATAACTTCTTTGGAGCATATTTCTTAATCCATACAACCATAATGTGGGAAAAGAAAAGGCGTTTTTAAAACTTTACTAACTTTACTTAATGGATATGCAATCTTCTTTTTGCTTACATTTCTTGCATGCGACGTGCACAAGGTCTGAAGAACTAATCTCTAGTTTATTCTCATTAATGTACTTGTAAAGCTTTTTTACATGTGAGCAAACCATTAAAAAAGACAAGTATTTCGGTTTTATAAAGCTTGTTATCGATAAATATTTATATCTTTAATTTCAGAAAACATATTACGGGGTGGTTGATATGAGTTTGCACCAAAAACATCATGGTCTTGTTGTAAGAAGTTCTGTTCTGAGTGAGGGAGAGATGATTCCTCTTGAATATACCTGTGACGGAGAGAATATTAATCCTCCCCTAACCATTGACAATGTTCCTGAAGAAACTAAGAGTTTAGTTTTAATTGTTGATGATCCTGATGCTCCAGGAAAAACATGGGTTCACTGGGTTGTTTGGAACATTAATCCAAAAGGTGAAATTGCAGAGAACAGTGTTCCTGGTGTGGAAGGAATTAATGACTTTGGCAGACATTCCTATGGTGGACCATGTCCTCCTTCAGGAGTTCATAGGTACTTCTTCAAAGTATACGCTTTGAACATCACTCTTGATTTGAAACCTAATTCCACAAAAAATGACGTTAGAAAAGTCATGCACGGAAACATTATTTCTGAAGGAGAATTAATCTGCATATACAAGAGACATTAAAGCAGAAAGCTTTTTATAATCAATTTCTTTCTCCTGAGAACATGTTAGTGGGGGTTGTCGGGAAAGCGAACGTTGGAAAGAGTACTTTCTTTAAGGCTTTGACTTTGGCAGATGTAGAAATAGCCAACTATCCCTTTGCAACCATAAAACCAAATCATGGTATCGGTTTTGTAAGGGTTGAGTGTGCTGACAAGGATTTCAATGTTCAGTGCAATCCAAGAGAAGGTTTCTGTATCAACCACATAAGATTTGTTCCAATAGATGTTATTGACGTCGCAGGCCTTGTTCCAGGAGCTCATGAAGGAAAAGGTATGGGGAGCCAGTTTCTCAATGATTTAAATCAGGCAAATGCTCTTATTCATGTTATTGACTGTGCAGGAACCACCAATGAAAAAGGTGAAACCGTTGAAACAGGAAGCTATGATCCTGTAAATGACGTCAGATTTCTGGAAGAAGAACTTGATTACTGGTATCACGGAATACTAAAGAAAGGTTGGGAGAAATTTGCAAGACAGGTTCAACAGGAACAAACGGAAATATACAAAGCAATTGCGAAACAGCTATCGGGTCTTGGAGTAAGTGAAGATCTAAGCAAAAATGTTATATCTTCTCTTAATTTAAATAAAAACAGTCCTTCTTCCTGGACTGAAGATGAGCTTTTTAAACTCGCCGCAGCATTTAGAAAAAAAACAAAGCCCATGATAATTGCGGCAAACAAAATTGACATTTCAGGAGCCTATGAAAACTATGAAAGATTAAAAAAAGAGTTTCCAGAACACATGATTATTCCCTGCAGTGCAGAGTCAGAGCTTGCCTTGAAAGAGGCAGCTAAACACAAAATGATTGATTATGTTCCTGGAAGTAATAATTTTACAATTAAAGGAGATGCAGGTTTATCAGAGCAACAAAAGAAAGGACTTGAGTTCCTGAAGAGTAATGTGCTACAAAAATTCAAAACAACAGGCGTTCAGGAGGTCATAGAAAAAGCTGTTTTCGAACTTCTCAAATACATTGCAATATTTCCTGGCGGCATTGGTAAACTGGAAGATCAATACGGAAATGTTATGCCTGACTGCTTCCTTATTCCTAAAAAATCAACCGCCCTTGATTTTGCCTACAAGATACATTCTGATTTGGGAGATCACTTCATAAGAGCAGTGGATGCCAAGACAAAGATGACTGTGGGAAAAGAACATTTGCTAAATCATAGAGATGTAATAGAAATAATTAGCGACAAATAAAATTATTTTTTCTTTGCAGACTTTACAGCTGCTTTTTTAGGAATATTCTTGACCTTTTCCTTCTCTTTGGCAAGCTCCTTGTTTATCTCTTTCCTTAGCCCTTCTTCATCAACAGACAAGTCAGCATTTTTTTCCTTTACAAGACCATATTTCAGAAGTATTTCCTTGTATCTCTTAAAATCATCAGATCTCTTAAAAGCAGTGGTTTTGATTGGGGAAAGGTGACCAAGCCAATTGTGGGCTATTTTCAATGCTTCTTTGACCTCTTCTTCAATAACAGGATCTTTGTCAAAATGTTCATCCTCAAAGTCTTCGTCTCCATAATCTTCTGCTTTTTTGCTTCTGAAGATGGCTATTTTTTGAAATAATCTGGACATGAGGCCTTCTTTTCGTTCTTCTAACTCCTCTTCCATACCTTCAAGATCTGTTTCTTCATCTTCAATGGCTTCGATTTCCCCTTCAATCTCTTCCAGTTCTATCTTATCGCCTTCATCAAGATATTCTTCCATCTCGTTAAGTTTTTCCTTTCTTCTCCATCGAAGTAATCTTCTGAAAAAAGAAGGTTCTTTGTACTCAACACTTACTTCTGTATCTGATACTTTTGGAATCTGTTCATTGGATGAGCTTAGAAAATTAATTTTGCTCATGAATGAAATAGAATCTTTTTTTCTTAGGACACCAATATAACGATCCATGTCTTCATTGAACTTTTTCTGATTGATTATAACCACCCTCTGACCAGTTTAGTCTTTCTATGAGGTTATAGTATATAAATTTTTTTATTGAAGAATGATAAAATATGCTAATTAGAAACTACTTTTTGCATTCAGAACAAAGGAATGCTCACTCCTAAACTATTAAGGAGGAAATCAAAAATGATTAATATTAGTATGAAAAGAAAAATCAGAACTACAAAGTAATGCTTATGTTTATGCCTCTGATGATGCAGTCGCGTCTTTTTCTGTTCATAGGCAACATCAATTATTTCATCACCAAACACTATTGACAAGAAGGTTCCTATTGCTGCAAAAACTATTATTATACCATAAGGAAACATATTTGAAAGGATTTTATGGAATATAGATAGAATTATTGTAGTACTATATACCTCAGGATGAAACATCATAGTTATTATATTAATTATTATCGCAATGATCCATACGGCTATCTCTGAGTAAAGCATTTTTATCCCTGTAAAAATTTTTATGGGCAAATCAAGCAATATTCCTGCACTTGCAACAGGTGTGCACAAGACAAAAAAGCTCCAAGTCATTATACTCACATAGAACCCTTCTTTCGCTCCAAAATTGATAATGGAAAGAATTGTGTATGCTATAATCACAAAAAACACCAAGAGAAATTTTATGATAGGATGCTCATGAATCTGGTATTTTACCGATTTGAATAACTTTTGAATATTAATTAGATTCTTGTGCATAACTATTTTTAGACTCTTTTGCTATTTAATTCTTGTTATTTTAATATTAAAAAATAAGAAAATGATGGGGACGCTGAGATTCGAACTCAGATCTGACGGTATCTCCACGAATGGACTTCTTAATCATCGGCGAAGCCTCATCGCTCCAAGTTCTGGAGCCGACCATTCTAGCCAGGTTATACTACGCCCCCATTGAGAGCAAATGAATAGAAAAAGATTGCATATTTAAAGGTTATCTTCTTTTCTTGCTTTTCTTTTCTGCTTTAACGCTTCTTGGTTTTGGCTTATTTCTTATTTTTTTCCAGCCAATTATTGACAAGAAAAAGAAAGCCACCAAAAGTAAGAACCAGTTAACATACCAGCAAAGCTTGACAAATTTCTGAAATAAACTGTATTCTTTTACTTCAACAACTTCCAGAGTCATCTCAGGTCCTCTGGCAAATGCTCCTTGGCTATCAACTGCTATGATTACAACTTCTTCAACGCCGAACCATCCTTCTACAGGTGTAAATATTATATTTCCATCTTCAACTGATAAAACTATGTTTTCATTTTCATGCAAGAACTTCAGTTGTAAATTATCTTCTGAATCAGGATCTGAAACAAATGACTCCATGTCAATTGCATACTGACTATCCTGAGGCCAAATATGATAGGTTGAGCTTGCTTTTGAATTGTCTATTGGGTCTTGAACCATTGGAGGTCCTTTTACAAAGTAAATCAGCAAACCAAATCCAACCAGTAAAAGTATTAAAATTAGTATTAAAGCAATGAAAGGTTTCTTTTTTAGTACTCTTGGTCTTCTGTTCATGAACAATGCAAAGAAGAAAAGAACAACTATTGCAAATATCAGGAAAACAGTTACTGCCTGACAAGGTCGCTTTGCAAAGTAATTGAAAGCCTTCACACAAAGAGGTTTATCCTTCAGCTTAATTATCAAATCCTTTGAATATGCTACGTTATCTGTGGTTATTATGAGTGTGCCAGGATATTCACCAAAAGGAATATCTGTTGTGTGACTTGAAATAAGAGTTATGTATTTATACTCTCCTGGGCTCAGAGTGACTTCTGTTTCTTCAAGTTTCAGCCATTCTTCCCCTTTAAAGTTTAGTTTATAGATTCCTTCAACTCTTCCTTTATTTTCAAGTTTAATAACAGGATTCTTGTTTTGATCTCTCCTAATTGAATATTTAACTTTAGAAACATCAACAAAATGACAGGCATCCGTTGAAACGACTTCAACAACTGCCTTATCAGAGAAACTAATATTATTATCAAGAGTTGCTTCCACAACCAGAGCATACTTTCCATCCAAATCAGCAGGTTCAAATGTTATTGTGTTGTTTGCTTCATCACCTGGTTGAAGAAAAAATGAGTTTCTCCATGGAACTGCCCATTCGGGAATTATAGAGAACAATATTGTTTCAGGAAATTGCCCTGCATTTTTAACTCTGAAGTATGTTTGTCTTTCTTCTTCAAAGCAGAAATCAATATCTTTTTCTAACATTTCAACTTCAATATTATAGCAGTCAAAAACATTCAAAGTCAAATTCTTGTTTTCAAAGATGTCACCATAACCAGTTCTTGATTTCAAAGTGAAGTTGTAATTTCCTAAATCAACTCCTTCTGCAATGTCAAAAGTCATATTCAATATTATGGCTTCATCTCCTTCCAAGCTAAAGTTGTGGGTATTTAATTTTACAAATGAGGGTGCTCCCTCCAGCTCCAAGAAATATTCGTTTGGAGTTTCAACATCACTCTCTACTGTGAAAATAGTTGTTTCAGGAACTTCTTCGCAAAGATCTATTTGTTCTTCAATATTAAGAGTGTAAGCATAATACTGGTTTATCATTAGATCATGTTTTAGGTTTGCAGTTAACTGATTATTTTCTGCAGTTACAAAGAATTCCACAGGTGTTTCCCCATACATATCGCAAGAGGGTTTGAATAATCCTTCAATGGTTGCCATATTATCAGGTTCGATTGCAACATATTCGCTTGACAAATTAATAAATTCATTATAGTTTGTACTAATCAGATAATTTTCGGAAAAATCTCCTGTGTTTGTTATTTTAAGTTTGTAGTTTACTTCCTGACAAGGATTTATTTCACTTGTGTCAACGTAGAGTTTTGTTTCAAGGTTCTGACAGGTTCCTGCAAATAAGCTCTTTACTAATGTTTCATCATCTCCAAAATCATTGGTTATTCTTATGTTTAGATTATCATCAATTGTTTCACAGGGAGCATCAATAAAAATTGTTACATCCTGTGTTTTTCCAGGCTGCAATTTAAATTCTACTGGGAATGCTGTTGCAAACTTCATATCTGTAGAAACCTTAAATGTTACTGCTTTTGCTTGAGTATTTTTTATTACAATACCATCTGTGAGTTCAGAGCATTTGCATAGCTGAAGATCATTTGTTTCAGAATAGACTCCAAATTGTGCACTCACAGAATTAAGTAATAGAATGAATGTTAGCAGAAAAACTAGTATTATTAGGTTCTTTTTCATTGTACAGCCTCTATATAATCCCCCTTAAAAAATATTAAAAAAATAAGTTAAAAAAAATAAAAAAATTAGTAATAGGTTTGAGTTCCTTCTTCGTCATTTCCTCTTAACTTGTTGAAAGCGATTATCAAACCAACAATTATCAAGATTATTACAAGTACAACAAGTGCAACTTCTAATCCTCTCTTCAAATTTACGTTGTTTGAATCGTCTCCTACAACATTAGCTGTTAAAGGAATTGCTTCTGAGTCTTCACCAGATGAGATTGTAGCCATAAATAGCTTTTCTCCTTCAGCGTCTTCGTTTGCTTCAACATACAGGTAAACTGTTTTTGTTGATTCAGCTGGAACGATTACAACTGAGGAAGGTGACAATCTACTTGATCCCCAACTCTCGACTCCTGAGACTGTTACTGTGAAAGTTTTTGCTGAGGTTCCTTGGTTTGCAATCACAATTGGGAATGCAACTTCGTTACCGGCTTCAACTTCTTGTGCCTCTGGAACCATAACAACTGCTTTTCCTGAGTTATCTTTACTGCCTGAGTTGGCTGTACAGGTGTCTCCTGAAAGAACTGTTATGTCTGCGGTTTCAGTTGTTGATTCAATATCATCAAACTCAACCATGATTTCAACTTCGTATACGCCTGGTTCTGCACAATCTGGAATTCTTAACAAGAATTCTTCAAGTGTTTCTTTTTCATCGGCTTCTAGTTCGTCTAGGTACTCTGAATCTCTGACATTTAATTCAGGGATTGCAACAGTAACTTTGACATCGTCTAGGTCATCATCGCCAATGTTTTGAACTCTTACCATTGCGGTAAATGCTCTTCCAGCGTTTATTGTGGATGAAGGACTGAATGAGTAATCTTTAACGATAACTGCTTCGTCTTCTTCAACTCCAACGATGTGAAGTTCAAAAGCATAAGTTTGTAGGTCTCCATCTTCGTCACCGACAATTATCCACAATTTTGTGTATTTCTTGTCCATGCTGGTTGGAATTTCAACTGACATGTAAACGTTTTTGATGTCGCCTGTTGACATATCGAATGTTTTTGATTCATCGTTTAGTTTCTCACTGTACTTGTGTGAGTCTTTGTCTCCGAAAATCTCAGCTCCAAGTTGGACATTCTCCAAGTCTGCTAATGCTTTTACTCTGACTTTAAGGTCAAGAGTTTCTCCTCGTTTAACTTCGAGGTTGTTGTTGTGGTCATCTGCCATATCTAGCGCATCGCCGTTTATTTCAACGTAGACTACTTCTAGATTGCTTGTTGTTGCACTAACAATGTTAAATGCTAGTAAAGCAACAATCATCAAAACAAATAGTTTTGCAAAGTTCATTTTGTTTTTCCCCCACTAATGGTTTTTTATCAAAAAAGAAAGTTTCATGACGAAGCTTTCAGTTTGAATATGAAATCAAACCAAATATATAAAGGTTTCGATATTTTTCATTCACGAGTGAATACGTTTTCGAAATCCTCTTTGTCCTCTAGCAAACAGCACTTTCAGGCCCGCAATTACAGGGCTCATAAGTTTCTGTTATTACAATCGGAACGTACTTGGTTCTCCTTACTTCTTCGTTGTACGCAAATACGCCAAGGTAGTATTCACCTGGCTTTGTTTCTTTTGGAATGTAAAGTTCATAATGAACTGATTCTCTGTCTCCATCGTCAATATCAACATTGTAAGATATAGTTTCTCTGATTCCAAGTCCTGGTGCAACTATACCAACTTCCAAATCATCGATATCATCAGTTCCTGTATTCTTCAAAGTTGTTGAAACAAACATGTATGATCCTGCAAGAGCATAGTAATAATCATAGCCCATTGCATCTATTTTGACAATTTTCAGTTCGCCTTTTTCTACAACTTCTTCATACTCTGAATTATCTTGAGGTCCGGTACATCCATGATCTTTTGGATAGTCTATGAATCCATTGTTATCGTTATCAATACCATCACTACATTCATAAGTCACAACAGGTTCATTATATTCATCATCATCTGTTAAACTATCACAGCCCGGATCGTTTGGATAATCAATCAAATTATCGCCATCATTATCAATACCATCTGAACATTCAGGAAGAGGTTCTTCAGATTCTTCAACTGAAAAATATTCTTCTCTTTCATTGTTAGCAACGTTTTCTTCGTTAACAATTACTGAAGCAATATTTACATTAATAGTATAATCTTCTTCTATGAATGAATCGCAGTGATCAAGGTCTCCTGCTGTAAAATAGTAGGTTTCCTGTTCTCCAGGATTTAAGCTTATATCAAAAGGTAATGCTGTTCCGCAGTAGTACATGCTTTGGAAGAATCCAAAGAATCCACCATAGGTATAGCTTAAACCAAAGTCAAGGTATACACTGTTTTGATTAACAGCAACATCTCCTTGATTTTCTATTGTTACACCAACGTTTTGGAACATGTCTCCAACTTCAGGTTCTGCCGGAGTCCACGTAATGTCTATAACTGCTAAGTCTGTAACTTCTGGTTCTTCTGGTGTTACACAAGCGCCCTTATCACAAACCATTCCATATTCAGAACAATCATAAACATATTCTGAATACTTATTATCAACACAAATATATTCATTCAAATGATAATCACCAATACAAAAATCAATACCTAAAGATTTGTCATAAAGAAAAACTTGACCTTTTGTGCCTTTATTAGCACCACTATCAGTATCCAAAGTACACTCAGGTTCAGGTTCAGGCGTTATACATGCACCTGCTTGACATATCCTGTCAGGACCGCAGTTGTAATCATAATCTACGGTCTTTCCATCTTCACAACTGTATTCGTGCAAGACTGTACCACTAACACAGTAGTCTGTTCCAAAATAACTTGCATCAGCCCAATAATCTTCTCCAAATTTTTGAAGAAGGTAAGGGTCAGGCACTCCATTTGGTCCAAAACAGTCTTTTATACAAATTGTTCCTTTTGTTTCATGGTTTCTTCCACCATCATCATATCCTATTCCATCTTCATTAAGTGGTATTTCTGCGCATTCAGGTTTTGGTTCTTCTTTTTGACAAGTTGAGCTGCAACCATCTCCATTAACATTGTTGCCATCATCACAAGCTTCGCCTGTTTCTAGAATATTATTTCCGCAAACAGGTTCTGGCTCATTGTTTCCTTTAGGAACATTGAAAGCTATACAATCATAAGCTCTTCCGTCTTGTGGAAATTCAATTGCTTCATAATTATCATAGTTTCTGACATCTGTTTCACAGTAGAATTCTGCACCCACTGGATTAACATTATTTGGTAAGTCCCATCCACCTGATCCTGAAAAAGGAATATAATCTGAATTCATAACTTCTCTAAACCAAATTGAAGAATTTGGATTAGTAAATTCAATTGTTTTTGCAGTTCTTCCATTACTATTTGTTGTACTTGAAGTTTGCCAACCACTAGCAGGTCCAATCAAATTATCTCCAGGATTATAAATAGTTGAATCATATTCTCTCCATTGGAATTTCCATCCCGATTCAAGTTCACATCCTGCATGAGTATTTACATAATTCTGTGCAGTGTTTCCATTTATTGCGTGTCTGCTGATTCCCCAATTTGGAAGATCTGATTCATCATCACATTCAATTGCGTGAAATATGATTGTTATTTCATTTGAAGCACTTACAGAAACCGTAAGCAATATTAGCATGAATAAAGAAAGCATGATTAGTATTTTGTATTTTTGCATGGTCTGTCCCTCGTAAAAACATGTGTTTTACTACAAGTAAGGGACAATTATATATAAAGGTTTCGTTTTATTACTATTTTTGAGTAACAACTAACATTTATTTTCAGAACAAGATATAGAACTCTAATGTGTAATTTTCCTAAACAGCATTCTAAAAGCAATTCTTATGCTGTTCCAACCACTTTGACCCTTTCCTTTAGAATAATCAGAATAAGTAATTGTTACAGGAACTTCCTTATACTTCAAATTATTCCTACGTATCTCCTCAACAATTTGAGAAGCATGTTCCATTCTGTCAGAAGTTATTTGAATCTTTTTAGCGGCCTTTCTGGAAAACACCCTAAAACCATTGTGAGAATCAGACAGTTTAACTCCGTACATAACCCAAATAACCATTGCACCAATCTTCAGAACAGCCCTTCTTATCCAAGGAGTATTCGAATTTTTTCTTAAAAATCTTGATCCGAGAGCAACATCGAATTTGCCTGAAACAACCGGTTTCAGAAGAGCATCTATTTCTTTTGGATTGTGTTGTCCATCGGCATCAAAAGTTACAACATATTTAGCTCCCTGTTTAACAGCATAATCTATTCCTGTTTTCAAAGAAGCACCCTGGCCCCTGTTTATGAAATGTCTAAGAACGTGAACATTAAGTTTAGAAACTACATTATAGGTGTTATCTTTTGAACCATCATCAACCACGACAATGTTTCTATAGCTATTTTTTTTAAGACCATTAATAACTTCAACTATTTTCTTCTCTTCGTTAAAAGCAGCCATAACCACAAAAACATCTTTTCTAGTCATGTACTGCTGGAAAAAAGTAAGATTTATATAGTTTCTCAAATGAAGAAATAAAATGGGTGATGAGTTTAATATTAATCTAAATAACTCTGTAAAGTTCCTAAAAAAGAATTGGAATTGGATAATACTATTAGTAATTATAATCATCGCTTGGAACTATAGAGCATACCATCTTGATTATCCTGTAATAGGATATCACAACTGGAAAGAAACACATTATCTAACAGAAGCAAGAAACTTTGCAAGAGACGGATTCTTTGCAAATGGTTTTTTCATGCCTGTCTGGGATTATCCTGGAATAAATACTGATCCTTCGGGAGTCCACAGCGACACATTCCCAACCACTTCAATATTGGTTGGATTGGGATTTAAAATATTTGGATATAATCTGGCGGTTGCAAGAACCATCAACATACTGATGGTGCTAATATCAATAGTACTATTCTATCTAATCATAAAAAAACTATTTGATAATGAAATTCTGGCACTGACAGCAACTGCCCTAATGGCTATGAATCCACTATTGATATTTTTCGGAAGACAGGTTCAACTAATCAATACATCTCTAATGTTCGGAATGATAGGAATATATTTCTATTTGAAATGGTTGGATGATTTCTCATGGTCCAACACAATAATGTTCTCTTTGGCCATAATAATCTCTGTTCTTACAAAATATACATTTGCACTTCTGGTAATACCTATGATTGCAATATTCCCTTTCAAAAAACTAAAAGAAAAGAAATACTGGAAAAAGTTCATTGTGATCATTGTAATTGCTCTAATAGGTTCGCTTTGGATTCCATATTCTGTTGTTGACTCAAGCAATAACATACAAAGTCAGGTTACTGCGGTTAGCATCAGCAAAATATTTGAGAAGTCATTTTGGAGTGTCATGAAATCCTATGCAGCAGATAATTATACTCTGTTGGGTGTTCTGCTTGCAGGACTTGGTTTGGCTTTATTTTTGTTAAATTTCAATAAAAACAGATCAAAAGCAGGATACAAATTCTTTTTAGCCTATTTTATAGGAAGCGTCTTTTGGTTCGTGGTTTTGTCATATAAACTAAGCGGACATAATTACCACCAATATCCACTGGTGGCTTTGATGGTGTTTCTGATGGCATACCTATTTATGATAGTTGCAAGTACTATAGGTACATTCTTAGCATCGCTGATAAAATTATCAAAACTAAAGAACATCATCAAAAAAACAGCAATTACAATAGTAATTCTAATCCTATTATTAGTTATACACAATCCTTCAATGGAATCAAAGAACAGAATGTTTGATACACAATTTTTTGGAATGGACATTGCAGGAAGCTACATTAATACTCACAAGCTTTCCGGAGAAAGAGTAATACATTCTTCCCATCAGGCCTACGGTCTTCTATGGCACGGCGACATTAAAGGTACAGCAGGAATTCCTAATCTGGAAGGTATAAAATATGCAGAAGAAAATCTCAATGCCACCTGGTTGTTTATTTATAACTGGGATTTTGCAAAGATTGCAACAGACAGAGAAAGATGGAATTACATTGCAAATAACTATGAACTCGTCCAGACAGCGTTCTCAGTCAATCAAAATCAACTAACCGGACTCTACTACTTCCTATTCAAAAAAGGAGGTAGTTTTAATGAGACATTATTCTATGAAGACGGAAATCTTAACGTTGAGTTATTCTCAAATATGCTCCAAGGAAAACCAATACAAAACTGGGAATATGAAAGAAGTATAGACAATCCTATAATTCAATATGTTAATTTTAAATAATTAATTCTCTAATCAGATATCAAATTGGTTATCTTAAATAGAATAAATCTCAATAAAAATAAAACTGCAACCACACCGGTTGTAGCAATAATGGTGTTCATTCCGAATAATTCTATAAGAATCCATGTGAGAACTATGTTAAGAATTGCTGAAATTATCTGAATAAAAGTATATTTCAAAAACTGCTTTTTTATTAGTTTTATAATTATATAAAAGTAGAATTTCAATAAAAAAACTAAAAAAACTGCAAGAGAGATTCCAAGAAAGGATTGTAATTTAACAATATCAACAAACAACCATACAAGAAGTATATTGATAAGAGATGCAATTCCACCAATCAAAGTGTACTTTGAAAAATGTATTATGTTTGTTTTCAAAAAATCACTTCTCATTTTATTTTTTTAGCTCAACTATAACAGTAAAACACCAGTTCGGAAAGATTACAAATTTGTTGACAAGTCTGTGAAGCCAAACAGTTTTTCCAGGAAATGTGTATGAAAGCGCAGAGGATATTGGATAGGTTGGAAATTGGCCTTTTTTCATGGTTACTTTTAAGCCACGTTTCCTGAACAAGTCAAGATATTCAGAGATTGGTCTGTCCCCAATATGCCTTTCGATTTCGCTTGTTCTGAGAAGTTTTCCTAAGAACAAAAATGTGAATCTTGAAGCAAAGTGAGAAAGATTCGGAATTGTAAGTAGTATTCTACCACTTTTTTTAATGATTCTTTTCATCTCCTTGACAGCCAGTTCCTGATCTGCAAAAGACAAATGCTCCAAAACATCCAAAGCCATAATTAAATCATAGGTGTTGTCCTTAAGCTTCATGTTTGTAATGTCTCCTTTCAGAACATTTTTTGAGGAGTAATTATAGTCAAGACCTTTAATATTATAACCTTTTGATTTAAACTCATTTACCAGAACACCTTCTCCGCAACCCACATCCAGAATAGTTTTATTTTTGGGAACTTTTGATAAATATTTTTTAATAAATTCCATCTTAACAACATAGAAAGGATAATACTTCCAGGTTTTATCAAGATGCTTGTGATAATCTCCTTTTTTTGCGTATTCACCCGTTATTTTTTTATCCATAAACAAACACACCCATTACAAATTAGTTTATTACTTTCTCAACAGAATAATTTGGAACATCTCTGTAGTAAACCTTAACCAGAATATCTGCTAAGAATCCAAACATTATCAATTGAACTCCAAGCACCATCAAAAGCACTGACAAAATGAGCAATGGTCTATTTCCAATACTCGCACCAAAGAATATCTTGATGAACGCCAAATATGCACCTATCAGAATTCCAAAAAAAGTCATCAAAAGTCCGGAGCTTCCAAACAAATGTATTGGTCTTGTGGAATACTGCATCCAGAATTTCATGACGAGCATGTCTAGGAAACCCTTGATAGTTCTTTTCATACCATATTTTGTCTGGCCATACTTTCTGCTATGGTGTCTTACAACCAATTCAGTCACTTTATAGCCCTTCCATTCAAGAATAGCAGGGATAAAACGATGCATTTCTCCATAGAGGGTTATTCCTTCAAAGCATTTCTTTTTGTAGGCTTTGAGAGTACATCCAGAATCATGAATCTTATCGTTGATTATGAGTTTTCTCAAAAGATTTGCACCTCTTGAAACAAATTTCTTGAAAAAAGTATCTCGTCTGTTCTTTCTCCAACCAGACACAACATCGTATCCTTCATCAAGCTTCTTTAGAAGTCTTGGAATATCTTTAGGATCATTCTGAAGATCTGCATCCATCGGAAATATAACTCTTCCCTGAGCCTGTTTAAAACCGGCGTCCATTGCAGCTGTCTGACCAAAGTTTTTTCTGAAGATTACTGCTTTAACATGCTTATCTTTTGCACAAACTTTTTTTAGTTCTTCCACTGTTCTGTCGGTGGAACCATCATCAACATAAATAATTTCATATGGTTTACCTAAAGGTCCTAGAACTTCAGTGACTGCTTTATACATAGGAAAAATGTTCTCTTCCTCATTGTATGCCGGAACCACTACTGATATTTCAATATCGCTCATTTTTATACCACTCCACAAATCTTAAAATGCCTTCTTCTATTTTAATTTTTGGTTTATAGCCTAGAAGTTTCTTGGCTTTGCTTATGTCAGCGTAGGTAATAGGAACATCCTCTGGAGGCATCTCTTTTTGATTTATAATTGCCTTTTTACCTACTGCTGCCTCTATAATGGAAATAAAATCTCTTAACTTTATAGGTCTTGAGTCTCCCAAGTTAACTATTTCAAATCCATCTACATTCGCAGATGAAATTACTCCTGCAACAATATCTCCCACATAGGTATAATCTCTTGCAGAACTACCATCTCCAAACATGTCAATTGGATTTCCTCTTATTACTCTGCTGGTAAACTTATAGGGAGCCATATCAGGTCTCCCACGAGGACCATATACTGTAAAGAATCTTAAACAAATTATATTCAAACCATAAATATTATGATAGGTTTTACACAGAATTTCACCCATTCTTTTTGTTGAGGCATAGGGGCTGTATTGATTCTCCACCTGATCGCTCTCTGAAAAAGGAATCTTCTTATTTGCACCATACACACTTGAAGAAGATCCGAAAACAAAATTCTTTATCTTAAATATTCTGGCAAGTTCCAAAAGATTTAAGGTTCCCTTAATGTTTGTCTGAACATAAACAAAAGGGTTTTTAAGAGAAAATCTAACTCCTGCACTTGCAGCCAGATGAACAATCTTGTCAATTTTGTGACTCTCAAAAATCTTTGCAAGTTTTTTGTAATCGGTTGTATCTGCTTTGTACAAAAAGAAATTCTTGTTTTTAAGATTATGTTTTATGTTTTCCTTTTTCCACTTAGGATTATAATAATCATTAAAATTATCAACGCAAATGACTTTATGCTTTTTTAGTAGAAGAGTATCACATAGATGACTACCTATAAACCCTGCACCCCCAGTAACCAAAAAAGTTGTCATTCTAGAACGAATATGAGAATGATTTATAAAATTAATTGAAATAACCTTATCAATCCTTGAAAATTCTTCTTGCTTTATCTAAATCCTCAAGAAAGTCAATATCTATGAAACGTTTTTTCTCAATATTGTAAGCTGCAACTGTGTTGCCTTTTGAAATGATGTTTTCAACCAACTGTATAAACCTTGTATTCAAATCTTCTTTTGCAAATTTGTTAAGTTCATCTAACAATCTTTCAGCACCTGCTTTAGAGAACTTTGCCAGGCCAATAAATTCGCCGTTCTTCTTTCCTGTGTTTATCTTGCTTATATCTTCTACAATTCCATCTTTTTCTATTACTTTTTCAGCTTCTTCTCGCAAGCCATTCTTCTTAATGGCTAAACAAGTGTTTTCTTTGTTTGCTATGAGATTCTTGATTATACCATAGTCAAACAAGATGTCTGAATAAAGGAACAAGAAACCATCTTTCAGTTCTTCTTTTGCAATCCATAAAGACATTGCCATACCTGAAACTTCGTAGAAAGGATTAAATATCGTTTTCACTTTTTTCTTTTTACAAAAATCCTCTATTTGATTCGAGAGGTGACCTGTAACGACGACTATATCATCAACCTCTCCTTTTTTCAATAATTCTATTTGTCGTTCCAATATTTTTTTGTTGTTAATACTTAACAAACATTGGGGAGTTGTTTTTGTCAAAGGCAAAAGTCTGGTTGCTCTTCCCGCTGCTAATATTACGGCTTTCATATTAGTTATTACCACATCTATCTTTTTAAATCTATTCTAACCCTTCTACTTTCATAACTCTTTTTCTAATATATGCACTGAATCTATCGATGGCTGTGACCATCACAACCATTATTATAAGTATAGTAAGTACTTCCTGACTCTTGAAAAGTCTCATACTGGTAAGAAGCTCCATTCCTATTCCTCCTGCACCAACAAGCCCTAAAACTGTTGCTGCTCTGAAATTGTTTTCAAGATAGTATAGAATATAATTTACAAACAAAGGTTTGATTTGTGGAAATATTCCTCTTACAACCACCTGTATTTTGCTGGCACCAGTTGATACTATTGCTTTAATAATCTCAGGATCTGCAGTCTCTATTGCTTCAGAGAAATATCTTCCTAAAGCTCCTGTGACATGTGTTGCCAGAGCTAGTACTCCTGGAAAAGGCCCCAGTCCAACCATTGAAACATATATCAAACCCCATATTATCTCATTTATTCCTCTACAGATATCAAATATAGTTCTTACAGTATGATATACTATCTTGTTTGACATGACATTTCTCGCTGCAAGGAATGAAAGAGGAAGTGCAATTATTGCTCCCAGAGTTGAACCAATAATAGCCATTTGTAATGTTTCTAAAGCTTTCAGCAAAAAAGTTCCTAAATTGCTTAAGTCCGGAGGGAACATCCTTGAAATAAAATCTACCATGAAAGGAATTCCTTTCGCAAAGTTAGATGGACTTGTTTCAGTTCCAGTAATTGCCCAGTAATATATAACTACTATTATAATTCCTATGAATAAACCCTTATATCTTTTGAAAAATGGTTTCTCTTTTATTTTGCTTAATTTTTTCATCTTTCTCATTTTAGAAACCTGTTTTTCCATATAAGAACCAATCTTTGGTCTTTCCATAGATTTCAACTATGTCTTTCTCTGTCAGTTGTTCAGGAACTCCATCAAATACTATTCGTCCATCTCTCATGCCAATTATTCTTTCTCCATATCTCTTTGCAAAATCAAGGAAGTGAAGGCTTGATATTAGAGTTATTCCTTTTTTGTCACAGATATTTTTCAGAAGATCCATTATCTCTTTCATAAGCTTGGGATCGAGGTTTGAAACCGGTTCATCTGCAAGCATTATGCTTGGTTTTTGAGACAAGGCTCTTGCGATGGCAACTCTCTGCTTCTGTCCACCACTAAGATTTGAAACTCTTTCATGCATATTAGATTTCAGTCCAACTGTTCTAATACTCTCAATAGCAACTCTCATATCTTCTTTTGAAAATCTTCCAAGAACAGTTCTTAATGATCCATTGTAGCTTAACCTTCCATTCAAAACATTGTTCAGAACAGTATCGCTTTCTATAATATTGAAGTTCTGGAATATCATTCCTATTTTTGTTCTTAGTTTTTGTGTGTTCTTTTTGTTAGCACCAACAATATCTTCTCCATCTATCAATATGGTTCCTGATGTTGGATTAATTAAATTGTTTATACATTTTAGAAGCGTTGACTTACCAGAGCCACTTGAGCCTATGATTACCACATTCTCTCCTTTCTTGATATGAAGATCTACATTCCTCACAGCTTTCTCCTTACGGTTTTTGTAAGTGTGGTTAAGTTTCTTTATTTTTATCAAAATTTTACCTCCGAAAAATTTTGGAAATTCAAAAATCTATGATTTTTGTAATTTATCATTTTTCTCCAACAATAATCAAGTTCTTTACATCAATCAAACAATCTCCATTTATTATCTTCATATTATAAGCTTTTTTGAAAATATCTGATCCTGTAACGTGCATCTCAAATATCTTGTCTTGATTCTTTTTTGGTAATCCACTTTTCTCAAGCCAGTTCTTAACGCTAAAATTAGACATTACATGAGTGATTACTTTTATGTTTTTGAAACCCGAGTTTTTCATTAGACTTACCAAATCTTCTTCAAGAAAAGTCAGTCTGTCTTCCTTCAGTTCAAATATTTTTGCATAGTCATCTCTCACTTCTGGTGATGGAGGTGTTCCTTCTGACAAAATCATCTTTCCACCTTTTTTCAGAACTCTGTAACATTCATCCATAGCTTTTTGAGTATCTTCGAGTATGTGATGAAAAACCATTCTTGCAGTCACTTTGTCAAAAACATTATCTGCAAATGTAGGTATTCTGATATCCCTTCTCACAAAGTATTTATTTCCTTCCCAGTTGCTATGATCAAGCATGTCCTGTGATATATCTAATCCTATAATTTCATCTACAAGTGGAGCTACAGCATGTGCAATAACTCCTGTGCCTGTTCCAACATCAAGAACTATATCTTTCTTGTTGAAATCAGTAGATCTGATAAATGCTTGTATATAATCATCATCTTTGACCCAAGTAAGTTCATCATACTTCTCAGCCCTTATCTTCCAAAATTCTTCCTGTTTCATAATATTTCCTCACAAAATTAAAAAAATAAAATAAAAAAATTTAATTATTCGTTTGCAGCGTCTGGATTTGAAACATCCATTCCAAGTATTGTTGCAGTTTCTCTAATGACATCATAGTCGCTGTCACTAACTGCCTGATAGCTTGAAATTCCTCCCCAACCATCTACTTCATGTATTGTTTGTTTATCCATAGCGACCAATGCATCTTGAATCTTTTTCTTCAATTCTTCAGGAAGATTTCCTCTAACTACTATTGGCGATCCAGGTATTGGTTCTGACTCATACAATACAATGTTTACTTCAGGATCGATTTCTCCTTCTTCTATCATCCTTGCGTATACATTGTCTCCGCTTGCTCCTGCATCAACTTTACCGTTTGCAATTGCGTACTGAACTGCGTTGTGAGTTCCTGCATAGTAGCTTGTGCTAAAGTCATTATCTGGATCGATTCCATTTTCCAGAAGCATCTTTCTTGGAATCAAATTTCCGGAAGTTGATGCTGGATCTACAAATGCAAATGACTTACCTTTCAGATCTTCAAGTGTTTTGATTCCGCTATTTGCATTCACTATTATCATTGACTTATAGGTTGCACTTCCGGTGCTTTCCTTCACTCCATTGACAATTGCTTCTGCTCCTGCAACATTAGCTGCAATAACATATGAGAATGGTCCAAACCATGCCATATCAATGTGTTCTGATCTCATCGCTTCAATAGCTGCCGAATAATCAGAAGTTACCTGTATCTCAACAGGAATTCCTAATGCTTCAGTCAAGTATTCTTTGACAGGTTCATAATTTCGCAACATTTGATCTGCATCATCTGCTGGGATCAAACCCATCTTTATCACAGTTATTTCTTCAACTGTCTTCGGTGTATCTACTGTCTGTTTACATCCTACCACTAAAACCATTAGTATTAGTAGGAACGTAAAAGTTGTTTTTACTTTTTTCATTCTATTATACCTCCTATTTTTTTAAAATCTTGAACAGTGTCAAACTCGTACCACCCCTGTTGTATAGGCACACAGTAAAGTTTTTCTCCCTTATCAATCATTTCCTGGAATATGTCTGTGATGTATGATTTCTGCCATTCCTTCGTATTTTGGTATGGCTCAGTCATCTTTAGACTGGCGTTCAATCTGTCGAAATGTTTTAGAAATATCTTTATTCCTTCAGGTGTAAATTTCCAAAGACCTATGAATTCTCCTTGCTTATCTTTTGGAGTGTTTTCTGTGAATATATGCTTACCTATCTTCAGCATTTTTTTATCATCATCCATTATGATATTTTCTGCCTCTGATATGGGATGGTCTGTTCTTCCCTCATAATATTCTTCCCAATCAGTATCAACAATTGATGCTATTGCTTTGTCTGATTCAATTAACTTTTCAACAACAGAAGGTTCATACCATATATCAGAATACGTCACAATGACATCTTCTCCTGTTTCAAGAGCTTCTTCAAACTTCGATCTTGCATGCATCAGCGAATGAAGTATGTTGTTATCCATAAAATCATCATTGTCAAAATAAGTCAGGCCTTCATAATTGATTTTCTCTTTCTTATATCCTCTTATTACAGAAACATCTTTTATTCCATTAGAAAAGAATATGTCAATTGTGTTCTTTAGAAGCGGCTTTCCTTTTATGTTCAACATACATTTAGGCGTGTCATCAGTAATTGGTCTTAATCTACTACTCGGTCCTGCAGCAATAATTATTCCTTTCATTTTTTATACTCCATTTTCTTTATTTTCTTAACAATATTATCTGTGGATAATTTTTCATAGAATTCAGGCTGCACAACTTTGCCACCTATCTTTTTCACAAACTCACTTCCAGGTACTTTTTTCCAGTCAGTTCCATGGACAAGTATTATTTTAGCATCTTTGAATTGTTCATGAATTTTCTTGAGATTGTCTGTCGGATTTTTACTTTCCTGTGTCATAACCATATCAACACATCTAAGAGATGATACTATTGCACTTCTTTCTTTCAGACTTGCAACAGGCTCATCCTTGTAAGTTTTTATCGCTTCATTAGTCAGAACACCACAAATATGAAAATCACCCATGTTATTGGCTTCTTCAAGCATTTTGAGCTGCCCATAATGGAATAAATCTGCAGTTGTGAATGAATAAACTATTGTTTTTATTTTCTCTTTCTCAATGCTAACAACGTCACCTTCTTTCATTCCAGAATTCTTCGGAATAGTAACACAAAGTTGTCCGTTAGATTTGTTCAGCCAAACTACCTTCTTCATTTTATACTAGTAATACTAGTGTCTTTTAAAAAGTTTATCTTTTTAGAAAAAGCTATTTGATAACTTCAAGAGAATAGTGTACTTCTGAAGAAGGAAATATCCAGCAAAAAAATCTCTGATAAACAATAGGAATTAGATTTATGATTAAATCGAAAGGTAAAGAAAACCATTTGGATTTCATAAATGCTCTGCTTGAAAAGAAGAATATTCTTTTTTTCAAGATGTTGAATTCTGCTTTTGAATGATAACTTCCTTTTCGAAAATAATCAAAGGTTTTATATGAAAAGAATCTTGTGTGCTGAGGATCATTGAACGCCCCCTGACCTGAAAAGTAGGGTGCAATAATATTTATCTTGGCTCCTTTTTTACAGATTCTAGATAATTCTTCCATGACTAAAAACAAATCATCAACATGTTCAAGTATGTGCTGACAGAAAACTTCATCAAAATGGTTTTTATTGAAAGGATAGGGAGTTTTGTTTAAATCATGTGTAACATTCACCCCTGGAAGTGAAACAATATCAAGATTAATAAATCCCTTCAAGATTTTTCTACCACAACCCAAATGTAGTTTATTCATTTTTATTGAGAACCATTCCAATTAACCTTCCAGACTATAATTCTGCTTCCTGTAACAGAATTAACATCGCTGAACTTCTCAAAGTATGATGTTCCTCGACCTTCCCAGAAAAAAAGTTTGGAAAACAAAGACTGTGAAAGTGCAGGATCTGTAACCAATGCTTTGTTGGTTTTTTTATCATATACAACATCAAAGTATAAATCAGTTCCACCAACATCATATCTTTTAAAATCTTCATCAACCATGACCAGTCCTTTAACCTTGACCAACTGCTGTCCTGCAACCAACCCGGTTGCAGGATCAACAAATGATAATACAAAATTTGTATTGGAAATATCTGTGAAATTTATTATCACATGACTTACGGAAACCGTTTGACCCAAATTACTTTGACCAATATTTACACCAACACTGCAGGTGGCAGTTTCAGAATCATTCACACAGCCTCTCAGGGCAGGAGTTGCATAGTTAGGCCACGGAGCTATCCAGTTATTAACTTCAGAATCAGAAGTTAAAGACTTAACATCATAATAATAATTTGATGCCTGGTCTTCTGTAAATCCAAATCGCCCCATCATTAAATCAATTGAATCCTGATAATTGCTTTTCTTAACATTGTTATAGATAAAAGACCTGTCAAAATCCCAGCTTCCGAAATGAGACCAGACACCTGCTTTGCCAACCATGTCACCGGACGTTATCAGGAAAGCTTCAGGAGGTTCACAATGTGAAAAATTTAAAATAGTGTTTATTTCCTCAACAGAAAATCCTTTTTCAGCCAAGAAAGATTCTGCATCTACTTTATCTTTCATGATGATTTCGTAAATAATATTTACAGATATCTCTGTATCTTGAAACTTTTTATTGACTTCCTTGAAAGCATTATTTCCACCACAGTCAAGCATTCTTAATATTGCAATGCTTTCATGTTCATCTTCACTCATCAAAAGTTTACCAACCCAATGGGCTTGCGGTCTGTTTTGACTTCCACCATCAAATGTTACAGGTCTGTCAGCAACTGCTTTGAACCAGTGACCAAAATCCCACCAGGAAGTTATTATGGCATTTTCAGCTGAGTTTTCCTTGATGTTTGTCAAAGTATTCCACCAGGCATCATTCATACTAGGAATTTCGCCTGTTGCTATTCTGTCGGCTGCTTTGATAGGACTAATCAATAACAATAACAATAAAACCATCAGAATTCCGGATACAATCTTTTTATTTATTTTAAATTCTTTCGCAGTTAAATTTGTAAGAACTATTTGTATTGTTCCCAAGGATATTCCCAGTGCAATGGCATATGCAGGAACCAGTAGCAATACAAATCTTGTTCCTTTGGTGCTTGCATAGATTGTTCCGACAAACCATATGGCCAGAAATAATCCATACTTAATATCAATTTTTCTATCATCCTTAAGCAGAAGCAAAAATCCTATTGCCAAAGGAAGCAGAAATATTAAAAGATAAACAATTGGTGAAAAAGCTATGAATGATTTAGTTAGTAACAGCAGATAAATAATTGCTGCAGATCCGAGGATTAAATAATCTTTCTTCCTGATATCATTTCTTTTCAATAGAGTTAGTATCAAACCCATGCTGGCAATGAAAAAGAATAATTTTCCACCTATCTGACCAATTATTGAACCAATTGACGCCGGATTAAGTTCTGCAACAGTGGTATAAACATTTGGCCAGAGGTTTGCATGTGATGCTTGTTTTATAATTTCAAAAGCCAAAGGTCCTGAAAGGAATGATAAAAAAACCTTGAAACTTGTAAATAAAGTCACAAATAAACCTGAAAATAATATAAACGAGACAAGCACAATTACAGAATTGCGCAATTCTCCCTGCCACAGTTTTTTCAGAGATTTATTCTGAACAATTGATTTTAATAGGAAGTAAAACAAATAAACAATCACAACAATCAGGAGAAAATCAAAGATATACCACCATCCAGTCCATGTAAAACTATACAGTCCAACCAAAAATCCTGTTCCTGTGAGAAGTCCCAGTTGTTTTTTCCAGTTATTTGATTCAAATGCTTCTATAAAAAGCCATGCTATGAGTAGAGGAAACAATACGTTATATGCATCTGTGTCTGCAAATCCTCCAGCAGTTCTTCCAATAAATGCTGAATGTACTGCAACAATCATGGCAGCTATGAATCCTCCAAAATAACCTACTCTTCTTTTTGCTATGAAAAAAGCAGGTATTACTGATAGAGCAGATAGGAGTATTGGCACAAAGAAAACATTCTTCATAAGACTATTATTAGTGAAAATGCTCATGAATTTATGATAATAGGCTTCAAAATATGGATGTAATGTGGCTGAAGCAAAACCACCATCTGGTGCTCCGACATGGTTATTGAATGGTCTTCCATCAACAAGCAGATCTCCTGTGTGACCATTTTTCAGAACATTATCTGCCTGCCGATAATAAACATAGGGATCTATGGCCAAAAGATATGTTTGTCCGGAATCATCCTGAAAACGTGATTTCAAATCAAGAGATAAACTATTAACCTGCGCTTCAAGATTTGCACCTTGAGACTGCAAAAATTTATTCACTTCTTCATCAATTAGTTTGTTCTTATTGACAATTGGAAGATTTGGATATTGCTGATTTATCTGATCAGAAACCTGCGATCTAACTGAATTATAAACATTGCTGTAGGCCCACTCATCGGTTATTGGAAGATTGTAGGAGTAGGACCTGAAATATATTGAGAAAAATATGGCTATTATTATCAAAACCAAGGACAACCATTTAGCGTTGTTGGATGAACCTATTCTTTTGAACCAACCAGAAACTGCCGATAGGTCAACAGAAAATTCTTCATCATTTTTTTTCTTAGCCATGCAAAACCCCCTTGTTAGAAGTTATAGTGAACTATTTATATAATTTTTGATAATAGCACCTAGTCCTTGGCATATTTTTCACTGTCCCACACATCTTTAGGATTATCATCCCTTTTTATCAAGAATCTGTCCATTACAATATAATCTATTCCTGTACCCATCATGCATTTGTAGGCATCGTATGGTGTGCAGACAATTGGCTCTCCTCTGATGTTGAATGAAGTGTTTATCAGAATAGGTATTCCTGAAAGTCTTCCGAACTTCTTTATGACATCATAATAAAGACTGTTTTGGTGCCTTCTTATGGTCTGCAACCTTCCAGATCCATCAACATGTGTAACTGATGGAATCTCTTTGTGCCATTTTTTTCTTATGGGATAAACCATCAGCATATAGTCTGTCGGTTCTGGAACCGGATCATCACAGTCAAAATAATCAAGTGCATCATCAGCGCATACAACAGGTGCAAATGGCCTGAATTTTTCTCTGTGTTTTACTTTTGTATTGAGAAGTTCCTTTGCCTGTTTATTTGAAGGATTTGCAAGTATGCTTCTGTTTCCAAGAGCTCTTGGACCCCATTCCATTCTTCCCTGAAACCAACCTACAACATTATTATTGTAAATTAACTTTGCAGTTTTATCAATTAGTTCTTTTTCATCCTTGAAAGTTGAATATTTTATCCTGTTCTTATCCAGAAATGCTTTGACCTGCTTTGTGGAAAAGCTTGGACCGAGAGAAGCATCCCTCAGAACAAAGTTTCTTTTATGACCAAGAATCACATTGTAAACATAGCTTGCAACACCCATACTGTTCCCGCCATCGGTCGCGTTTGGCTGTATCCAAATATTCTTGAAAGGAGTATTTCGAAGAATCTTTCCATTAAAAACACTGTTTAGTGCAACTCCTCCAGAAATAACTATGTTTTCACTTTTAGTAATCCTATGAACATATTTGAGCATTCCAGTCATCAGATCTTCTGTAAGTAGCTGTAGAGCTGCAGAAATGTCTTTGTGTCTTTGAGTCATGTCAGCATCTCTTTTGGTAATGGGACCTCCAAGAAGACTGCACATTTTCTTTGAAGGCATCTTTGTGCCATAGTGAAATACAAAGTAACTCATGTCAAACTGAAAACTTCCGTCTTCCTTAATGTCAACAACTCTTTTGAGTCTTTTATAATATGAATTTGTTTTTCTATTCATATCTCCATAGGCTGCTAACCCCATGACTTTGTATTCTGAATTATTAACACTAAAACCCAGATAGCCAGTAATTGTAGAATAGAGCAATCCAACAGAGCTTGGAAACTGTATTTCTTTTATCAAATTAATCTTATTATCTTCACCCATTCCATAGGCAGTTGTTGTCCATTCTCCAACTCCATCAGCAGTTAGTATTGCTGCTTTTTTGAAAGGACTTACAAGGAATGAAGCTGCTGCATGAGCCATGTGGTGATGTATGAAAAATACTTCACCTTTAAACTTCAGTTTCTTTTTTATAGTATTTGTAACTCTGAGTTTTTCTCCAATCCAATTTGGCATTGAAGAAAGAAAAGCTTTTAGACTTAGAGGAAACATTTCAAGATGTTGGAACAGCAGTCTTTCGAATTTAAGCAAAGGTTTTTCGTAAAAACCAACATAGTTAACATCTTTCATCGTTATGTTTTGACTTTTTAAACAGTATTCTATTGCTTTGAAAGGAAAAGAAGTGTCATGTTTCTTTCTGGAAAATCTTTCTTCTTCTGCAGCTGCAACCACTGCACCGTCCTTTAGCAAAGTTGCCGAAGCATCATGGTAATAACAGCTAATTCCTAGTATATACAAATAAATCACCTCTGGTGTTTTTTTTGTTGTTCCAAAAATTCCTGATTTTTGATATGTACATTTTTTTCCTCAAAATAATCTATAGTAATCATCTTTCTCGCCTTTCTTAAGGTCGAGATTCACCCAGTAGGATTTTTTCTTCTTTGATGTTTTCAGTTCCAAGAAATGTTTTGAAACTATTTTTGCAAATATTGATGTTATGCCAATGCCAACTATGTAAACTATGAATAATAACACCGAGCTGACAATAAGACTTATGTTGTGACCAAAGTATTCAATACCTTTCTGAATGCCTTTGATAAATAGTTTAAACTGGCTCACTTTAGCAGCCTCCTCAAAATTGCTCCGATGATTGCAATAACGGCCGTTATGCCCATTATATGAAAGTAATTCCAACCCTCAGGCATTTTACTAAGCAGTAAAAATATCATAAAAAGAATCGTTGTGAATAAAAAATAGGCAATTAAAAATCCTAGTCTATGACCAACCTTCATCCAGGTCTTTCCCTCATCAAAAATCATAGTTTCAGAGAAAAATCAAAACTATATAAATTTTATCAAAAGAGAGCATAAATGAATGGTGAAAGAGCACTACTTTGGGAGAATATTATAAGAACACCAACCAGTATTAACATTATAATTACAGGTGTCAACCACCATGCTTTTCTAACTTTCAGAAAAGACCAAAGTTCTCCCAACAGTGATTTGTTTTTTCCCATTTTGTTTTTAGTTATTCAATTAATTCTTCATTTATTAATTTTTCGTAAAAGTATTCTGCCAGAATCTCATTGCCTTTTTCATTCATGTGAGCATCAAATTTTCTGAAGATATCAGCTTCTTTATTTTGTTTCAATAATTCTTCAGTCAAATCCAAATAGGTTATTCCTTGTTCCAAACTAAAGTTACCAAGAATTTCTCCCATGTTGTTTGTGCTGTTTGTTTTTATTCTTTGTTTTGAGGGTAAATATGTTAGAATAAATTTTACATCATTTTCCTCGCATAAATCATCAATCAATCCAATTATGAAAAGAGTGTTCTGCCATTCATCTGATTCAACATCATATTGAGGTGCTTCTTGAGAAGAACCTGTTCTAATTAAAAAATTCTTAAATCCGTCATAGGAATATTTTGATATGAAATATAAGAATCTGGATTTATTTGTAAAAAATTTGACGACCGCAAAAATTCCCTGATCCTGATAATTTTCTCTGGCTTCAACAAAATCTTCTGGTTCGGGCACAGGCATGTTTTCAACAACGTAACCTTCTCCATCTTTTGCAATAGTTGATTTGTAATAACCAGATCTTAAATTATGCAATCCTCCACCCAAATCATTTGCATAGAAAACAAGAACCACAACGTTAGGATTATATTTTAATCCTTCATCTCTCAGCAGCAAAAACTCCTGGTCTGTTGAATAACCAGTTACACCCATGTTTATTACTTCATAGTCTTCACCAAGTTTCTTTTCAAGTATTTCTGAAAATCTGTCTGAATTATTTAGACCATAACCCCAAACATGGGAATCACCAAAAAACAGAATTCTTTTCACTGAAGAATCTTTTTCATAATCATACTCTTTGTCCCTTAAGCCTTTTGAATTGATTGTGACATATGACAAAGTGTCAGGAGTCTTAAACAATCCTTCTGCGCCAGGATTATTTTTCCAACCTAAAACAGAGTCATATTCATAAAACTGGAATTCATTGTCTCTCGATGGAGAAAAATTAGGAAATAAAATTCTAGTGATAACTTCAAGAATCAAAAAACACAGTATCAAAGTTACCAAAAGAACTATGAGATTCTTTACAAAAACCCCCTTTTTCTTTTTGACAACCATTTTTTTTGAGTTCCTAGTTATGTTTATATAGTTTTTGAAAAAGTTTAAAAAACAAGTTCAATTAACAGACTCTATGGAACCAATACAAGTAATAGCAATCATCTTTGCAATATTTGCCTACAGTCGTGTTATTCTAAGGTTCAAAGACAAAAAGATGTCTAATCTGGAATTTTTATTCTGGAGCATAATTTGGATTTCGATAATTGTTTTTGCTTCAATTCCTCAGGTAGTCAATTCACTGGCAAATGTGTTCGGCATTGAAAGACCAATTGATTTGGTTGTTTATGTCAGCATAGTTTTGCTTTTCTATCTGATGTTCAGAATATATGTGAAAATTGAAAGTCATGAACAGGATATAACAAAGATTGTACGAACCGTTGCAATAAAAGAGTCAAAAAAGAAGAAGTAATTCTTATGAGTTTAGTCATAGATACAATAAGGGGGGTTGACAAATACCTCAACGGACTGTTGTGCCTAGTTATAGGAAAATTAGCGAAGCCAAACAAAATGGTACAAAGACCAAAGAGTCCAAAAAACATAGTTTTTGTTAAACTCTGGGCAATTGGTGATTCTGTCATAACACTTCCACTGATAAAACAGATTAAAAAAAAGAATCCGAAAGCAAAGATAACAGTAATCGCAACAAAGAGAAATGCGGATGTGTACAAGGATCAGAAATTCATTGATAATATTGTTCTGTTGAGTCCTGAAATATTAGGATTGGCAAATGAATTTGATGTTGCATTTGATCTGGAGCCCTATTTAAACTCATCTGCAATGCTGACAAGATTCATCGGAAAATACACAATAGGATTCACAAACCAAGTAAGATCAGACCTATATCATGAGAAAACTCCTTTCTTCAAAGACAAACACATGGTCGACTCATACATTGAAATGGGTAAATCCTTCGGAGTCAAAAAGGTCAATAAACTTGAAAAACTCAACGTTTCTAAAAAAGATCAAAAAATAGTTGATTCGTTTCTGAAAAAGGAAGGAATAAAAAAAACAGATCTAGTTATTGGAATTTGCCCTGGCGCTGCAGAGTCATCAAGACAGAGAATGTGGCCTGAAAAAAGATTTATTGAACTTGCAGATAATCTTATAACAAAATATGATGCTAAAATTGTTTTTGTGGGTTCTCCAGGAGAACTGGAACAAATAAATGTTATAAGAAGAAAGATGAGAAGCAGATCATCAACAACTGCCGGAAAACTTTCTTTGAGGCAGACTTTTAGTTTTATAGAGAAATGCAAAATATTTATAAGCAATGATACAGGACCAATGCACATAGCAGCTGCACAGGGGGTAAAGACGATAGGTCTTTTTGGACCAAATACTCCTGCAAGATGGGGACCATATGGTGAAGGCAACATTTCCCTTTATCACAAAACATGGTGTAGCCCCTGCATAATCAATGAAAAAGGTGATATGCCTGACTGCTTCAACAAAAGTTTTCAGAAATGCATGAAACTAATTACGGTTGAAGAAGTTGAAAAGGCAGTAAATAAACTAAAATGACCATAGAAACACAATTCGATGAACTGATTAAGGCAATAAAGGATAATTACAACTTAAAAGACAGTATTCAACAGGCTGCAGATATGATTATTAATTCAATTGAACAGGGCGGAAAAATTCTAATTTGCGGAAATGGTGGAAGCGCAGCAGACTCCCAGCACATTGCAGCTGAACTGGTTGGCAAATACGAGAAAAAAAGGAAGGCTCTGCCTGCAATTGCACTTACAACCGACAGCAGTATACTCACTGCATTGAGCAATGATGATAATTTTCTAAATGTGTTCTCAAAACAAGTTGAAGGGCTTGGGAAAGAAGGAGACGTTTTAATGTGCATAACCACTTCTGGTAATTCTGAGAATCTTATAAGAGCAATAAAACAAGCAAAAAAACAGGGTTTGAAAACAATTGGTTTTAATGGTAACACAGGAGGACCAATGAAGGGACTTACAGACGTTGAAGTGTTTGTCAAACACAATAGAACATCAAGAATACAGGAAGTACAGCATCTTGCATATCACATAATCTGCGGCATCATAGAGGACCATTTCAGTTAACTATTTATATATGCCTGAATTCTTATTTCACATGAAAGAACATCTGAAGAATATCATTAAAAATTTTCCCAATAAAAAAATTCTTGTAATAGGAGATGTTATGCTTGACAAGTACATCCATGGCGATGTCTCAAGGATAAGCCCGGAAGCACCTGTACAGATTGTTCAGGCAAAAAAGGAGTTGTATGTTCTTGGTGGTGCAGGAAATGTTGTTTCAAACCTTGCAGCTCTAAATGCACAGGTCACATTCATAAGTTCCATAGGAAAAGATAAAGAAGCAAGGATTCTCAAAAAAATTCTCGATCAGAAAAAGATTAAATACAAGTTAATTGAAACCAATAGACCAACCATTGTCAAGACAAGGGTTGTCGGCAGAAAACAACATCTTCTAAGAATTGACTATGAAAACTATGAAGAATTGAAAAGCGATAAAATCATAAAATTGGTTCAAAAGGAAATAAAAAAAGTGGATGCAGTAATCATTTCTGACTATGCAAAAGGATTAATTACAAAAGAACTGGTTAACAAGATTGTTTCTTTTGCAAAAGGCAGACCAATCATTGCTGACACTAAACACTCTGAAAAATTATTCTATAAAGGTGTAAGCATAATAACACCCAATGAAAAAGAAGCCTACGAAATTAGCGGTGCAGATAAAAAAACAGAAATAATATTGGTTATGAAAAAACTGGAGAAAACTCTTGGATGCAAAGTCCTAATAACAAGAGGCGAAAAAGGAATGTCTCTTCTAAAACAAAACCAATTGATTGATATTCCAACCAAAGCAAAAGAAATCTATGATGTTAGCGGTGCAGGAGACACAGTCATTAGTGCACTAGCACTTTCAATCGTATCAGGAGCCAGCCTGGAAGAAGCTGCAATAATAGCCAATCATTCAGCAGGCATTGTAGTGGGAAAGTTTGGTACTGAAACAACTTCATTAAAGGAACTTCTTTCAGTGTTCGAAAAAGAAGATTCAAAAATAAAGAAAAAAGATCAAATTGAAATTATCAGCAGAGAATTAAAAAAACAGGGTAAAAAAGTTGTATTCACAAATGGTTGTTTTGACATACTGCACGTCGGTCATGTAAAGTTGCTGGAAAAAGCAAAAGAACACGGAGACATATTAATTCTTGGACTAAACACTGATGCATCAATTAAAAGACTGAAAGGTCCGAGCAGACCAATAATTAAAGAAATGGAAAGAGCCGAGATGCTGGCAGCACTTGAATGCGTAAACTATGTTGTGCTCTTCAATGAAGATACACCTGTTGAACTGATAAAAAAAGTCAGACCAAACATTCATATTAAAGGAGGCGACTACAAAACAAAGGATATGCCTGAAACCAAGTATGTCGAGAAATTCGGAGGAAAAGTTGTTCTAATACCTCTTGTTAAGGGATTCTCAACAACAGACATAATCAAAAAGATTAAGAATGAAAAATAAGTTAAAGATTCTGTTGGTTTCTGAATATTTTCCACCAAAAGTTTTTGGAGGAGGCGAGATTAGTGCCCACAGTCTTGCAAAGGCTTTGGCTGGAAAAAATCATGAGGTATTTGTTCTGACATCCTGGTTCAAAGGACTTAAAAAATTTGAAAAAAAAGAAGGTTTCAGAATTTTGAGACTGCTTAAAACCGGAAGTGAACCATCATCCATATTAAGCAATCTTAAAAGAAATTTTGTGTTTCAAAAATCCTTAAAAAAAGAAATCATTAAACTTGACAAGAGGGAAAACTTTGACGCAATTCATTTTCTGAACACAACCTCCATTCCAAACTTCAGACTTAAGAAAAAAACCTTTGCAACAATAAATGGATACACAAATTTCTGCCCAAAAAGAAATTTATTCTATAAAGAAGAAGAAGTGTGTACTGGCTGCAACCCAAAGAAATTTCTGAAGTGCATTACCAATTCAAAGGTTGTTGGAAAATCAAAGATGAAGTGGTATCTAAAGAATAATCCTGTATTCTGGTATTATATTTACAGAACCTACAAGAAGAACAATAACAACCTGAAAAATGTTAAAACCTATTTTGCCATCTCAGGTTTCATCAGAGATCTTCTTCAAAAAAATGGTGTGAAAAAAAACAACATAGCTACAATCCCAAATATAATTAAAATAAAAAATCCTGACAAGCGATTTGACATAATGGAAAAAGGGATTATAGTTACATACATTGGACCTGCACTCGGAAAATTCAAAGGTGTAGAAATGCTAATAAAATCCTTCAACAATGTCAAAGGAAATGCAAAGCTTCTGATATTTGGCGACGGACCAGAAAAAGAATATCTGAAAACGTTGGCAGGGAAAAACATCAGATTTTACAAGACAGTTCCATATGAATATCTTTACTCAATCTATGAACAGTCAGACATCATAGTTCATCCCGCACTCTGGCCTGAACCACTATCAAGAGTTATGGTGGAAGCATTGTTCTTTGGAAAGCCAATGGTGGCAACCAACAACGGAGGAAACTCTGAAGGAATAATTGACGGAGAAAACGGATTTTTGTTCAAGAATGAAAAAGAACTCACAGAAAAGTTATCAAAAATTATCTCCAGTTCAAAACTTAGAAAACAGATGGGAGAAAAAAGCAAAGAGATATATCTTAAGAAGTTTGAACCAGAGAAAGTATTGTCTAATATAATCAAGAATTATAATGCTTGAAAAAAGTCGTAATTATATTCTTTATCCACGCAAGATTCATCACTACTGCAAAAAATATAACAAGAAAAAAAAGTTGATTGAAAAAGGCCGCTAAAGAAATTATTAGATTGTGAGTTACCACATCATAACCAAACTTGTGTTTGGCTCTTTCATCATAATTTTTTTCTCTATTTTCTTTGAATGATGTTTTGATTACCAGATTGAAGTATCGCCACAGAGTTGTGCTAATAAAAGCCATTAAACAAAGTACTAAAATATATATCTTAGGATTGTGAGAATAAACATTTATTATTATTGCACCAAATAAAAAAAGTTCTCCAATTCTATCAAGAAAAGCATCAAACCAGGCTCCAAATTCGCTTTGCATGTTTCTTAAACGCGCCACTTCACCATCAGAAAAATCTAATACTAACCCTATCCAAACCAATATTCCACCAAGAATAAGTTTATCAATTACAATGAAATAAGAAGCCAACAAAGTAACAAGAAAACTAATCAATGAAACCATGTTTGGAGTCAGTCTAACATAATAGAATAACACTGTAAAAGGATAAGAAAAAAGTCTTGCAAACAAGTAATCATATGGTTCTTTGTAATCCTTATATCTTTCCTTCCAGATATTCTTAAACTTAACCATAGGTCAAGAAAAAAAGAATTTTGTTTAAATAGTTTACTCTTTTAATATTCAAACAGTTCTTGGTTTTTCAAAATTTCTGTAAACGTCAATAACAAAATTATAAAACGAAAAGTTAATAAAACACTTTCTTTTCACGTAACAATGGGTTTAAAGGGTGTATTATGAAATTTTTAATTACTGGCGGAGCAGGTTTTATTGGAATAAATGCTGCAGAGTATTTTTTGAGCAAAGGAGATAATGTAATATTATTTGATAATCTATCCAGAGATAAAACAGAACATAATCTTGAATGGATTAAAAAAAAATTTCCTCGAGTTGAGTTTGAGAAAGGGGACGTTCGAACAGATACTGATAAACTATTGGAACTTGTGAGCAAAGTTGATGTGGTAATACATCTGGCAGCACAGGTTGCAGTCACAACCTCTGTAACCAATCCTTCTCTGGATTTTGAAACAAATGCCAGAGGGGCTTTCAATGTTCTAGAAGCCATAAGGCTTTCTCCAAACAGACCAATAGCAATATATTCCTCAACCAACAAAGTATATGGAAATCTTGAATATCTGAAAATAAAAGAAAAAAATGGAAAGTACCAATACGAAACACTGAAAGAAGGTGTAGACGAAAGTACAAATCTTGATTTTCACTCACCATATGGCTGCAGCAAAGGATGTGCAGACCAGTATTTTATAGATTATGCAAGAATATATGGTCTAAAAACAATAGTGTTCAGACAATCATGCATATATGGATATAGACAGTTTGGAGTTGAAGATCAGGGATGGATTGCCTGGTTCATAATTGCAACAACACTGGGTAAAAATTTAACCATATATGGAGATGGCAAACAGGTAAGAGATGTTCTGTTCATAACAGATTTAGTGAAAGCCTATGATTTGGCAATTCAAAACATAGACAAAACTGCAGGTCAGGTTTTTAACATAGGCGGAGGATTTGAAAATCAACTATCTTTGCTAGAACTCATAAATCATCTTGAAGAACTTCGCGGAAAAAAGATTAATTTCAAGTTCAGTGATTGGAGACCGGGAGATCAAAAGGTTTTTCTTTGTAATATTTCTAAAGCAAAAAAAACATTTGGGTGGACTCCCAAAACATCAAAGAAAGAAGGAGTCAGAAAATTGTTTGAATGGGTTAATGAAAATAAAGAACTCTTCAACAATTAAATAAAAATGAAAATAGCCATGCTTATACCTTCTTTTCCACCCATCAATGGTGGTGCAGAAATCGGAGCCTTTGAACTCTGTAAAGAGCTGGTAAAAAAAGGACATCAGGTAACGGTTCTAACTCCAAGAATAAAACATTCTTTTAAGAAAAAAGAAACTCTTGATAAAGTAAATATTATCAGATTTAAATCAGGAAAAGGTCCATTCAATGTTCTTTACTCCTATATTTATGTCGGACGTTTGTTGAAGAAGATAAAACCGGATTTTCTTAACATACAGTACATCCTTCCTTCAGGATTAGGAGGAGTCTACTGGGCAAAAAAACTGAAAATTCCGGTAATAACCACCTTGATTGGTTGGGATGTTTATGATCCACATATAAAAGTTCCGAGTGTTTTGAACCCATTCATCAAAAGAGCCCTAAAAAGATCAGACTGGGTTGCAACGAGTTCAACTTTTGTAAAGAACATAGTCCACAAAAAGTTTGATATAGAAAAAGTACAGGTTATAACCTACGGTATAGATACCGACAGATTCAACCCGCAGAATGACGGAAAGGATGTGAGAAAAAAATATGGTGTTAAAGATGATGAAGTGCTTATTTCCACCATACAAAGACTTGATGTTAGAAAAGGAATACAATATTTTATCAAAGCCATTCCTTTAATCATAAAACAAGTCAAGAAAGAAAAAATAAAATTCATGATAGTTGGAGATGGCCCTGAAAGAGATAATCTTAAACAGGAGGCAAAAAAACAGGGTCTTCAGGATAAGATAATATTTACAGGCAACATTCCGAACGCAGAAGTTACAAAGTACTATGCAGCCTGCGATATTTTCGCATTTCATTCTTTACATGAAGGTTTTGGAATAGTATTGATTGAAGCACTCTCAACGGGAAAACCAGTAGTTACAACAATTGCTGGCGGAACCACCGATATAGTTGAAGATGGGGTGAATGGATTTCTTGTAAAGCCAAAAAGACCAAAGGATTTTGCAGACAGAGTTGTTAGATTGGTTGAAGATGAAAAACTGAGACAGAAATTTGGAGAAAACGGAAGAAAAAAAGCCGTTGACCAATTTATCTGGAGTAAAATTGCTGATAAATATTTGAAAACCTATGAAAAAATCATTTCTTAACTATTTCTTAGCCAATAAGGAAACATTCCAGGTGTGAAAAAGTAATGCCAGAACTTTGTTCCTGAAAGCTTTTCCTTCAAGAAAAAATTTGTATTTTGGTGAGAATAAAAGTATCTTAAAAAAAGGCGAAAGCAAATTCGCAAGCCCTATGTGAGCAAACAAAAGTTCATTTAACATAGGAGTTCTAACCTTTCTAAATCCTGTTTTTTTGAAAATTCCTGTCAGTTCTTTATAGGAATATTCTCTAAGATGTAAACCCTGAGCAGGTTCACCTCTTTTAACAAACTTTTTGGAAATATCATGTGGACCAAAGAATCTGTTTGGAGTTATGCAGATGTAGTATCCTCCTTTTTTCAATATTCGAAGAACCTCTTTTACATGAATCTTCAAATCATCAGGATGAAGATGCTCAGTAAGATCATTTGAGTATACAAAATCAACAGAGTTGGTTTTCAAAGGAATCTTGAAATCTTTTGTTGAGTTAAATTTTATATTTTTGACTTTTTGACTTTTTGCAATCTTTGTGGCTTCTTTTATGACTGAGTCATCAACATCCAAACCATAAACTTCTTTTGAAATTCTGGCAAATTCGATGGAAGATTTACCATAGCCGCAACCATAGTCAACAACAGACTTCCCTTTGAAAATATGTTTGTAAAGATTAAAAAAATTCTTGTTATATCCAAAGTATTTCTTTTCAGGAAAGTTTGTTCTCATAAATTCAAAGAATTCTGAATATGCTTTTTTATACAACTGCTGTCTTTTTTTAAAATTGTTTTCTTTCAGAATTTTAATGTGGTGCTTATGTTCCAGGTTGAATTGTTTTTTCTCGACTTTAGAAACGGATTCTTTTTTTTTAGTCATTTTTTATCATACACTTTTGCCGATCTTGGCCAAAGACGCCAGGTCATATCCTTTAACAAGGTTTTCTCTGAAACCTTCTTAATTGCTCTTATTTCCTTTCTTTTTCTTATAATCATACCTGTGTGAAACAAAAGCCAAAAATATGCTTTTAATCTCATAAAAACATATTTTGGTTGTATTACATTAACCGCGACAACGTTCAAAAGCAAAAAAGGAACAAGCTTCAAAGTTGTAAAGCAATTATAAAAAGTCAATAGATTCATCAGACGGTTTCTTTCTCCCAGAAAAACCGCTTCATAGTCAAATTTGCTGCTTGACTTCCTGGTTGCACTATGAAAATGATTATAGACTGCATTTTTTGCAGACGCAATTTTATAACCTTTGCATCTGATTATCCAACTTAGTTTTGCATCCTCTGCAAATAAAAAATAATCTTCATCAAATGGCGGATTCTGAATTTTTTTTCTGTATATAAAACAAGCACCTTTAACACCTATGGATTTTACAACATCAATATTTTTGAGAGGTGTTTTTCTTTTTATGATAACACCATATTGTAAAACATTTAACCTCGCTTTATAATGGGATCTCACTTTTGAATCGGGTTTTTTACCATTTCTTATTTCATAGGCGTTTACAGCACCGATTTCCTTGCTGCTCTTAATTGTTTTCAGTAGTTCATTGAACCATCCTTTCTCAACCGTAGTATCATTGTTCAGAATAATTACAAATTCTCCTTTTGAATGTTTAACTCCAAGATTATTTCCTCCCGCATAACCTAAATTTTTATCTGAGACAATAATCTTTACTTTACCATTGTTTCCAAATTCTTTCTTGAAAACATTCACAGAATCATCTTTGGAATTATTATCAACCAAAAGTATCTCATAGCTTCCTTTTTCCTTGAGAACAGATTTAACACAGGAAACTGAAAAGTTAGGTTGATTCCAGTTAAGAATTATGATTGATGCTTCCGGAGATTTTAAACCACTATTTCTTTTTCTTTTTTTGTTCATTGTTCTTATATTTGGCTTTTATTTTTTCCCTTTGTACAACCAATTTCTTCACAAGTGATTTTAATTTATTGTTTTTGCCATAGTCAACAAATTTTGACAGCAAATCTCTTTCTCTGGTCAGAATTTCATTCATCAAAGTGGAAGAAGTTCCTTTTGTGTAGGGAAAATATACTATTTTAACACCTACTTTTTTAAATTCTCTTTCATATTTCTTCCATTTAGAATCTTTATACCAATCATCACCAACAAACATAACATTAAACTTTAATTTTTTCCAAGCTTCAAACTTGTTCATATTTTCCTGAGGTACAACCACATCAACGTATTTTATTGCACTTACTATTCTTGCTCTTTCTTCAAAGGGAATTATAGCTGTTTTGGCTTTATAGGATACAAGTTCATCGGTTGTTACACCAACAATGAGCTTATCACATAGTGCTTTAGAGCTTTTTAATATATTCAAATGACCAACATGAAATAGGTCATATACTCCTGCAGTGTAACCAATGACTTTGTCTTTTTTTGCTTTCATTTTAAAAATACTCCCTCAGCCAAATTTCTAAATTGAAAATCATCCAAAGTTTTTGGCCAAATTGTTTATCATTGTTTGGATTCAAATAGTTATGGTCAATCCATTTTTGTAAGTTTGCTTGATTAATAAACATTCTTATTTTTGAATCTTTTCCTAATAATTCTTTTCTTGCGGTTAATTTAAAGTCATTCCTGAACCAATTGTCCAAAGGAACAGGAAATCCTACTTTTTTTCTTTCCAAAACTTCTTTTGGTAGCATGTCTTTAAAGGCAAATCTTAATATGCTCTTGGTCGAATCAAGATGTTCACTTATTTCGTCGCTGGTTTTAAACATTGATTTGAGATAACTTCCAAAAGAGTTCCATTTCATCTTGTACTTTCTAGGAATGTTCAACGCAAATTCAACTAATCTGTGGTCAACAAAAGGAACTCTCGCTTCAACATTGGCAGCCATCGTTGATGAATCACTTCTGAAGAGCAGACCAGGCAAATGCAACTTTTCAAAAACAAAAGGAATTTTATCATAATAATTCAATTGTTTATAATTCTCAAATGTCTGCCCAAATATTTTTTTTATCAAACCGTCGTTGTTAACAGCTAATTTCATTTCATCATTGAACAAAAAGAACTTTTCTTTTTCTGGAAAATATGAATATAGATACAAAAAGTGGTCAAGCTCGCTTCTGAAATTTTGATTTCCATATTTTCTTTTAAAATTTGAAAAAAGTCTATCTACTACAAAAGAAGGTAAAAATCTGATTAATTTTAATTTTTTGTAGTCTGCAGGAGCCCGAAACAGTCTCCCATAACCAGAAAATATTTCATCTGCACCCTCTCCACTCAAAACTACTGTGATTTGCTTTTTAAGTTCTTTTGAAAGAATAAATAATGCCGCTTCATTTGGAACCGCCAAAGGAAGATCTTTGTATTTTATTAAATCTTTAACAGTCTTTAAATATTCATTCGGAGATAAAAGAATTTCATGGTGATCAGTTTTAAATTTCTTTGCAACCAGTTCAGCATATTTGAATTCATTATACTTTTCTTCCTCAAATCCAATTGAAAAGGTTTTTACTTTTCCTTTTTTTAATTTAGACATTATACCCACAATTATACTGGAATCAAGACCCCCACTCAAGTAGGAGCCTAGAGGAACATCACTAATCATTCTTTTTTCAACAGAATCAATCATCAATCTTCTGGTTTCTTCCACCAGCCTTTTTTCAGATAATTTTTTTTTACTGACAGAAAGGTCCCAGTACTTAATCTTATCAACTGTACCTTTTTTATCAATTGACAGATAAAAACCAGGACTCAAAGAAAATATGTTTTTGAAAAGTGTTTCTTCGCCAATGGTATAACGAAAAGAAAGATAGCTTGACACCCCTTCCATGTTAACTTCCCTTTCGAAATTAGGAAAATGAAGTATGGATTTTATTTCTGAAGCAAAAATCATTCCATCAAAAGACATGGATTTATCTTTGAAATAAGTGTAATACAACGGTTTTATTCCGAGACGATCTCTAACCAAATATAGTTTTTCTTGATTCAAATCGTACAATGAAAATGCAAACATTCCATTGAATTTCTTAATACAGTCAATCCCCCATTTTTTGTAAGCATTAATGATTACTTCAGTATCACATTTAGAAAAGAATTTGTATCCTTCATTTTCAAGTTCTTTTTTAATTTCCATGAAATTATATATTTCACCATTAAAAGATATAAACACTGTTTTTTCTTTGTCTGACATTGGTTGATGACCATTTTTTGAAAGATCAATTATTGATAATCTGGCGTGACCAAATGCAAATCTGCCTTTGGAATCAATAAGTAACCCAAAATCATCATGACCTCTGTGATAAAGACTGTAGGTCATAGTTTTTAGAATAGTTTTTATTTTAGCGTAATTGTTAAGTCTTTTTCCAAAGTCATAAATGCCAGTTATTCCACACATTTTATCCTCATAAAAACTATGAATAAGTTATATCAAAAGATTTATATAGTTATCTAAAACATGTTTTTTTATGTCAAAACTGTTCAGCAAAAAGCTAAAAGAAGCAGTTTTCAGCAGGGGAAAAGAACTTGGAAGAACTGGCTTCTATGGAAAATTTGATAATTTTATGCGCTATGTAACTTTTGGCATTTCAAGTGTCTTAGTTCTCACTCCGATCACAGGAAATCAAATTTCTATGATTGGAGCTTTGTTCAACCTTTTATCTGCTGCAGCATTTGCAATGGGTAATCTAAAATTTTACATCTTGGCATTTGTATTTTTAATTTTAGGTGAACTTGCTGATTGGGTTGATGGAACCGTTGCTCGTTATAGAAATGAAAAAACCGTTTTACAGGCTAACTTTTTAGGAAGAACATATCATATTCTAACTTTAGGATTTATTATTGCAGGAATCGGAGTTGGAGTCTATAGAAATACAGGAAACACACTTTACTTACTTGCAGGATTTTGGGCTGCAATGATTCAACAAACAACAATTTATTTTCTTGAGTTAAAAACAACTATTTTATTAGAAAATACAAAAAACAAGTATAAAAGCGGTACACAAGTAACAAGAGCTTTTGTAAATACAGATAATAAAGAACTTCTTGTAAAAATATTTGTTTTACCAATAGATTACTTTTGGATAAAATTTATTTTACTCGCAGGAATAATATTTAATATTCTTCATTGGATTGTATTATTCTATGCAGTTTATTTAACAATCAGAGCAATGATTTTCTTTTATTTTTCATATTACATATTAAAAAAAATAGAAACGGGTTTGAATAATAGTGAAAAATAAAATAAAGAATTATTGGGAAACTAGAAACCCTTTGAATAAACATTCTGAAGAAAATTATTCGAAGAAAGAGTATGAACAACTTCAAAAGGAAAGATTTGGTAAACAAGGTTATTATTCATTCATATCTGATTTTGCAGAGTTTAAAGAACACAAAGATGAAAAAGTTTTGGAGATTGGTGTTGGTGCAGGCACAGACATATTGGAATATGGAAAAAATGGTTCTATATGCTACGGCTGTGATATCACTGAAAATGCAGTAAGCCTTACAAAGAAAATTTTCAAGAAATATAAATTAAAAGGAACTTTTCAAGTGCAAGATGCAGAAAAGATGAACTACGAAAACAATTCATTTGATCTAATCTACAGTTTTGGAGTTCTGCATCACACAATAAATTCACAAAAAGCCATAAATGAAGTTTACAGAACGCTTAAACCGGGCGGAAAATTTATTATCATGCTGTATGCCAGAGGGTGGAGACATTTTGAGATTCTTGTTAGACAGGGAATTCTAAAGGCAGAATTATTTAGATTCGGATATCAAAAAACAATTAATAAAAATACTGAAAGTAAAGATTGTCCCTGCACATTCGTGTTTTCTAAGAAAAAAATAAAATATTTATTCAGAAAATTTGAAAATGTTAAAATGAACCGAGTTAGATATACAACCCTGTTTAAAAATCCGAAAGGGTGGCGAAAGATTATGCTATCTCTTCCATTATTAATGGGGTTGTTCGGACTGAAAAAATACTTAAAAGATCAATGGATGATTACAGGTTATAAACCTAAATAAATTTTAAGAAATAACAAAAGATTAAAAAACAATCTTCCTTTCTGGATATAAATGTCCTCAACAGACTATAAAGAAATAAAAGAATTTTTCAAACAATTGGAGAAGAAGAATATCAAAGGAAATCTTTTTGAAGAAAAATTTCTATATGAAAATGTTTCCATGTGGAACTTCTTCAAACAGCGATTTATAAAAAACACTTTTCCTAAACATCTGGATAATTATGAGAAAGTTGTTTTACGAATTAAAAATAAAGAACAACCTAAGAAATCTTTGAAGAATAATTTGTTGAGAAAAGGTTTTCTAGCAAATCAATTACTGAAAATTCTGATTACTAGTAAAGGGAAAAAAACATTTTCTACAAAAGGAAAAAACAAAATCCTATTTCATGCCAACACAAATGCATTGATAAAAAAAGGAAAGTCATTTGAAATTGATAGAATACAAAAAATATTCGATAAAGTTAAGCAGGATAAACAATTACAGGCAGAATTAATTCTATCTGACCCTCTATCACATAAAGCAAGTCCAAAACTTTTGAATTTTAACAATGTACTGGATTCATTTATCACTTCAAAAGATATTAATAAAGCAAGAATTAATTCAAAAAAGATACACAAAGAATGGAAAAAAACCAAAAAAAATATTTCTTTCAAAGATGCTAAAGAAAAAGTTTTTTTCAAACAATTTGGTGAACATTTTGATTTTTATTTTTCAAGAGAAATATTATTCATTACAATTCTTTACTATGAAGCTTTCAAAAAAGTAATCTCAAAATATAATTTTAAAGCAGTGATAATTTATGCAGCAGACAATATAACTGACAAATGTCTAATATATGCTGCAGACAATCTTAATGTTCCAACAATAAGAGTTCCACATGGAATAGGCGCAACTGCAGGAAAGTGGGATTTTCCGAAAAGTCATTATCTTCTAAGTATTGGACCTCTCCAAAAAAACATGCTGGTAAAAACAGGCGCTCCTGAAAAAAATATTATTGTGACTGGTCCTGTTTTATCATATGAAATAAAAGATTTTATTAGACAACAGCCAGAAAGAAAAAAGTCTGAAAAGATTATTCTTTTTTGCACAGGACCTATGATTGAGGAAAATTTTATCACAAAAAAAGAGTTCTTCAAACACATGGAAGTTTATATTAAGGTCTTGTCAAAGATTAAAGATTATAAGATTTTAATAAAACCACATCCTTTAGAAAAAAATCTAAAAGACTATTTAAACATTATAAAAAAACACAAAATAAAAAACATTTCTCTTGAAAGAGCTTCCAAAGGAAAAGAACATTTATACAAATTAATAAATAAATGTGATTTGTTTATATCTGTTTTTTCTACAACTCTTTGGGAAGCAAATATTATGGGTAAAACAACTATTCTCATAGGGTTATATCCTAAAAAAATAATCGATAAAGAAGGCGTTTTTCATAAAACAAGTGATTGCGTGATAAAAGTTAAAACTGGCGAGGAACTTTTGTCAGCAGTGAAAATTTATTTGTATGACAAAAAGAAGAACGAGGAATTAAAGGAAAAAAGGAAAGAATTCTTGGATCTTTACTGCTACAAATGTGATGGTTTAGAACTTGAACGAATGATGCAGTCCATAAAAAAAATAATTTTCAAAAACAAACAAGAACAAAATTAAGTGTGTAATTTTCTATACATCCTAACAAATAATTCAAAAGTCTTTGTTTTTTTCAAAGTTTGTATAAAAAGACTTCTTAATTTCAATTTAAGTTTCTGAAAACTAAATCTTTTTAATCTTAAATCTTCTAAATAGTTCAAAAAAGACAAAGCTTTGAAATAATCATTTGTGTAAATTGTTTTCTTTTTACCAATTATGAATATTGATTTAATATATTCATCACCATAAAGCATTTCAAATCCTTCCTGCTGCAAACAATTATTAAGAGTTGTCAAAGAAAAGTTGTATGTGTGAGCGTTCTGAAGATACTTTAAAAAATCTTGGCCATAACTATTCAACAAATTTTTCACACCAGGAACTTCAATGTAAAGAAGACCGTTCTTCTTTAAACATTTACGAATCACTTTCAATTCATCCATTGGATTAAGAATATGTTCAAAAACATGACTATATATTATTATGTCTGCTTTTTTATTTAGCTTAAGAACATTTTTAATTGTGCCGGTTTCTAAATTTAATCCTTTTTTCTTTCCAAAAGAAATATACTGCGTCCCCAAATCTACACCATAAACAAGATTTCCTTTTTCCTTGAAATATTGGAGAATTCCCCCTGCACCTGTTCCAACTTCAACCACAAACAAATTTTTAATGTTTTTGTTGGATTTGGATCTTATTAAATCATAGATAAGTTTTCCTGTGAATCTTTGATTTCGAAAGAATCTATCGGCAGGTTTTCCAGTTTCGCTATAGACTTTTCTATACTCATCATTATAAAAATTATTATAACTCTTCTGGTCCATTCTTGGATTAATCTGAATTAAACCACAATTTTTACAAATAACAAAAGAAGAGTATAAACCGTGTCTATCTTTTTTTGAGAGTGTTTTGAAATTTTCGCTCTTACAAATTGCACATTTAACTTTTTCAAACTTATAAATACCATCAGTAATTTTCTTTTCAACTATTTTTTTGTTTTTTAATTGAGAATTAGATAAAGCAATAGCTGGCTTTTTATCGTCAAGGAATCTTGAGCTTAACATAATTTTTTGAAATCTATCAAATTTAAAAAAGTTTCTAATAATAAGCATTAAGTTTTTAAATAAACAGACAATATCTTATAGGGGGTGCAACATGAAAATTATAGCAGTTATTCCGGCAAGAGGGGGTTCTAAAGGCCTTCCTGGAAAAAATATTAAGAAATTACTAGGAAGACCCCTAATAGACTATCCAATAAAGGCTGCCCTTGGTTGCAAACTTATTAACAAAGTTATTGTTTCCACAGACGACAAGAAAATTGCTGAAATTGCAAGGAAGCAGGGTGCTGAAGTGCCTTTTATGAGACCTGCAAAGCTTGCAACAGATAAAGCTTCATCAATAAACGTTTTACTTCACGCAATAAACTTTTTTGAGAAGAAAGGAGAAACCTATGATTTAATTGTTATGTTGGAAGGAACTTCTCCCATGACAACTTCCAAAGATATAGAAAAAGCAATAATTATGCTTAATAATAACAAGAAAGCAGAATCAATTGTTGGGTTTGTAAAAGCAGAGCAATATAATCCAATGCTTGCGTTTGTTAAGAAAAAAGGATTTATAGTTCCATACAAGGGTAAACAAATTGCACACATAAGAAGACAGGATTTGACAGACACATTTTTTCCAGAAGGAACGTTGTATATCTCCAAAGTCAGCAGCATGAAAAAAAGAAAAACATTCTATCATGATAAGACAATTCCCTATGAAGTTGAAAGGTATAATTCTTTTGAAATAGACGAAGAAATGGATTTTATAATTATAGAAGCCATAATGAAATGGCTTAAAAAGAGGAAAAAGAAATGAATACAAAAAAAGGTGTTAAACTATGGAATGAAGCAAAGAAGATAATTCCTGGTGGATCACAATTACTCTCCAAAAGATCAGAGATGTTTCTTCCAGATCAGTGGCCATCCTACTATAAGAAAGCCAAAGGTGTTATTATAGAAGACCTTGACGGAAACAAACTAATTGATATGAGTATAATGGGTGTCGGAGCCTGCGTTTTAGGCTATTCTGATGAAGAAGTAAATAAAGCCGTAAAAAAAGCTGTTGATGATTGCACCATGACAACTCTTAACTGTCCTGAAGAAATAGAATTAGCAAATATATTTTTGAAATTACACCCTTGGGCAGGAATGGTCAGATATGCTAAGACTGGCGGAGAGGCTGTTGCAGTCGCAATTAGAATTGCAAGAGCATTCACAAATAAAGATAAAGTGGCATTCTGCGGTTATCATGGTTGGAGTGATTGGTATTTGTCTGCGAATCTAGGTGATGATAAAAATTTAGATGGACATTTATTACCCGGACTTGAACCAAAAGGAGTTCCAAGAAATCTAAAAGGATCATCAATTCCTTTTGAATACAATGACCTTGATGCTCTTAAAAAAATTCTTGATAAAAATAATGATGTCGGCACTGTGATAATGGAACCAATAAGATACAAAGAACCAAAGAAAGGATTCTTAGAAGAAATAAGAAAGATTACAAAAGAAAAAGGTATCATTCTTATTTTTGATGAAATAACATCTGGATTTAGAATAAACGTGGGTGGAGCCTATGAGAAATATGGTGTTCAACCAGACATGGTCATATATGGAAAATCAATTGGCAACGGATTTCCTATGTCAGTAATACTAGGAAAAAAAGAAATCATGAATGCTGCACAAACAAGTTTTATTAGCAGTACATTCTGGACCGAAAGAACAGGACTTGTGGCATCAATTGTAACCATAAACAAGATGATTAGAGAAAAAGTTCCTGAGCATTTAATTAGAATTGGAGAAAAAATCAGCAAAGGATGGAAAGAGCTAGCAGAAAAAAACAATCTGAAAGTCAAAACAATGGGAATTCCTCCTTTGACAACCTTTAAAATTGATCATGAAGACAGTCAAAAACTGCATACTTTATTTACTCAGGAAATGTTGGAAAGAGGATTTCTTGCCTCTAAAAGTGTCTATGTATCATACAGTCACAGCGATGAAATAATTGACAAATATTTAATCTCAGTTGATGAAACATTTAAAATCATAAAACAAGCCATTGATAACAACAATGTTGATAAATTACTAAAAGGGCCTGTGGCTCACACAGGTTTTCGGAGGTTGACCTAAATGTTTAATCTGAAAAACAAAATAATAATCATTACGGGTGGATTAGGACTTATTGGCAGTGCATTCGTCAAATCATGTGTAGAACAAGAAGCAAACGTTGTTGTGCTTGACATTGACAATACAAGAGGAAAAACTTTGACTCAAAAAAACAGCAAAGTTTCTTTTGAGAAGTGTGACATCACAGATGAAAAACAGGTAAAGAAGGTTATTGAAAAAATAGTTAAGAAATTCAAAAGAATAGATGCACTTGTGAACAACGCCTATCCTAAAAACAAAAACTACGGAAGAAAATTCGAAGATGTTACGTTCAAAGATTTCTGTCAAAACATGAGCATGCACCTTGGAGGATACTTTCTCATGACAAAAGAAGTCAGTAAAGTAATGAAAAGGCAAAAGAAAGGAACAATTATTAACATGGGTTCAATATATGGTTTTTCAGCTCCAGACTTTAATATCTATAAAGGCACTAAAATGACCATGCCTGTGGAATACGCAGCAATTAAAGGTGGAGTAATAAATTTAACCAAATACCTTGCAGCATACCTTGGAGAATATAACATCCGAGTTAATTCTATTTCTCCAGGAGGAGTTGAAAACAAACAACCCAAATCTTTTGTCAAGAAGTATGTTGAAAAGGTTCTTATTGAAAAAAGAATGGTAAAAAAAGAAGATTTGATTGGTGCACTTATTTTCTTGTTATCTGATGAAGCAAGCTATGTTACCGGTCAAAACATAGTTGTTGATGGAGGTTGGAGTCTTTGAGTCATACAATAAAGATTGGCGACAAAGTTATTGGCTATGACAAACCTTGTTTTATAATAGCCGAAGCAGGAGTTAATCACATTATTAGCAAAGAAAATATGAAAAAACTCGGTCTCAATTCTACACTTGAAGTTGCTTTTCTAATGGTTGACAAAGCAAAAGAAGCAGGCGTTGATGCAATAAAATTTCAAAGTTTTAATACAGAGAAATTGCAGCTGCATGGAATTGAAAAACCTGATTATCAGACTAGAAAAGTAGGGAAAAAAGTTACCTATTTTCAAATGCTGAAACATCTTGAGACAAGTCAGAAGGATCAAATAAAAATTGCTGAGTACTGTAAGAAAAGAAACATAATGTTTCTTTCAACACCATATGATAATGAGAACGTTGATTTTTTAGATGAAAAGATTTGTGTGAATGCTTTTAAGTTGGCATCAATAGAACTTAATAATCATCTTTTCACAAAATATGTTGGTGCAAAAGGAAAACCAATAATTCTTTCAACAGGACTTTCAACATTTGATGATGTTGCCAATGCAATTGAAGTTGCAAAAAAAGAAGGATATGCAAAAAATTTGATTCTACTGCAATGCACATCTGATTATCCTGCAAAGCCAGAAGAAGTTAATCTTAACATTCTGAAAGTTTACATTAAAGAGTTTTCTGATATTCTGTTTGGACTGAGTGATCATACTCCGACAGATACGGCAAGCATCGGTGCAGTTGCACTTGGAGCAGTTCTTGTTGAAAAACATTTTACAATCAGCAGAGATTTTGAAGGTCCCGACCATGCAGCTTCTCTGGAAGCGGATGAACTAAAGACTTGGGTTGAGCATCTCAAAGAAATTCAAACAACGATGGGATCCTATAAAAAAGATTTGACCAAATCTGAAAAGAAAAATTTGAACATGAGAAAATTCATAGTCATTAATCCTCAAAAAAAAGAAACAATAATAACAGAAGAAATGCTCATTGCCATAAGAACAGGATCAGGACTTCTTCCTACTCAGAAAAACCTTGACAAAATCATAGGTAAAAAATTAAAACACAATGTTAAAAATCCAAGCATATTTAATTTAAACATGGTTAAATAAAAATGTCAAAAGAAAAAGTCTTAATCATAGGAGCAGGACCACACGCAGGAGTAATTGTAGATATATTAAAACAACTTCATGACAAAGAAATAATTGGTCTGACAGATATTGATAAAAATCTTATTGGGACAAAAAAGTACGGCCTTAACATTTTAGGTGATGATTCCATCATAAAAAAATTAGTTAACGAGAAAAAAGTTGATTCTGTAATTATAGGTATTGGATACGAACTTCTTAGCGTTAGAGAAAGAATATTTAACAATCTTAAAAAAAATAACATAAAATTTACAAAAGCAATTCATCCTAGTGCAATTATTTCCAAATCTGCAAAAATAGAACCTGGTGTTGCTGTCATGGCCGGTGCAGTTATTAATCCTGAAACTGTAATCAAAGAAAATTCTGTTGTTAATACAGGTGCAATAGTTGAACATGACAATAAAATAAACAAAGGAGTTTTCATACAGGGAGGAGCCAAGTTAGCAGGTGGTGTTAATGTTGGAATAAATTCAATAGTTGGTATGGGCGCAATTGTGAGAGAAAATATAGTCATTGGTTCGAATTCAATAATTGGAGCAGGTGCAGTTGTAACAAAAGATGTTCCTGACAATGTTGTCATGGCAGGTATTCCTGCAAAAAAAATGAGGGAAAATAAATGAACAAAATTGAATGGTCACCGCCGGACATGGGTTCTGAAGAAAAAGAAGCTGCCAAAAGAATAATTGATTCCGGTTGGATGACTCAAGGCAAAGAAACAGAAAAATTAGAATCTGAAATTTGTAAGTACATTGGTTGCAAATACGCGGTTGTTGTCAACAATGGAACTTCTGCTTTGATTGCTGCTTTAATGGCTCACGGAGTTGGTTATGGAGATGAAGTTATTGTTCCTACATTTACATTCATTGCTTCAGTCAATGCTATTTTAGCCGTGGGGGCTAAACCCGTATTGGTTGATTGTGATTTGAAAACTTTCAATACAACTCCTGAAATTGTAAGAAAAGCAATTACCAAAAAAACAAAAGCAATAATGCCTGTCGACGTTGCAGGAATGCCAGTGGATATGAATGGTTTCTTAAAACTTGCAAAAGAAAAAAACATAATCATAATAGAAGATGCTGCTGAAGCGATCGGAGCAGAGTATGAAAATAAAAAAATCGGGTCATTCAATCATACAAGCATTCTTAGTTTTCACATGGCTAAACTTGCAGCAGGCATAGAAGGAGGATGCATATTAACATCTGATAAAACAATTGCAGAAAAATGTCTGCTTTTGAGAAATCACGGTATGAAACAAAAATTTGTTCATAGCTATTTTGGTTTAAATCTTAGAATAACAGATATACAATCTGCAATAATCAGAGTTCAGCTTAAAAAAATTAACCAATATTTAGACTGGAGAAACAAACTTGCCAACCAATACAAAAATGAACTGAAAAATTTAGTTAAATATCAAGAAATACCTAAATATGTTACAAAGCATCCATATATGATATTTAATATAGTTGTAAAAACAGATCAACAGAAAAAACTGATAAAATCACTGGATAAAAATAAAATTGGAAACAGAATTTCATGGATTCCTACTCATGAACAGCCCCACCATAAAAAGATTTTCAAAGATTCTTTTCCCAATTCAAAAATTTTAGCCTCACAAATAATAAGTCTGCCTATGGGAAATATTTTAAAAGAAGAAGAAGTTTCTCGAGTATGTCAAGTAATAAAAGATACTATTGGGGATGATAATTAATGAAAAAAGCTCTTATAACCGGTATAACAGGACAGGATGGGTCATACTTGGCTGAATTTCTTTTGTCAAAAGGATATGAAGTTCATGGAATTGTAAGAAGATCAAGCAGTTTTAACAGAGAAAGACTAAAAGAAATATATGATGATGTAAAACTAAGAAAAAATTTGCACATTCATTATGGTGATATGACTGATTCAAGCAGTCTGGCAAAAATAATTCCTAAAGTTAACCCTGATGAAATATATAATCTTGCAGCCCAGAGTCATGTTCAGGTTTCATTTGAAATACCTGAATATACATCCAACTGTGATGCGATTGGAGTTCTAAGAATATTGGAACTCTTAAGAGAGCTGAATATGAAAAAAACTAAATTCTATCAGGCCTCAACAAGCGAATTATTTGGCAAAGCCCAGGAGTATCCACAGAATGAAGAAACTCCTTTTAATCCGGTAAGTCCCTACGCGATTGCAAAACTTTATGGTTTTTGGATGGTCAAACACTACAGAGAAACATATGGAATCTTTGCCTGTAACGGAATTCTTTTTAATCATGAATCAGAAAGAAGAGGCGACAGATTTGTAACCAAAAAAATAACTAAAGCAGTTGCAGCCATAAAACTCGGACTCAAAGAAAAAATATCTTTGGGGAATCTCAATGCAAAAAGGGATTGGGGCTATGCAAAAGACTATGTGAAAGCAATGTGGATGATGATGCAAAATAACAAACCTGAAGACTTCATAATAGCCACAGGAGAAAGCCATAGTGTTAGAGAATTCACTGAAGAGGCCTTCAAAAATATTGGAATAGAAATACAATGGAAAGGCCACGGAATAAAAGAAAAAGGTGTTGAGAAAAAAACAGGAAAAATTCTTGTGGACATAAATCCTGCCTTTTTCAGACCTGCTGAAGTTGAAATGTTAATTGGAGATCCAAAAAAAGCAAAAGAAAAACTTGGCTGGACACCAACTATGAAATTCAATGAACTTGTTAAACTCATGATTGAATATGATCTTGAAGAACTAAAGAAAAGATACATTGATTATGAAGAAAAACACAAGTTCTTGTACATAAATTATTGAAAATGAATTTAATACCTGAAAAAGATTATAAGAAGATTCTTGAAACTATGCCTCTTTGCTGTACAGATGTAATTATACATCAAAACGGAAAAGTTTTGCTTGTTAAAAGAAAAGAAGAACCTGCTAAGAATGAATGGTGGGTGCCTGGTGGAAGACTTCATAAAAATATTAAACTTGAAGACGGAATAAAAAGTAAAGCGGTTGAGGAAGTAGGTTTTGAAATAAAAGTTGAAAAAATTCTGGGAGTGTATGAATTTTTCTTTGACAAAGGCATTTATCCTGATTTGAAAACAGGAACTCATGGAGTGAGTGTATGTTTTCTTGCAAAACCAAAAGATGATAATCCTCAAATAAAAATTGATAACACTTCTGAAAACTATAGATGGTTTGATAAAATAGAAAAGAACTTTCATCCATATCTAAAGAAAATGCTGAAAGATTCAAAAATCATCGAATAAATCTTAAATCTATTTTATATTAAAAAAAGTGTTCTTAATATTTTTAAATTCAGAAAAGGTTATTATTTTGAAGAAAAATATTGAAATTAAATAAATAATTCCTGCAATAAACAGTATTAAAAATAATTCTATCCAAGGGTTCATTACTAAAATTTTTCTTAATAATATTATTAACAGAACGAATATTACTCCACTGACAATGGTTTTTGCCCAGTCCACCCAAGGAGCTTTAAATTTCATTATTTTTGTTAATTCTTTAATGGACAGAAAACAAATCAAAATATAACTTATGGTTGTTGAAATTGCTGCGCCTTCAATACCAAATAAGGGAATTAGAATAAGATTGAGAACCAAATTAACACCTGCAGACACTAATATTACTTTAGTTACTCTTACTGGCTGACCAATACTTGATATTACAGCATTATTTATCTGACCAATTATGACAAATAAAGTTCCTATTATTAATATTTGAAAAGCAAGTACACCAACAACATATTCTTTTCCAAAGAAAAGATTAAGAAACAGTCTGCCGAAAGAAATAAATGCTAAGCCAATCGGAACTGCTGCGAGGAAACCATATTTTAACATTAGTTTCAAACCTGCAGTTAATCTTTTTACTTCTTTTTTAGCCCATAGTTCACTTCCAATGGGAAACATCACCATACTGAGAGCTTTTCCCACCAAAAGAACCAACAAAGACGTAGGAAGTATAATGCTATAAACTCCAACTTCACTCAGACTTCTAAAATATGTTAACATTAAAATATCTATTCTTCCAATAATTTTTCCACCAATAGAAGTTAAAGTAACGGGCAGTCCAAAAAGCACCAATTTTTTTGATAAAGGTTTATGATTTTGAAATTTGTATTTGAAAAAATTGAAAACTTTGAATAGTATTGGAAAGAATATTACTACTGAAACAATGGTTGCTATTAACCATGCATAGGCAGGACTTAAAACTCCATAACCAAGCTTAAGCAAAATAACTAGAGAAATAAAGTAAAAAACATCCCTTGAAATATCTTTAAATGAAAACAAAAAAAATCTTTTAAAACCATAAAAAATACTAAATATCCACCCCTGGATTGTGGATACAAAAAACCATATGGACAAAATTATAATTAAAGGCATGGCACCCTCATTTTTGAAATAATTTGTGCTCAGATATCTTGACATCAGAACAACTATCACAGATATTATAAATGCAAATGATAACTGTATAACACCGGACATATAGCTAACTGTCTTAATGTTGTTAAATTGTTTCTTTGCTCTGAATTCTGAAATATATTTTATTAGTGCACTTGTCAGCCCAAGATCCTTAAATAGTTCTAAAAAAGAAAAAAGAGAGAAAACAGCAAAAAACAAACCAAATTCTTCAACAGACAAACTGCGAGCCAAGAATATTCTTGCCAGATAGGCAAATCCTGCAGAAACTACTGAAGACATGAACAGAAAGCCTGCACCTCTAACCGCTAATTTAGCATAGTTAACCATTATCATCTACAAAAGCATGAAGTATTTATAAAAATTATGAAGAATAATGACTATTATTTTTAATTGAGGGTAAAACACTGAACCATTCAATGGTTTTTTTCAAACCTTCTTCCAATTCTATCTGAGGTTTCCAACCCAACATGGTTCTTGCTTTAGAAATATCCGGCTGTCTTTTTGTAGGATCATCCAAAGGCAGTTTTTCAAATACTAATTTTGATTTTGAATTTGTCAGTCTTATTATTGTCTTAGCCAGTTGTAAAATCGTGAATTCTTTTGGGTTTCCAAGATTTTTTGGACCAACATAGCTTGAATTCATCATCTTCATAAGACCACTAACCATGTCACTAACATAGCAGAAGCTTCTGGTTTGTTTTCCATCACCATAAATTGTTAAAGGTTGATTTGTCAATGCTTGTCTGATAAAGTTTGATATTACTCTTCCATCACCTGGCCTGAGTCTTGGACCATAGGTATTGAAGATTCTTACTATTTTTACATCTGCGTTCATTTGACGATGATAGGCCATCAATAAAGCTTCTCCAAATCGTTTACTTTCATCATAGCAGCTTCTTACACCCACAGGATTTACATTTCCCCAATAGGTTTCTTTTTGAGGATGCTCTATTGGAACACCATAGGCTTCACTTGTGGAAGTAAAAAGCAAAGTTGCTTTCTTTTTCAAAGAAAGTTTTACAAGATTGTATGTTCCTAAAGAATTGGAAAGAGCGGTTTCTGTTGGAAACTTTTGGTAATCCACAGGGCTTGCCCTGGATGCAAGATGATATATTTGATCTATTTTTCCTCCAATATGAAAAGGTTTAGTAACATCATGTTTGATAAATCTAAAATTTTTATTTTTTAGCAGGTGAACATAATGATATTTATGACCTGTGGCAAAATTATCCAGACAAACAACTTTATGTCCTTGATTAAGCAGAGCTTCACACAAATGACTTCCTATAAATCCGGCTCCTCCGGCCACAAGAATTCTTTTCATCTCCCAACTCCAACATAATCAAATCCGAGCGACTTAACAACTTTTGGATCATAGATATTTCTGCCATCAATTATTAGCTTGTTTTTCATCAGCTTTTTCATAAGTTCAAAATCAGGCCCCCTAAATTGATCCCATTCTGTTATTATCACCAATGCATCTGCATCCTTTAGAGCTTCATAGGCATCTTTTACAAAGTGAACTCCTTTAACATGCCTTCTTGCTTCAGGCATTGCTTCCGGATCATATGCATAAATATTTGCATATTCATCCTTTAGCTGACTTATTAGAACAAGTGAAGCTGCTTCTCTAACATCGCTTGTTCTTGGCTTAAATGACAAACCCCAAATAGCTATTTTTTTCCCTTCTAAATCCGGTAGAAACTTCTTTAGTTTAGGTAAAAGTGATTTCTTTTGTCTTTCATTGACATAATCAACTGCTCTGAGAATATTTGAAGGATGACCATGTTGCTCCAGAGTGTGAGCCAGAGCCTTTACATCTTTTGGAAAACATGAACCTCCATATCCTGCACCTGCCTGCAGAAATCTTGGGCCTATTCTTCCGTCAAGACCTATGCCATTTGCAACTGCTTTAATATCTGCACCTGTTGACTCACAGAGATGGGACAGTTCATTCATAAAACTTATTCTTGTTGCAAGCATTCCGTTTGCAGCATATTTAATTATTTCAGAGGTTTTAGGATCCGTAAATACTATTGGTTTGGTCGCTCTTAAAACTGGTTTATAAAGTTCAGCCATTATTAATTTGGCTCTATCTGAACTAACACCCACAACCACTCGGTCAGGGTTTTGAAAATCCTTAACTGCTGCTCCCTCCCTTAAAAACTCAGGATTTGAAACAACGTCAAAAGGAACTTTCTGTTTTTGAAGTCTTTTTATCATCCTGAAAACTTTCTCAGCAGTTCCAACAGGAACTGTGCTTTTATTAACTATAACTTTATAATTGTTTATGTGTTCAGCAATCTCTTCTGCTACAGTGAAGACAAAGTCAAGATTTGCCTCTCCAGAAGGTAAAGATGGTGTTCCGACACAGTTGAATATAACTTCTGAATTTTTAATTGCAGTTTTTGCGTCCATAGTAAAAATCAATCTTTTCTCTTTATGATTTCTTATTACAAGTTCCTTAAGACCCGGTTCATAGAAAGGTATCTTTCCTGCTTTCAAAGCTTTAATTTTATCTTTGTCAATGTCAACACAGATAACTCTATTGCCTAAATCCGCAAAACAGGTTCCTGTTACAAGTCCGACGTATCCTGTTCCAAATATGGCTATATTCATAAGTTTAAAGAGAATTGCCCATCATTTATATATATTGCCTTAATTTTAAGAAAGTTACTAAAGCTAGAGGCTTTAGAACTTCTATATTTTCTGAAAAAATATAGTAAGCTTTATAAATTAAACGAGTTTTTTCAACTTTGGACGGTCATAGTGACGTGGTTACACCCGATCCCGTTTCGATCTCGGAAGTTAAGCGCGTTTACGTTTCAAGTTGTACTGCATTTATATGCGGGAACCTTGAAAAGCTGTCCGCCTTTTTTCTTAAATGTTAATTATAAAACTTGACATATCTTTATAAAAAACTTAACATTTCTGTCTATAAAATGATTATAAATGATCTTTTGCAATTTCGAGAGGATTTTAAGGAAGAAGCAAAGATTATTGAGCAAACTTTAGGAGTTGAAAATTATTTATCTCTGCGTCTGAAAAGCAAAACAGTTGCTACAGGTGCTTTTTCAGGATATCTTATTGACGCCATTTTTGGAGAAAATATTCCTTCAGATGTTCGTTCAAAAAGTCAAATGTTAACTGCATTAACTGCAAGAATGATAGCGAATGCAGATTATCATGTAGACAAAGAAGAAACACCTGTTTCTGAAGGAAGAGAGTTAATATTAAATATGAGAAAAATTCTTAATGGAGAATCTGATTTGGATCTTAAAAAAATTGATACTTATCCAAAAAGAGTTCTCGGTTTAACAAAATACATCCATGATAATTATATTCAACAAATGCCTCTTGAAAATCAATTTGTTGAAATGCTTAACTATTTAAATTCGTTGGCAGATGTACAATTATTAAAAAAACCAGAAAATCTTAATAACATAGAACAACCAACTATTCTCCAAGAGTCTTTTCAGAATATTGATGAAAAAATAGATGCCCTTATGATTCATGAAGAAGATAAACAAACAGCAAAATTAAGTGTACGACTTGGAGCAGGAACAATAGTTACTGGAGGAATTATTCCTTTCTGCTATCTAAATTCAAAACCAAATCAAGATATTATGAGTTCAATTAGTTACATAGGTGCTTTTGTTCAAATAAAAGATGATATAAAAGACTATAAATCAGATTTAAAAAATGGTTGCTTTACTTTTATGACCAATTCAAAAGATGTTAAAAATACTTCAAAACAAATGAATATTCTCTCTGAAGATATAACAAAGGAAGTAAAAAAATTATCTGAAAGAACAAATTACGCGTTTAGTAAAATTTATGACTTAGCAACAGGAAATGATTTAAAGAAAATCAAAGTGTTGTTAACCTTATAATATTCCAACTTCTTTTGCAGAAAGAGTACACTTCTCAACGAACTCATCAATTTCATCTTTTGTATGTGCTGCACTTATTTGTACTCTTATTTCATCTTTACCCGGAGGAACAACAGGATAGCTAATATTGGTTACTATAACTCCTTTTTCAAACAAGGAATCAGTGAGAGCTCTTGTTTTGACTGCATCACCAATTAGCACTGGTTGAATTCCGTGAATTGAATCAGCTGCAAATGTAAATCCTTCAGCAAGCATTTTTTCTTTAAAAACAGCAATGTTTTTATTTAGTTTTTGTATCAATTCTTTTCCTTCAGGACTATTAACAAGTTTTACTGATGCAAGTGCTGCTCCGGCTGTTCCAGGAGCTATAGGGTTTGAATAAATGTATGTTGCTGCACTTTCTCTGATGTAATCCATTACAATCTTTTCACCAACAACATATCCTCCGTCAACTCCAAAACCTTTTCCCAGAGTTCCTATTAGAACATCGCATTTAGCATTACAAACATCTTCGCAGCCTCGTCCATGCTTTCCAAAAGAACCCACTCCATGAGAATCATCTATAACTGTTATGACACCTTCCTCATAATGAGAATCAAATTCATCTGCAATCGTTTGAAGTTTTTTCAAATCCTGATATTCCCCAAGCATGCTGAATACTCCATCGCTCACAAGAATTACTCTTTTAAATTTTCCTTTGTTTTCTTCCAGAACTTCTCTGAGATTATCCATGTCTAAATGTTTGAATATAACTTTATTTTCTTTGGAAAGACCTGCTATTCTTATTGAATCAATTATACTTCGATGATTAATTTCGTCAGAAACAACCAGTGTATCTCCACTCACTTTTGAATCCTTGCTCTGACCTTTAATTAAAGAATGAATTACTCCCACATTGACTGCAAATGCAGAACTAAATATTACTGCATCTTCTCTTCCGTGAAATTTTGCCAATTCTTTTTCTAGTTCTCTATGAACTTTCATTGTTCCTGATATAAATCTAACTGCACCAGGACCTGAACCATACTTTTGTGATGCTTTTTCTTCTGCCAGTCTTACTTTCTCATTAAATCGAAGTCCCAAATAATCATTTGAATTAAATATAAGATAGTTCTTTCCTTTAATCATGGCTCTTTTATTATCATTCGGATCAAATCCTTCTATGACTGTTTCAAATCTTTTCTGTGTTTTAGAAGAATCTATTCTTTCAAGTTCGCTTTTCAAGATTTTTATAAAATTGCTTTTTCCCATTTAATAATGTGAATAAAATTTCCTTTAATAAATTTTTTCAATTCTTTCTAAGTTTTGCTATGAAAAATCCTTGTGTTCCTGTTTTGTGCGGCCAAAGACGTTTGCATTTCTTTATTTCAGGATTTAATTGTTCTCCAAAGACTTTTGTCAAGCCACCATCACCAATGGAAACACCTGTTTCTTCTAAAGTTAAATTTTCATACTTCTTCAGTAGCCAATCAATGTTTAGTTCATTTTCTTCTGGTTCCAATGTACAGGTTGAATAAACCAGAACTCCTCCTTTTTTAAGAACTCTTACGGCTGTTTTCAGAATTTCCCTTTGCAGTCTTGCTCTTTCTTTTATTCCCTGCAAATCTCTTTGTTCAAACCAGTTCTTATCATCTGTGAAATTACCTGAGCAGGGAGCATCAAACAACACTTTGTCAAACTTCAAATTAAGATCATCTACAAATCGAGCATCTTTTCTGAAAATTGTAACATTTTCAACTCCTAGCCTTTCAATATTGCTTCTCAATGACTCTAGTCTGTGAATATTATTGTCAATTGCCACTAAAGTGCCTTTATTGCCCATCTGAGCAGACATCTGGGTTGTTTTGCTACCTGGGGCTGCAGACATATCCAGAACCATCTCACCTGCTTTCGGATTTAGAACTTCTGAAGGTATTTGACTTGCTGCTTCCTGAAGATAATAATATCCTTGAAGATACTCGGGCGTTGCACCCATTGAAAATATTGCTTCATAGAAAAACCCGTGTTTTAGAAAAGCTATCCTTTGAAGTTTAACAGATTTCTTGTTCAGTCGTTCCAGAAGTTCTTTTTCAGGAATCTTCAAAGTATTTATTCGCAGAGATTTTCTTAGTTCAATCTCTTTTGGGTCAAATTCTTCTCCTAGTTCCATGTATCTTCTCAAAAAAACATTCATTTTATATTTTCCTTTAATCGTTCTATTATTTTATCATATGCTTCTTCATAGCAATAAAAAGTATTTCCATCAATTTTCAGAGCATGTTTTTTTTCTTCATCTGAGAATTCTTCCCAGTTCTCTTTTTGCTTAAGATATACTTTCCATGTAGCATCGCTTGGATCATCTTTGCTCTTTGCTTTCTTTGCCAGCCGGAATTTTATATTCTTGTCTTCTGCAACAGTGTTTAATATCAAGAATTCTGCATTCGCATCCATTGCTGTTTTCATCCCTCTTTCTCTCAAAGCTCTTTTGATAAACACTGCATCCAACAAGCAGTTTTTACCTTCTGAAACAAGGTTCTTACATCTTAAAAATAGTTCATCATAGACTTTTTTAACATTTTCAGGGGAATATATTCCTTCTCCAAGACCATGCCTTGTTTTTTCTTCAAGCGGAATATTAAATAATTCTTTTCTTATAATATCAGTTGATAAGGATTCTATTTCAAAAAACTTACGGAACCATTTTGTGATAAAGCTTTTTCCTGTTGCAGAAAATCCTGATGTCATTATTACAACTGGTTTTTTGAATTCAATGTAACGATAATTTATCTCTTTGGCATATCTTTCTGCCAATGTAAAATAGTTCTTTGCAGTCGCAGTTATTTTCTTCTTTTCGTTTTCAGGAACATTTTTGTCATTTAGCAAAAATCCTGTTACTTTTCCTCGAACATATGCTCTATAACATTTGTAGAAGTTCAAAACTTTCAGAAGTTCCCAGTCACCACTTTTTTTGACATAATTTATTATAAGTTCTTTTGAAAGCTCTTCCTTTCCGTGAAAATCCATATCCATTGAAAGAAAAGCTATGTCTGCTGCAACATCTGAATTCTTGAATCGCTCATTAAATTCTATGCAGTCAAAAATCTTAATCCTATTGCCATCCAGAAACATGTTTCCTGTGTGCAGATCGCCATGACACTCTTTTATCATGCCATCTTTGACTCTTTTTTCAAACAACCAAGAGTTTATTTTGTAGAATTCATTAGTTTCTTTTTCTATTAATTCAAACTGTCCTTTTGAAATTGTTTTTCCAATCATGGACTTTGTTTGTTCAAAGTTTTCATCAGTGTTAATCTTAAATAATTTTACAGAGCCATATTTTGAAATCTTATCATTGGTCTTTGCTTTTTTGTAAAAATTAACCAATAAATCTGTGATTTGTTTTATTTGCTCTGATGTCAAAAGATTCTTTTGAACTAGTTTTGTAATTATTTTTTCCTGACTGAATTCTTTCATCTTTATGCCATAATCAACTAGTTTTCCTTTTCCATTGATTGAAAAAATACCATTATTTTCTCGAAGTTCAACCATTTCAAGATATATTTCCGGTGATAGTCTTCTGTTAAGCCTCAGTTCTTCTTCGCAGTAGAACTTTCTTTTTTCAAGTGTGGAGAAATCAAGAAATCCAAAATTAACGTGCTTCTTAAATTTGTAAGCGTATTTCCCGGTCAAACAGATTACTGAAATGTGTGTCTGAATAATTTTAACATCTAAGGGTTTTTCAGGAAAAACTTTAGGGTTTGATAATTCTTTTATTATCCCAATCATTCTATCACCCTAAAAATCCCCTTATTGATCCTGCCCTGTTAATATTTTCACTCAAAGAAACAAAGTTTTTCTTGTTATAATCCTCCAGAATTATTTGTGAAATCTTCTTGTGTTTTTCATCAATTTCAAAGTTAAATCTTTCTATAACTGGTTTTAGCTTTTTAATTATTTCACGAGGGAAAAAACCAAAGTTAGCAGAGTTGACGAACTGCAATGAATCTTTCATATCTTCATCTATGTTTGGGTAAATTGTTCTTAAGAACTCAAAGTCTTTTTCTTTAAGTGCGTTCAGACCAAGAAGTTCTGGTGGTAAACCAAGAGAGTATAAACTTGCACAGAAAGGTATTGCTCTTGGTAGAATCACTCCATTTGTTTTTCTGGAATAAGAAAAAAGTCCAATGTGAAGTTTTCTTTCTCTTCTTTTAGGAATGTGACTTGTAAAATCACTTACAAGAGGGGCCAAAAGCAACATTTGTTTTTGATACTCTTTTGTTGATCTGCCTAGTATTTCCAGAGCTTTTTTCTCATCAACAATTACAGGCGCACTTCTTTTGCTATTGTTTAACTCTTCAACTGCATTTGTAACTTCTTTTTCAGGATAATCATATTTGAAAGCGGATTGTATTGTGTAGGTTTGTACACTTGGATAACCCTTCAGAATGTGCTTAGCATTTGTAGGTTTCAGATTTCCCCTGAATGGTGCTGAGCCACAACCAATTATAGGAAGTATATCAACCGATGATTTTTCTTCAAGAATATGAAGCTTTTGAAAACCTATTTTATTAATAAGTGCACCTGCAAGAGAACCATAATTAATTGCAGGGTCAGATCTTGCAAACCAAACTCTCTGATAATCATTGATTTTTTGACTTCTGATAAATTCCTCAGTCATTTTGTCTGCATTAAGTATCGCTTCTTTGGATTCAAAGAGAGGAATTACTCTAATTTTTTCAGGACCAAACCTGCCGATCCACTCTTTTATGGTTATATCTTTGGGAAACAATCTTGTGTTCTGGGTTCCAACCACCAGTTTTTTGTAATACTCTGCAATTCTTATGAGGGATTTTACATTGGTTGTCATTGGCTGAGCAACTTCAAAAATTGGTGGAATATCTTCTCCATAGAACTTTCTGGCAATGTCAAAGTTTCTTGGAATACTTTCCAGTGTTTCCAAAAGAATCTTTGCTTCATCCTTTTCCACTTCAGGATTGGGTACACGAAGTGTTAAAAAGAAATCTTTTCCAAGCCTATGTTTTCTGAAAAAAGGTTCATATTTTGTAAATAATTTTTTGACCACAAAGTTATCAACCTGTTTTCCCTCAAAGTCCCATAGTTGTTCTTTGGAATTAATATGGGAAAAAGTATAGAAAGCTTCTTTTACTTCATCATCCCCTCCCAGAATTGCTGAATCTGAGAAAAATGGAGGCCTCACATTATCAGGATGCTGAGTACTCATTGTTCTTGATACTAAAAATTTAGTCATTGTAAAAACTCCTTTATTCTTTTGACAGCTTCTTTCAGGTTGTCCATTGATGTTGCATAGCTTATCCTTATGTGCTCTGGACTCCCAAACACTTCTCCAGGAACAACAATAATTTTTGCTTTTTCAAGCAGTTCATCACATAATTTCATGCTTGAGTTTATATTTTTATTGAATAAATCTGAAACTTTTGGAAATACATAAAATGCACCTTCTGGTTTGACACATTCTATTCCTGCAACACTATTTAATTCATCCACAATAAAGTTTCTTCTGTTTTTAAATTCATCAATCCATTCTTTTATAAATTTCTGAGAACCATTCAATGCTTCAATGGATGCTTTTTGAGCAATGGAATTTGGATTGGATGTTGAATGACTTTGAACTTTTTTCATGGCTGAAATTATTTCCTTTGAACCGGCTGCATAGCCGATTCTCATGCCAGTCATTGAATAGGATTTTGAAACTCCATTTATTACAACAGTTCTTTTTTTGATTTCATCACCTAAACCTGCAATGCTGACAAATTCTTGGTCATAAACTATTTTCTCGTATATTTCATCAGACACTATCAAAATATTTTTCTCCAGACAAATATCTACGATTTCCTGCAGTTCTTTTTTGTTAAGTAAGGTTCCGGTCGGGTTGTTTGGTGAGTTTACAATTATTGCTTTTGTTTTTTTATTTATACTTTTTTTTAATTCATTAATTATAGGTTTGAAATTTTTATCAGAGTTTACAAAGACTGGTTTTCCGCCTGCAAGTTTTACAATTTCAGGATAACTGGTCCAGTAGGGTTTTAGAATTATTACTTCATCATAGGGATTGATTATGGCTTGAAATAAATTATAAAGAGAATGCTTTGCTCCATTTGAAACAATTATTTCATCGGATGAGTAAACCAAATTATTGTCTCTTTTTAGTTTGTTAACTATTGCTTTCTTTAGCTCAATGCATCCTGCAACATCCGTATACTTTGTGTAATTTATATCAACTGCCTTTTTTGCAGCATCTTGAATATTTTTTGGCATAAAGAAATCTGGTTGACCGGCGGTAAGATTAATTATATTAATTCCTTTTGATTGTAATTCTTCGGCTTTAACATTCAAATCTAGAGTTATGCTTGGTTTAATTGATTCTATTCTTTTCGCAATCATTTTAGTTCAATTGTTATTGTTCCTTCACTTTCATTTATTTTTTTTATAACTTTGTGTCCTTTTAGTCTTTCTTTTATTTCTTCCCATGAAAATTTCTTTCGGGCAATATTCATATCTTCTAAAATCTTTTTTATTTCTTCATAATGCTCATAGATGAACTCTCCTTTCTCTGTGTTTTCTTTCTCACTCTTCCCCATTCCTTTGATGGTTTGTTCCTGCTGTTTGATTATTGCTTTGATTTTGTCAAGTCCAGCATCCTTTTTTTCTTCAGCAAAGTTTTTCTGTGTAGAGATTATTTTTTTAGAGAATTTTGAATCAATTGCTTCACTGAAACTATCAAAGTATTGTTTTTCTTCTTTTTCAAATAGTTTCAGATCAAAAGGCAAAATTTCCTTGCAGGTTATGTTTGACTTTATTTTCTTTTTCAATAGTTTTTTTAATTCGCCAAGAACTTTTTTAATTTCTGCGGCCGTTAACTTCTTTTTTTCCTTATCAATTTTTGTTAATGCACATATCTCTTCAGCATAGAGTCCACCAAGACCAAAATCTATTGCTAGAATTTTTACAATCGAATCTTTGTTTGATTCTTTTATTATTTTTGCAAAATCTTTTTCATCTGAAAACAAAATATTTGTTTGGGATGGCGGAAATTCATATTTTATTCCTCCTCTGAGAGTTCTGTCCTTCCATTTGTGACTTTCAAGCGCACTTATTATTTTATAATCTTTATCGCAAAAAATAACATTTCCTTTGTTAAATAATTCAACAATCATTCTGTAGCTGTCTTCTTTTCCTTCGAAATCTATTTCTATTATTCTTTCAAAGTCTTTTTGCTCTATTTTAGCTATGGTAGAATTAGCAGTTTTTTTTCTCAGAAATTTACAAAAACCTGGAGGAGTTTCAGAAAACTCCTCCTTGTATTCAGTTAGATAAATTGCATTGGGCATTATTTTAAGCATTTTTCTACCCTTTCCACGCACATGCATTGTAAACAAGAACTCCCTATCTTTTTGATATATCTTATCTATTCTTCCACCAACTACATCAACCAGTTCTTTAGTCATATGAAATAACTCCAGAGAGGATATTTCTGTTTGCATGTGATTTTAGAAGGTTTGACTATATTTAAATCTATTCCACAGTCACGCTTTTAGCAAGGTTTCGTGGTTTATCAACGTCACATTTTTTCAGAACTGCTATGTGATAAGCCAACAGTTGTAAAGGAATAATATTAATTATTGGTGTTAGTGACTGATTTGTTTTAGGAACAGATATTGTTTGTTCAGATAATTTGTTTATCCTATTATCTTCTTTTGTAGTTATTGCTATTATTCTCCCTTTTCTTGCTTTTACTTCTTCCATGTTCGAAAGAACCTTATCATAGGTTTGATCATTGGTGCTTGTAACAAATACGACGGGCATATTTTTATCAACCAAAGCAATTGGACCGTGTTTCATTTCAGCTGCAGGATAACCTTCTGCATGAATATAGGATATTTCCTTTAGTTTCAAAGCACCTTCCAGCGCAACTGGAAAATTTATTCCTCTTCCAAGATAAATAAAGTTGTAACTTTTATAGTACTCCTTGGCTATTTTTTTTATTTTTTCATTTAATTTTAAACACTCCTCTGCTTTTTCCGGCAGCTTCTCCAATTCATGAATTAAATTCTTGGCCATGTCTGATGAAATTGTTTTTCTTATCTTTCCAAAATAAATGTTTAAAAGATGAAGAACCACTATTTGACTTGTAAATGCTTTTGTGCTTGCAACACCTATTTCAGGACCGGCATGAAGATATATTCCTCCTCCAGTTTCCCTTGTAATTGAACTTCCAACAACATTTACTATGCCAAGGGTTTTTGCACCCAGCTTTTTTGCTTCTTTCAAAGCTGCAAGAGTATCTGCCGTTTCACCGGATTGACTTACTGCAATCACCAAATCATTTGGCCTTATGACGGGTTTTCTATATCTGAATTCAGATGCATATTCAACTTCTACAGGAATATTCAAGTATCTTTCTAACAAATATTCTCCGACAAGGCAGGCATGCCATGAAGTTCCACAGGCCAATAATATTATTCTGTCAATATTATTTATTTCCTCATCAGAAAGATTCAAACCTCCCAAATGAACTCCTGTTTTATCCTTTTCAATTCTCCCCCTTAGAGTGTTTTTTATTGTTTCTGGCTGTTCGAATATTTCTTTTAGCATGAAATGAGCATATCCTTTTTTTTCCAGTTCTTCAATGTTCCATTCTATGGTTTCAATCACTCTTTTTTTATTTTCACCAAGATGTTTAATTTCATATCCTTTCTTTGATAAAACAAGCAAATCATTATCTTTCAAATGAATAACTTTTTTTGTGTGCTCAACTATTGCAGATGCATCAGAAGCCAAAAAGTATTCTTTTTTACCAATACCTAAAACAAGCGGACTTCCTTTTCTTGCAGCAACTATCTTATCTTCTGATTCAGATATTACTACAATCCCATAGGCACCTTCCAGCCGAATCAAGGCTTTTGCGACAGCATTTTCAAGATTATCCTTATAGAATTTTTCAACCAGATGAGTTATTGTTTCTGAATCAGTATCTGATTTGAAAACATGACCTTCTTTTTTTAACATAAATTTTAGCTCCTGATAATTTTCAATTATTCCGTTGTGAATCAACATTATTTTTCCTGAACAATCTCCATGAGGATGAGCATTTTTTGTGGTCGGCTCACCATGTGTTGCCCATCTGGTGTGAGCAATACCCACTGTTCCTTTAGGATTTTCTTTTTGAACCATTTTTTTAAGTACAGAAATTCTACCGCTGACCTTTATGGTTTTCAAACCATGATTTTTAATGGTTATGCCTGCAGAATCATAGCCTCTATATTCCAATCTTTCCAAACCTTTTACAAGAATTGGAGCTGCTTCTCTATTTCCCACATAAGCAAATATTCCACACATTTAGAAATTCTCCTTTATGAATTTTTCAACTTTGGGAACATCCTCAAATCGTCCAAAATCAATCCAATAGTCTTTCAATATTTTTACTTTGACTTTTTTCTTTTTGGCAAGAATATCTATTGCTGAAGTCAGTTCATATTCTCCCCTTGGAGATTTTTCAATTTCTTTCAGAGCTTCAAATATTTCAGGTGTAAATTTGTAGAGCCCTGAATTTATTAAGTTAGTTTTTGGATTCTTTGGTTTTTCTTCAATTTCCACCAAAAAATCATTGTCAGAAACCAACACTCCAAATTTTTTAGGATCATTATGTTTCAGACCATAGATATAATTGTAATCATCATAAAAGTTTATGTTGCCCAAATCATTTGCAGAAAAAAGATCATCTCCAACCACCAGAACAAAGTTTCCTTCAACAAATGGTTCAACAATACTTACTGCATGTCCTGTTCCCAATTGTTCTTTTTGATGAATGAGTTTTATTTTCATTCCAAAGTCATTATTTTCAAAGAATTTTTCCTGTTTTTCTTTTTTGTAACCTACTATAAAATAAACTTTTTCATAGCCTGCCTGTTTTAAATTTTCTAGAAGATATGATATAAATGGTTTTCCGTTTATGTCTATTAATGTTTTAGGAATATCTTTTGTCAAATGCAGCATACGAACTCCTTTACCGGCTGCAAGGATAACTGCTTGCCTCATATCCAGAAAAAAACCTTTTCAGTATAAAAAGGTATTTGTTTAGGCGCCAATACCGTTTTCTTCCTGCTGAATCTTAACCGCAAGAGCAAAGAAATAATCACTCAATCTGTTTATGTACTTGTAAACTACAGATCTTATTCTGGCTTCTCTAAGATAGTTTGTTAAAGTTCTCTCCAACTTTCTTGTTCGAACTCTTGTTTCATTTACATCTATGGCTATCAAATGTTTAAAACGCTGAAATCCATCCAGGTCAAGATTAAAAGAATCAATTGATTTTTCCAAATCTTCAACATCTGTCTCATCAATAGGCTGATTTACCAACCCACCTGTTTTTCCCTGAGAAAATTCTCCTCCGAGCTGCCACAGCAAAACCTGTGTTCTTAGAAGCATTGTTTTTTGCTCTGTTAATATCTCACTGAATTTTGTATAGGCAACAAGTTTATCAATCATTGCCTGCAAAGAATCAATGTCTCCATGAACTTCTATTAAACAATTATCTTTTGAAACTGTATCTCCTTTGAGAGTTTTTGTGAATCCTTCGTCTCCTGTGAAAGTATATATTCTTGAAACATATTTGCTTTTTTTCATTTCAAATCAAACCATTGTTTTGATTATTTATGAATTTATTTATTTTATGTCGCACTCTCCTGTAAATCCACAGTTCTTTGAACATTGAGTACAACCACCTATTTTTATCATTATGCCTTCTTTACATGAAGGACAGGTGTCACCTGGTTCTGCACCATAAATCGGTTTCTTTTCATGTCTGATTGGATCAAGTGCTTTTTTTACTTCTTCCAAAGTTTTAGTTTCTTTGCTTTTATTTGCTGATTCCAAATTCTTTTTTTCAGTTTCAGCAGAGGTTGATAATGCTTGTTCGGTTCTAGAATTATCTCTGTATATTGTTACTCCTTTACAGCCCAGATCATAGGCTTTCTCATAAATTTCCCTTGTTTGATCAATGGTAAAATCATTGGGTGCGTTGGCAGTCTTGCTTATGGATGAATCGGTCCATCTCTGGACTGCTGCCTGAACTTTAATATGCTCAAGAGGTTTCAAATCCATTGCACTGGCAAAATAATTTGGAAGTTTACTGCCTTTATTAGTATAATCTTTTGCAAGTTCTATCATTACTTTATGAAATCCTAATCTGGATTGTTGAAAAAACTCAAAGGCATAAAAAGGTTCTATACCGGTAGATGTTCCCAGCATTGAACCGACTGTACCTGTGGGTGCTTGAGTTGTTAAAGAAACATTCCTTATTCCATTCCTTTTTATGTGAGATCTTACTTTCTCAGGCATCTTTTTCATAAAACCACTTTCCAAAAATTTATCTGCTTCAAATTTAGGAAATGGCCCTTTCTCCTTAGCAATGTCTGAAGATGAAATATACATTTCTGAAGCAATTGTCTCATATATTCTGTCTATAAATTTCAAACTTTCAGATGAACCATATCTCATTCGAAGTTTTATTAATAATTCTCCAAGACCTAGGGTTCCTCCTCCAATTCTTCTTTCTTTTTTTTGATTTTCTTCATTTTCTTTGAAGTGATATGGAGTTACATCAATTACATTGTCAAGGAATCTTACAAGTATTTTTGCAGCTACTTTTAGAGCTTCCCAATCCATTTTATAGAGTGGACCTTCTTCATCTTCACCTACTTTTTCTGCAAATGATGCAAGATACAGATGTCCTAGATTACAAACCCCCCAACCAGGAAGACCCTGTTCACCACAGGGATTTGTAGATATTAGTCTGTTAAAGTAATAAGAGTTGCTTAATTTGTTATAACGTTCCATAAAAACAACTCCTGGTTCTGCACTTGCCCATGCAGATTCAATTATTTTAGCCCATAAATCTCTTGCTTTTACTGCTTTATAGATTTTGACAGGATATCCTTTTCTTTTCCATTCATCCATATCTCCATCCCATTCATCATCATAAATATCACTGTATGCTGGATGTTCATAATCTGGAAATTCCAAATTCCAATCTTTATTCTTTTTTACGGCAGACATAAATTTATCAGAGATCATTACAGAAATATTTGCATTTTCAATGGTTCCCGATTTTCTTTTTGAATCTATAAATTCTTCTATGTCTGGATGCCAATCAGCAAGCATCAGCATCAAAGCACCTCTTCTGGAACCGCCCTGTTCTATTAAACCGGTTGTGTAGGAATATAATCCACCCCACGAAACTGCTCCGGATGATTTTCCATGAACTCCTCTAACATATGCATAACGTGGTCGTAGAGTTGTAAGTGAAATTCCAACTCCTCCTCCGCGGGACATTATTTCTGTCATCTGATAAAGTGTTTCTTTTACTATTGCACCTCTTGAATCCTTTGGAGATGGTATTACATAACAATTGTACAGAGTCAGGTTTGATGTGTAATTTCCATACTGATCTATGTTTGCACCAGTCATTATTCTGCCGGCAGGCTGAATATGGTTCTGTTTCAGTTCATTCCAGAAAAGCTGGAACCATTTCTCTTTCAGCTCGGATGTTTTTTCGGCAGAAGCTATGGCTTTTGCAACTCTTTTATAGGCTGCATCCACTCCTTCTAAAGGTTTATCACATCGTCTAATATTTTGTTTAAATTCATAATTATTGGCAGGATCAGCATACATTCCGGTTAACATATGAAATATTATTTCTTCATGTTTCAATAGTTTTTTTACAATTCCTAAATCTTTCTTAGGATATTTTGGATCTTCTTTAGTTATTACAACAACCAAATCTCCTTCACCAATATCTTCTTTTTTTGATTTTATGGAGTATCTATCAAGAAATATTGCTCTCCCAAGCTCTCCCAGTTGTCTAGAATGGTTAAGAACTCCTATTGCCTGTTTGCTTAACAAAATTCCCTGTTTTTGCAAAGCCCTAACATCCTTAGAATCCTTTTCTTTTTTCTGACTCTCCCTTATTTGTCGTCTTTCTTCCCTGTAAAGAATGTATTTTTTTGCAGTTTTGGCGTGACCATTTTCAATCAAAGTTTTCTCTACAACATCCTGTATTTCTTCAACTTCAGGAAACTTATTCTTGAAAGTTTTTTGTAACAGTTCAACGGCTTTTGTTGCAAGCTTTTCAGCTATTTTTCTATCCTTTCCACCTAAAGATTTTGCAGCTTTAAATATTGCATCTTCTATTTTCCTTTTGTTAAAAGGAACTATTCGTCCATCTCTTTTTTTTATAAACTCTATTTTTGCTTCTTTTTTAATCATTAAAACCCCTCACTTTCTAATTAGTTTCCTCAACTCTTTTTCAAAATCATCAATGTCTCTGAACTCCCGATAAACACTTGCAAATCTTATGTAGGCTATCTTATCAAGTCTTTTGAGCTTCTTCATAACCAACAGACCAACTTTCTGACTTGAAACTTCTGCCTTATCGGCACTTCTTAATTCAGATTCAATTTCCTCCACCATTCTATCGATGTCCTCCAAGGAAACCGGTCTTTTTTCACATGCTTTAAGCATTCCTGACCTGACTTTTTGTCTGTCAAAGGATTCTCTCAAATTATTTTTCTTCACAATTATTAGTGGATTTATTTCAACTCTTTCATAGGTTGTGAATCTTTTTTCACATTTCAGACACTCTCTTCTTCGCCTTGTAACTTCTTCTAGAGTTTCTCTTGTTTCTACTACCTTTGTATCGTCTGAACCACAAAAAGGACATTTCATTAAAATCCACCTTCAACACTAGATGTAGTGTGTTAATTATTCCAAAATGTAATATATAGCGTTTTTTAGGTGACGCATCATTTATATATTTTTTGGTGATGTAAAATATATTTGAAAAAATAGTCTATTAAAAAACCACAATCCAAACGTTATTTGTAATCATTTGAAAACCTTTATATAAGCAACAATTATTTTGAACAGTATGAAGGGAATGGTTATTGTTGACAAAGGACTAGAAGAAATTGCAATGGTTGAAATAGCTGAGAAAATAAATGTCAAATGTCAATCGAATGATACGGTTGTTCTGTTTCCAATAAAAGTCGAAGAAGATCTCTGCAGATTAGCATACACATCGCAATCGGTTAGAAGAGTTCTTCTCCTGATAAAAGAATTTGAAGTCAATAAAAGTCTTGAGAAAAGCATTTCTATGTTCAAGAAAAGTTTGAACAGAAAAGAACTAAAAGAGTATGATGGTAAAAAAATAGGTGTAGAATGTGAAAGAATTGGAGAACATGATTTCAGTAGTGTTGATTTTTCAAAAGAAGTAAGCAGAATTTTACATGATTTTGGATTTGAAATACAAAGAAAAGAAGGTAGTTTGATATTTTATATTTATATTAAAGATAAGAAAGCATATTTTTGTATTGATTTTTCAGGCAGAGATCTTAGCAAAAGAGATTATAGAATATTCACAAAGTCAGGTTCGTTAAAAGGAACTCTGGGTTATGCACTGGTCAGATTATCAAAGTACAAATCAGGTGAAATATTTGTTGACCCATATTGTGAATCAGGAATTATTCCTATTGAAGCAGCTTTGATGTCTCTGAACAGACCAGTCAATTTTTACAAAAAAGATTTCTCATTCAAAAAAATTGATAAAAAGTTTGAGAAAATATTTGACAAAGAAAACAAAAAAATTAAAAATAAAATAAAAGGAATTCATGCACTTGATAAAACTCTGAGAAATGTTCATAGTTCAAAGAAGAATGCCAAGATTGCAGGAGTTGAAAATAATATAAATTTCTCAAAAGCAGATATTGAATGGCTAGATACAAAATTTGAAAAAGGAAGCGTTGACAAAATAGTCACAAAGCTTCCGGCAGAATCAAAGCGACATTCAAAAAAACAAGTTGAAAAGATGTATGAAGAATTGTTCTATCAATCTGAATTCATATTAAAAAACAAAGGATTGATGGTTGTTTGCACACTGAAAAATGATTTATTAAAAATCATTGCAAAGAATAAAAAATTCAAAGTTGCGGATGAAAAAGTTATTTATTCTGGACAGCAAGAACACATAGCTACAACATTCACAAAATAAAAAATTTTATAAATAATTATTTCAAAGACATAGGGAAAAAAAGATAGGGGGGCTGGATAATGTATTGTGACATGTGCGGATCTGACAATGATTTATTTAAATGCAGAATAGAGGGTGGATTTCTTAATGTCTGCAAAAATTGCAGTCAATATGGAGAAGTGATTGAGAAAATAGAAAAACCAAAACCTGTTGAAGAAGAAAAAAAGCCAAATGTTGCTGAAAGAGGAGAAATAATCCAAATAATAATTCCTAATTATGCTAAAATTGTCAAAAATAAAAGAGAAAATCTTGGACTAAAACAAAAAGAACTGGCTGAAAAAATTGCTGAAAAGGAATCCATTATACATCAAGTAGAATCCGGACATATGGAACCGCCAATGGAGCTGGCAAGAAAACTGGAAAGCTTCTTGAAAGTAAGACTGGTTGTTCAATATGAAGAAAAAGGAACCTTTGCAAAATCAGACGAAACGCCCTTTATGACTTTAGGTGATTTAATAAAAATTAAAAAAAATTAAGATTCGGTTAAAACTCCGTATTCTTCGCAAAGATCTATTGATTCATTGTAATACTTGCATATTTCTTGAAGTATTTCTTGTTTGGAAGTAAGACCTTCAAACTTTACATCCTCAATTACAAGAGTTGGAAAAACAGATATGGAATAGGAATCCATGACCAATTTCAAAGCCTGATTATCCTTAAACTCTGCATTAAGCGCAAAATTAAGAAGTCTATCACCAAGTTTGTTTTTCAAATAGGTTAAAATAAATGCCTGCTCTTCGCAGCTGTCGCATTCTTTATCATTTGAAAAAAAGTACAATATTCTTGCAGATTCCAATTGACACAGGTCTCTGGCATCTTTTGCCAAAAGCCAATAGTTTAGCTGAGACAGTATATAATCCTGATAAAGCGAATCAAACTCGTGTTTACTTACAACCGCATCAAGATCATAGGCTGTTAATCTGGCCCTTGTTTCTTCCAAGGTTCTTATATTTGAATTTAGAGTTTTTATAAACAAAGGACAGTTAGCATCTTCACGCAATTGATTGATAAATTCATATTGAAACTGAAGATTCATATAATCAAGTTTTTGTTCATCTGTTTTTTCTTGAATGTACTGAACTCTTTGTCCTTCCATCAGAATACCTAACATTGTACCGAAGAAAAAAATAAAAAGAGTTATTATCAATGTTACAATGTATCTTCTTTTTTTGATTTGTCTCATAATCACCACTTGTGTTTTTTATAAAATAATTCAGGCAATAATAAAATCCATGAAAGTCCCAACATAAGGAAATAGAAGAAAAGAAACAATACTATATGAATTTTTCCATAATCAGACACTTTTTCCCTTGTGCTCTTATATGACAAGTAAAGAACAAATATTGAAATTGAAAACATGACAATAAAAACAAAAACATTTGTAAAATTCATATCCAATATGTTGAATGAAAATTTAAGATTTTCAATGAAAGTCCAAAAATCAAAGTTCACCAACTTAAGATTAAAAAACCCTCTTATATATGGCTTAAAAATGTTGTATGCGACAGTTACTAATAAGGAAATAGCTATGACTCCTGAAAGAACGAGCATGGGTGCCTGAATTATTCCAAAGTCACCATATTTGGGATTAAAAAATATCCTTCTATACCTTAAACCGTTAAAGAATCCCCCTTTAAACCATCTTTTTCTCTGTCTGATAAATGCTCGAACATTCCTCGGTGTCTTAGTGTATACCTCTGCATGCATATCTTGTATTATTTTATAATGTAAAGACTGCAATCGCAGAGTTATCTCGAGATCCTCCGTAAGATTATTTTCATCATAGCCACCAATGTCAACCAGTATTTGTCTTCTAAAAATACTAAAAGGTCCTGGAGCAACAGGAATACTATGCAAAAAACCCATTAATTTTTTGTAAAAAATATTAACTATATACTCTGTGAATTGGAGTTTTTCCAATAGGTTCTTAGGATTTTTTGCCTTCATCAAAGGGAGCACACAGGCCACTTTTTCTTCGAAGAAATTAGGAAGCAGATATATTAATGCATCTTTCTCAACTTCTGAATCAGCATCCAGACATACAAAGAATTCTCCCTTAGAATGTCTTAAAGCATTGTTCATGGCAGCTCCTTTCCCCTTGTTTTTCTGATTAATCAATATTACCTGAGGATATCTTCTTTGGATTGCCATCACTTTACTTTTAGTAGAATCGGAAGAGCCATCATTAATAACTAGTATTTCAAGTTTATTTTTAGGATAATTCAAGTTCAAAGCAGATAAAATAGTTGATTCAATTGTCTTTTCCTCATTAAATGCAGGTATAACCACTGAAACAGTTGGAAAATTCTTAAGTTTTCTTTTGGGAGAATCAAGAGTTTTCTGCTCAAAGAAAACCAACAACCAAAAGACTACAAAATACAAAGAAATGAAATAAACCCCCCAAAGGATGATGCTTCCGAAAGTTATCATAAAACCTCCAACCACTTTTAATAAAAACTGTATTTATATAAATATATCTCTGGATTTAAGAAAAAGAGTTAATCACCCATAGTTCAACGCCATTAACAGACTTTAGTTTTGAAAAACTGTTGCTGTTTTCAAGCAGGAATATAAGTCCTTCTCCTTCTCTTTTCCAAACAAGGCCTTTTTTCATCTCAGGAGTTATTATTATATATTTTATATTTTCTTCATTCAGCAAATACTTTGTATGTTCCAAATTTCTGGATAAAAATATCTCCTCAGAAATATTTTTCAAATGAGAATAGGAATTATAGTTCATAGATTGTTCGTCAACAAAAGAATTTTTGTTAGCATAGTATTCTATGAAACTCCCATATTTTTCATGAGAGAACACAACTCCCTTATCAAAAGATTTCAAAACCTGCAATGTTTGAACAATATCCTGTTTTGGCTCAGAATTAACCAATTGATCAATGTAAACAGTTGTTGAGAATATTACTACACAGAATATCAAAAGAAGAGTGAATCTTTTTATTATGTAAAGGGCCCACCTTCTTTTCAATAGGAATGTTATAACCAGTCCTGCAAATATACTCAGATACATGTTTAGGAATATTCGTCCTGTTGAATTAAAAAATGAAAAAATGAGAATTATTATCATTGAAATAATCATATAGACAAATTCTTTTTTTCTTTTCCAGACAGTAAACAGCCCTATAATCCCAAGGAAAAGATAAAAAAAAGATATTCCCACCACTGCACCGAATGATGTGAAAAAGTTGCCGAAAGAAGCTTCCAAAAATAAATTCTTGAATAAAAAGAACCCTCTGTGAACATACACAAACACCATCAGAGATATCAATGAAAGAATTATGTTTAGAAGAAACAATTTTGTTTTTCTATCATAAAGATAGTATACCATCATCAGAACAATGTTCACCAAAAAGAATGAAAAATCAGTTATGGAAATTAAAATCAAAAAAGGCACAGACCAGTAACTTTTTTTAATGTAAAAATAAATAAATGTCAGAGAAAGAACCGTTGCCAAAGAAGCTATACTGAACTTAACAAAAAGATAAATAAAAATTGGTGATAGAATAAATAAGGAACTCGCCATTATCAAAGTTTCTTTTTCTTCAAAGAACAATTTTATTATATTATAGAATAGTATGAAAGATAACAATCCTAACATCAATGATATAAAAATCGTTGCTTCAGTACCTATAAGATAAATGGCTACTGAATTTACATAGTAAAACAAGGATGCCTTATGAATTCTGTCTTCAAAAGAGTCCCATAAAATATTTTTTGAAAGATCTTTAGAAACACGCAAATCATAATAAAACTCACCATCTGCAACAAGAGGATCATGATTGAGTTTTCTTATTCCTGATGGTAGCAAAAGAACAATTAATACTATGAAAAACAAAGATACAAACAATAGTTTATTTCTTAAATATTTATTCATTGAATTGTACACCCTACTTTGTATATTTTAATTGATTCATCATAAACCAATTCAAAACAATCAGGACTTGCGTAATATAATTTTTCTTCATCACCAAATTTTCCTGAAAAATATATATAATCAACATCATACTTGTTAAGTCTTCTAACAACCTCTGTCTTTAGTCTGAGGGAAAACATCAGTTCCACATCCTCATATCTCTGCTCTGCATCTTCAATCATCAAAAAGTTTCTGTCTATCACTGTTTTTCTATGAGCAAAATAATTTATGGCGTAGCCTTCTTCCAAACGCGCCAGAATAACTGAGTCTTCTTCAGTGTTTTCCTTCAACCAAATCATGGCATCTTTTTCTGAATCTGAAGGGACATTGTTCAAAGAGGTCATGGCTATGTTAAAGCTCGGAATAACTGATGTTAAAATAAACAGAACAAGCAATCCTGCCAAGAACCAATTTCCTGCATTTTTTATCTTGGTTTTGTTCAAATATGAATAAACTAATTTCATGGTATGACTGGACAAAATAACCAGCATCAACCCCATTAATATAAGACCTACTTTGTATTGTATGAGCTTTAACCACAACAATAAAAGTATGGAAAGAAACACGCTCAAAGACAGAAATAAACTTTTCTTCTTGAGCTTAAATAACGCATGATAAATAGCATATATACCTAAAAATACCAACACTATTCCAATGTAGTATATGCTTTGAACAACATTTAAATCGAAGAAATAATTTGTTAGTATTGGGAGTGGAATGTTCTGCCATATCACATATGTTCCGTGGATTAAAAAAGCTTTTTTGTAAATTATAAAGTTGAACCATAGTGTTAAAAAACTTGCAAAAAGAATAAGTTCTGCTTCTTTTTTGTCTATTTCTAAAGATTCTATTCTCAGCAATAACAAGAAAAATAACAGCCCTATTATCAAGAAAAATGCAGATGTGTGGGAAAAAACTAAAATAACTATTAAAAGCAATGCCAACTTAAGATATAGAAGACCGCTTTTTATTTTCATAATAAAAAGAAGTATTAAAAGTATTAACAGAACAACCAAAGAATAAATTGATATCTCGGTTGCAGTTACAAGGAATACAGGAATAAAACCTGAAAAAAAGGCTGAAAGCAGAGATATGGAGCGTTTTTTTGTTACGTGATATACAATAAAATAAATAACTACAACTACTAAAGATGACAACAAATTAGGAATTATTTTTGCAGCCACTCCTGTTCCTAAAAAGCTAAAAAAGGCTATCAGATAATAAAATACTGGTGGAAAAAGATGTACTCTACCGCCATAGCTTAGAGAATCTTCAAATAGAGGCAGACCATTTTCATTTATGTTCTCAATCTGTCTCAAAGCAAAGTAGGAACCATAGGAGAACTCATCCGTCTGAAAAGAAACAAGAGCTCTTGAAGAAAATGTAACTAAAAAAATCAGTACCAGAAAAAATACAGCCAATGATCTCTTCATAAGTATAAATAATAAAAGAACCTATTAAAATCTTTCTGATTAATCGTCTTCAGGGTTATAGGATGGGACTGCTGACTTGCTGATAATCATTATGTCTCCAATACTTTTAACCAGCTGATGAGGAACAATAACTCCTTTTGCTGCACCCAAAACTTTGTTCAAGAAAGAGTTCTTTGTGGCTTTAACTCTCCAGCCAAAAACCTTGTTACTTGTAAGAATTGATTCTTCAATATCTCCAAAATAGTCTCCACCATCTGTAAAAACTCTCATGTCAAAAGTTTCAGTTATTCTCTTCATTTTAAGCATAATTACCACCTTCCAAAAGTTATAAGTATATTTAAAACTCAATGGTTTATATAACTTTCGTTTAGTGAAAAGAAAATACCCACGAGTAATGGAAAAATATATATACTAATAACACGTTTTTTTAAAATAAAAAGGAGAGGTGGCAAATAACATGGTAGAAATGGATCCTATAGAATTCATTAAAGTTGTTCTGGCTTTAGTGATAGGTACTTTATTTGCAATAGTTTATGCTCTGAGAGTTCTTGTACTTATGGAAAGAAGAGTTGCAAGAATGGACCTGAACATTGAGAGGATGGCAAAACAAATTGCAAAAGAAGAATTCAAGATTGAAGCAGAAGAAAAAAAGATTGAAAAATTTGAGAAAAAAAGAAAATAATTTTATTTTATAATTTCTTCAAAAAGAAGACCTCTTCTTTTAGCCAGTTCTAGACTAGAGACAAAAGAGGCAGTTGTTTCTTCTAAATCTTCGAGAGTTAAAAAATAGTAATCTTCATTGTCAAATTTTATGACTACCCACGGCTCTGCACCGAATTTTGTGGCAAAATATTTCAAATCATTGATTTCCTGCTTTGGAAAATATTTTTTTTTGTCCTTGGTTGCTTTGACTTCCAAAGCGAGTTTTCTGAGATTATTGCCGACCAGAATATCTGGACAAGGAAACTGTGTTGAACCGGATCCTGCAGCTCTTACTGCGGCCCATCCAGCACCCCAGAACCTGTGTATTAATGTTCTTTCAGCTGCACTTCCTTTGCTTTTCCTTCTACCATGTGATATTCCCATGACTGAATTAGAAAGGTTTTAATATAAATACTTTATTAATAATTATATGACGAGAACAATTCTTCCACTAGCAGCCATGGAAAAGCTAATGAAGAAAACAGGCGCAAAAAGGATTTCTGAAGATGCAAAAGATGAACTTAGAAAGGTTTTGGAGGAATTCGGAGAAGAAGTTGCTGAAGCATCCCTGAAACTGGCGAAACACGCAGGAAGAAAGACCATAAAAGCAGAAGACATTAAGTTAGCAACTCGCTAAATCTTTACCTTCTTAAAATCATATGATCCTTCAGAGTTTGCAAAATAGGTCTTTACATCATTTTCTAGAACCGATGCGTCTTTGTATCTTTGTGAAAAATGTGTTATTATAAGTTTCTTAGCGTTTGCTTTATTTGCAATGAGTCCAGAATCCTTGGTTGTGAGGTGCTTGTACAAGTCAGCTTTATCTCTTAATTCGGGCAGATATACTGCTTCTGTTATTAACAAGTCAGCATCTTTTGCGATTTTGAAACAATTCTCGTTTACTAGAGTATCGAAGATAAACGATATCTTCTTGCCTTTTTCAACATATGAAACATCGTCAGGTTTTATTGATTTTCCTTTGAAAACAACTTTTTGTCCCTTCTGAAGTTTTCCAAGAACAGGACCTGGACCAAGTCCAATTGTCTTTGCCTTTGCAGTGTTTATTTTTCTTCTATCTTTTTCTACAAAAGAATAGGCTATACAGGGAGTTGTGTGTTCCATGGGTGCACATTCTATATAAAAATCATCCTTATCCTTAAATTTCTCTATTTTCTTCGGATTTAGCTCTGTTATTTTCAGATTAAGATTTGAACCATCAAATACTACTGAGTCCAGTAAATGTTGTATTCTTTTCTTGGTTCCCTTAGGGCCATATATTTCAATTCTTGGAGGATTTTCTTTGTCTGAAACTGTTTGGAGCAAACCAATTATTCCTCCCACATGATCACCATGCCAATGAGTTACTAAAATAGTATTTACTTTGTTTCTGTTTATTCCTGCAAGATTCATCTGCCTTTGGCTTCCTTCACCACAGTCAATCAATATACCTTCGGTTTTATGAGATAAATATATTCCTTGGACATTTCTCTCCTTCGTCGGAACCATGCATGAGGTTCCTAAAAACGTTATTTCCATACACATTTGTAGGAATGGCATCTTTATATGTTTTTGCAAAAGTTTTTAAAGTGCCTCGGGTTTAATCCTTGATATGCCAGTTAAGAAAAGAGAAGCAAAAACTTCTGAAGTTAGGGCAAAGCCCAAACAAACAACCAAGAAAACCACAGCGAAAAAGACGGTTAAAAAAGTAATTAAAAAAGAAGTAGTTGGCAAAATAAAAACAAAAGTTTCTGAATCTAAGAAGTCAAAAGTTGCAAAGAAAATAACTATAAAATCTGAAAAAAATCTTATTAAGGCACTATTCGCCCAAGAAAGAGTTCTTGTTGAAAGCAGCGACGAAACTCTTGATCTGTATAATAAAAGTGTTTTTGGGACTCTTTTGGAAGATAAAAAGCTTCAACTGTCACTACAAGAAGCACTTTTTTTGAAAGAAAAAGAAAAAATTGTCATACTGGATGCAAATAACAAAGAATACACTTTTGAAAGATATGTTAAAAAAGCCACAAAAATTGAACCAAACTTCTGGGTGAGGTATTCTGTTTTCAAGGATATGAGAGACAGAGGATACATTGTAAAGACTGCGCTTAAGTTTGGAGCAGATTTTAGAGTTTATGACCGAGGAATAAAACCTGGCGAAGATCATGCCAGATGGATTATCTATCCTGTTCATGAAGGTTCAACATTGACATGGTATGAATTCGCGGCGAAAAATCGTGTTGCACACTCCACAAAAAAAAGACTTATGATGGGTGTTGTCGATGATGAAGGGGACGTCACCTACTGGGAAATTAAGTGGCTTAGACCCTAAACGAAAGTTTTTAAAACTAATTCTAACTAAGAAAAAATATGTCTGACAAAGAAGAAATTCTGAGAATTGTAAAAGCAAAAGGACCTGTCATTCCGAATGAAATAAAAAAACAGGTTGGAGGCGACACATATGTAATTAGCGCCATCCTTTCTGAACTATCACAGGATGGTTTGATCAAAATTTCTCATACAAAAATAGGCGGTTCTCCAACCTACTATGCTCCCGGACAAGAATTTAAACTTCAAGAACTCAAGAAATATCTCAATGAAAAAGATCAAAAAACATTTGATTTATTGAAAGCTAAAAAAGTTCTGAGAGACAAAAACCAAGAGATGCTTATCAGAGTTAGTCTTAGAAACATAATTGATTTTGCAAAGCCCTTGAAGGTTAATATTCACGGAGAAAAAGAAATTTTCTGGAAATGGTATCTTACACCTTTAAGTGAAGTTGAATCAATAATCAGAAAAAAATCACCTACACCATCACCCAAAAAAGCAGAACCGGAGCAGATAATAAAAGAGGAAGGGCCTGAAATAAAACAAGAAGAAAAAGAGATTCAAAAAGAGGAAACACAAAAAGTGATAAAAAAGGATGCAGAAAGCAAAGAAGGTTTCCTAGGTCAAGTTTATGATTATTTCAAAGAAAAAAATATTGAGGTTGTCAGTGAAAATATTATTCGAAAGAAAACTGATCTGGAATTTGAAGTTATGGTGCCTAGTTCTGTTGGAAAGGTGCAGTATTACTGCAAAGCAAAGAATAAGAAGAAATGCACAGATGGAGACCTTAGCTCTGTTTATTTAAAAGCACAATCATTAAAGTTGCCTGTTTTGTTTCTGACAACAGGTGATGTTACAAAAAAAGCCAGTGAAATGCTTGATAAAGAATTCAAAGGACTTGTACTAAAAAAAATATGAAAAATGGGAACAACAAAAATCGAAACATTTTTGAGCACCCATTATTTTATTTCATAAAAAATGGGAACACCAATAACAGATATTCTGATAACAAAGGAAATAACAATTGAAGATTTGAAAGGAAAAGTTCTGGCAGTAGACTCCTATAACATGCTTTATCAGTTTCTGTCAAGCATAAGACAGCCAAACGGAACTCCATTGATGGATTCAAAGGGTAGAGTAACTAGTCATTTGATTGGACTTTTTAGCAGAATTACAAAGCTTATGATTGAGGATTTAAAATTTGTTTTTGTGTTTGACGGTGAAGTTCCTGACATGAAAAAAGCTGAACGAAAAAGAAGAAAAGACCTGAAACTTGAAGCGACCAAACTCTATGAAAACGCAAAACAGGAAGAAAATGTTGAAGATATGAAAAAATATGCATCGAGAACATCAAAGTTAACAACCGAGATGATTGATGAAGCAAAGGCCCTGATAAAAGCTCTTGGAATGCCAATTGTTGATGCACCAAGTGAAGGAGAAGCCCAGGCGTCTCACATGGTTGACAAAGGCGATTGCTATGCAATTGTGAGCCAGGACACAGATTCTCTGCTGTTTGAAGCTTCTTTGGTTGTTAAAAACCTCACTATAAGCGGAAGAAGAAAGGCCACAAAGACCCTCGCCTACAAAACAGTCAACCCAGAACTAATATCCTTGGCTGATAATTTGAACAATCTTAAGATTACTCAAGACCAATTAATTGTTGTTGCAATGCTTTCTGGAACAGACTATGATGTTGGCGGTGTAAAAGGAATAGGACCAAAAAAAGGTTTGAACCTTGTACTGGCTCACAGAAATGACTTTAATGCTGTTTTCAAAGAAGCCGAGTGGGATGAAAACTTTGATTTTGAATGGAAAGAAGTGTTTGACCTTTTCAAAAACATGCCCGTTACAGATAACTATGAATTAGAATGGAAAACGCCTGATAAAGAAGCTGTGATTAAGTTACTTGTTGAAGAGCATGATTTTGGTCTTGAAAGGGTTGAGAAAGTAATCAATAAATTATTAAAAGGCAAACCCGACAAACAACAAAAGTCACTTGCTGACTTTTGAGATTAAATGAAACATTTAATTAACAAAAAGGACTTGGAGAGTTTTTTTAAGAGGTGAGAAGTTTTGGATTGGATAATATTTGCATTCATTTCTGCAGTGTGTTGGGGACTTATGAGTATAGTTAATAAGAAAGTCCTCATTCATGAACACGCAACAGAATTCACTGCTTCAAGAGGTCCTTTAATCATTCTTCTTGTATTAATTCTCATCCCTTTTGCAAACTTCAATTTTTCGCTTCAAGGAGTTCTTTTAACTTTTGTTACTGCGGTTACGATCAGCATTGGTGGAATCTTTTTTAATAAAAGTCTTAGACACGGAGAAATATCTGTTGTTGGACCACTTACAAATACTAGCCCTCTATTCTTGCTAATAATTGCTTATTTTATACTTGGTGAAGTTCCTTCAAAAATGCAGTACATAGGAGTTTTTCTTCTCGTTCTAGGTGCATACTCACTTGAAGTGGGCGTTTCTAACTCAGGGTTTTTAAAACCGCTCAGAGATTTTTTCAAATCAAAAGTTAATATGTTCATGATGATTGCAATGATTGCATTTAGCGTTACTGCGACTCTTGACAAATTCATTGTAGGAATGTTGAATGTTCAGTTCATAGCATACTTTGTTTTACTAAATTTATTCATGTCAATAATTTACATTCTTTATGATGCGTATCTCTATGGAACAAAAGAAATTTTTAGAAATCTGAAAAAAGATTATAAACTTCTTGCAGCAAGCGCAGTTCTTTTGGTCGTTGGACAATTATCCTACATGAAAGCAGTCTCAATTCCTGGAGCAATGATCTCACTTATTATTCCAATTAAAAGAACATCAACTCTCTTTTCAACAATCATTGGCGGAAAGCTGTTTCATGAAAAGAATCTTCTATTAAAAGTTCTTTCCAGCATCATCATGATATGGGGTGCAGTACTTATTTTACTATAAAACTTTAAATAATGCAGTTTCTTCTTTATTATAATGTTAGGAGCGAAGATTCCTTTAAAGAAGGCTGAAAAAATAAAGAATTATCTTATGAAAAATGGACTTGTCAATTATAACTATATTTCTAAAAGAACAGAAGATTCAATTATTTTTCCAGTTACAAAAAAATTCTTTAAGTTAGGCATCAGGTTTGTCGACGAAAAATTTGAAGAAAGAATCAAGAAACAAAGTTTTAAAGATATTATGAAGCAGACTTTGACATATAAGGAACTGGAGTTCTTGAAGACAGCTCATGATGTTGTTGGAACTATTGCAATATTAGAAGTTCCTGAAGAACTAGTTGAAAAAGAAAAGCTGATAGCCGAAGCATTGCTAAAGACTAATAAAAATATTAAAACCGTGCTGAAGAAAGCAGGAGAGCATTCGGGTGTTTACAGAACTCAAAAGATGAAATGGCTTGCAGGTGACAAAACAAAAGTTTCTATTCATAAAGAAAACAATGTGCAGCTGAAGATTGATGTTGAAAAAGTGTTCTTCTCAGCAAGACTAGGTACAGAAAGAAAGAGAATAATGCAGCAGATAAAAAAAGGCGAAGAAGTTATGGTTCTGTTCTCTGGCTGTGCACCCTATGTTTGTGTCTTTGCAAAGAACACAAACGCAAAGGAAGTTTATGGTATTGAATTGAACCCTGCAGGACATAAGCTTGGATTAGAGAATATCAAACTGAATAAATTGAAGAATGTTAAGTTGATTGAAGGAGATGTGAAAAAAATAGTTCCTAATCTGCACAAAAAGTTTGACAGAATATCCATGCAGCTGCCTAAGAGCGCGGCAGATTTTCTGCCGGAAGCATTCATGTTGGCAAAGACAGGAACCATAATACATTTCTACGACTTTCTGCATGAAAACGATTTTGCAGATGCAGAAAAGAAGATTGCAAAAGCCTGCAAAAAAGCAAGATTGAAATATGAAATTCTGGGACTTCACAAATGTGGGCAGTTCTCTCCAGGAAAGTTCAGAGTTTGTTTGGATTTTAAGATTGTTTGAAAACAAAAAATAATTTAAACTAGTTCTGTTTCTAAAAAAGCTATGAAGACACCAAAAAATATTGTCAAGTATATCATAGGACTTTTAACGGTTCTTCTTCTAAGAATAGTTCCTCACCCACCAAATGTTGAGGGAATAATGTCAACAATGATGCCTTTTTCAAAAAAGTGGGGTTGGCTTTCTGGAATGATATTTGCTCTTTTAGCAATACTAATATTTGATGTCATTACAGGAACTTTAGGTGTTTGGTCTTTAATGACTGCAGGAACATATGCGCTGCTAGGAGTTCTTTCAGGATTGTTCTTCAAAAAACGAAAAAGCAGTATAAAAAATTATGTTGGATTTGCAATTATGGGTACTTTGATCTATGACGCTATTACAGGAATTGGAACTGGAATGTTATTTTTCAACCAATCTTTCATGGTAACCTTTATCGGACAAATACCATTCACTTTATATCATCTGGGTGGAAACATAGTCCTTGCAGCTATTGTATCGCCGGCTCTGTACAGATGGGTAATTACAAACCCTAAGCTAGAAACACAGAACATTCTTTCAATATTTGCTAGGAAGGCTTAGAGATTATTCTTGTAATTCACCCATTACAGTCATTAATGCAATCACATTATTTAATAAATGAATTATTACGGCAAATATTAATCCATAGTGTACTGCAACAACAACATATATTATTCCTCCAATAATAGTATTATTAATTGCAAACAAGCCTGCCCAACCAGATAATCCTTGTTTTATCTGTTGAAACAAATGACCTAAACTAAAAATCAATATTCCTACAAAAATTGATACCTCAAGAGAGTTTGTCACTAAAAAAAGAGAGTTAATTAAAAAAAATCGATAGGATAATTCTTCAAACATACTTGGAATTATTGCAGTTTGAAAATATTTATTTTCTTTTAACAGAAATTTAAAAGGAAGTTTAAATAAAATTGATAATAGTGGAAATATTATGAAAAAGTACCAGTAAGAAATTATCACTTCAAAAATTGCGCCCACGGACAATTTGCTATAATCCAAGCCCATAAAAGGCAAGATAACATATGATAAAAGAAAAAACATTCCTATTACAAAAAATGGATAAAACACTATTTGAACTGTTCTTTTATCAGGGCCTCCTATTAATCTTTGCAATATAAAACCTAAAAGAGGAGCTAAAACTAAAAATAAAACCAACAACAAAGATATTTTTTCAAATATAGGAACTACACTTGCCTGTTGAAATAGAAATATGTTGTTTAGTAAAAAATCAATCAACATTATGAAATAGATTTAAACTAAAAAGTATTTAAATATTTTCAATAGAACAATAAAGTTGCGCGCTCCCTAGTTACTTCCGTTAATCATTCGCCGAAGCGTCATCGGGTGTTCACTCGGTCATCGCACGCATAGAAATATAATAAGGGTTCTTTTATAAAGTTACTTCTTATAATAAATTTCTAAGAATTTTCTTGCAACGTCTGATAATTTTAACTCAAACACTTCTTCTTTTGTAAAAAAATCAAAGTCATCTCCTTCCCTGAGAGTCAAGTCTTTCAGTTCTTTGTCAATAGGAACTATAAACATTGAAATTGAAAATAAATGTGGAAAGTTAACTTCTTCTACAAACTTATAGTCATTCACATCATAATCTATTTCTTCTTTTATTTCTCTCACAATAGCTTCTTCTGCAGTCTCTCCTTCATCGATTGCTCCACCAAACAAAGACCATGTATTTGGAAAATCAAACCCTGGTTTATCCTCTCTGTGTTGCATCAATAATTTTCCTTCAGAATTAACTAGAATAGCTTTCACTCCCTTCATTTAACCATACATCTTAAGGAACTTGGTTCCCATTTTCTCCTCTTCTTTTTTTACTTTCTTTATGGCCATTAACAAGTCTTCTTCAGTTATCTTCTTCCTATTCTTTCTTATTGCAAAGTATCCTGCTTCTGTGCAGACTGCCTTTATTTCTGCTCCTGAGAACTCTTTCATGAACTTGAATACTCTGTCCAAATCTATCTTCTTGTCAAGAGTCATTTTCTTCGTGTGTATCTTAAATATCTCTTTCAAGCCTTCCAGGTCAGGTGCAGGAACTTCTATCAGTCTATCGAGTCTTCCGGGCCTTATTATTGCAGGATCCAATATGTCCTGCCTATTTGTGCATCCAATAATCTTAACATTATCAAGAGGCTTGAATCCGTCAATTTCTGCCAGAAACTGCATAAATGTTCTTTGAACTTCTCTTTCACCGGAAGTTCCAACATCTATTCTCTTTGAAGCAAGTGCATCTATTTCATCGATAAAAACTATTGAAGGCGCTTTTGCTCTTGCAAGACTAAATACCTCTTTCACCATTTTTGCACCTTCTCCTATGAACTTTTGTACTAACTCTGATCCAACTATTTCTATAAAGGTTGAATGTGTTGACGCAGCCACTGCCTTTGCAAGAAGAGTTTTTCCTGTTCCGGGTGGCCCATATAACAATATTCCTTTTGGCGGCTGTATTCCTACTTCCTTGAACAGTTCAGGTTTTCTCAATGGAAGCTCTATAACTTCCTGTATGTCTTCAATCTGTTCATGTAAACCTCCTATGTCTTTCCAGGAAATGGTTGGTTTTTCGAGAATGACAAACTGCTCAACGTTGAATCTTTTTGATAAATGAATTTTTTCTATAACAGTCAGATTTTTCTGTTCCAAAAGAACTGAATCTCCTGCCTTTAGATTTTCTGCAGAGCTTGACACTTCTACCAAGAAATTATTTCCATTGGGAAGTCTTATTATGGCTTTATCGGACTGCAAATCCACTAGTTCACCCACTAACAATGCAGGACTCCTGAATTTTTCCAATTCAGTTTTCAGTTGATTGATAGTTTCCCTTAACAAACGATTTTCTTCCTCTGAACCATTCGAGTCCAAAGTATAAGAAAACATTGCTTTTTTCAGACTTTCTTTTGAACTCATACCTGAAAAAGAACTGCAGCAGTATTTTTAAAACTTTGCCATGGTTTCAATATGTTAGAATCATAAATAAAAACACTATTAGGGTTTTCTGCTTATTATTATTAGTTCTTTTGGAAACTTTGACAGAACTCTTCCTCCATTCGCAGTCACTAAAACATCATCTTCAATTCTTATGCCATACTTACCATAAATTCCTGGTTCTATGGTTATAACCATATTTTCCTTCAAAAGAGCACCTGATTTTGAACTAACGGTTGGCGATTCATGAACATTTATACCCAGTCCATGACCTAGACTATGCACAAAATATTTTTCATTTTTACCCATTTTTTTCCTGACAAAATCTTCCAAATATTTCACTTTTACATCTGCTTTTACTTTTGCAACAGCCATTTTTTGTATTTCCAGAAGTTCATTATAATTTTGAAGTTCTTTTCTGGAAGGTTTTCCAACATATAAAGTTCTTGTAATGTCTGCACAGTACCCTTTGTACTTTAGCCCCACATCTATAATCAAAAAACCTTTTTTTATTCGTCCATTGCCTGAATAATGCGGTTTTGTACCATTTTTTCCAGAAGCAACAATCGGTTCAAAAGAAAGCCCACAATCCATTTTAACTGCTTCTATCTTGATGAACTTTTTAATCTGCTCTTCTGTTTTAAAATTAAAATTCTTTACAATTTTTCTAAGAACTTTTTCAGTCAGAAAACAAGCCCTTTTTATCCTTGAAATTTCTTCTTTTTCTTTTATAGATCTCAGTTCACCAACAATGTTTCCCAAACTTTTTATTCTCACTATTTTTGATAATTCTTTTTTCTGCTTTATTGATACAGATCCTTCATTGATGCCGAGGGATTTTATTTTCTTTATGGAAAAAATTGTTTTCAAATCCTTATAGGGGTTCTGGTAAATTATTTTTTTAATTTTAACTTTCACGTGCTCAAGATTGTTCACAAAAAGCATTGGTTTACCATTTGCAGGTATTATCACCATGCTATCATCTATTTTTTGTCCCACAAAATAAAAGAAACTAGGATCTGCAGACAGAAACAATCCTGCATCTATATTTTTTTCAGCCAACGATGTTTGGAATTCTTTTAGCTTCATAAATTCACCTCTAGGAAAAAATCTTTGAACCTATTCTGACCATGTTTGTTCCTTCCTGAACTGCAATAGGATAATCTTCACTCATTCCCATGCTGAGATATTTCATATCAATATTAGATATTCTTACTTCTTTAACTTTTTCAAATAATTTTTTCATTTTTCTGAAATAAAATCGTATGGATTTTTGGCTCGCCATTGGTGCCACAGCCATTAGACCCAATACTTTTATGTTGTTCAACTCACTAAGTTTCTTCAAAAAATAAAACAGCTCTTCTTCCAGAACACCATATTTTTGAGGTTCCTTGGCAATGTTTACTTGAACCAAAACAGCCATCTTTTTATTTTTGGATTTGCAAACAGAATCCAGTTTCTTGGCCAATTTTAGTGAATCAACACTTTGTATCATATCAAACAATTCAACAGCGTCTTTTACTTTGTTTCTTTGAAGATGACCTATCATGTGCCACGTGGCACTCTTTTTCACCCGAAGCTTCTTTTCCTTTGCCTCCTGAACTCTGCTTTCTCCAATCTCTTTAACACCAATAAACAACAATTGATTGATTTCTCTTACAGAATGATTTTTTGTAACAACAATTAATTTTATCTCCCGCCCAATGTCATTTTTTACCTTGGTAAGATTTTTTAATATGCTCATTTAAAAAGAATAATGAGTGCTTGTTTATATATTTTATTTGAATGTAACCACAATAATAGTTAGGTTTTTAAAGGCCACTACCATTCTCCTAGTGGGATGCAAAAAGTTAAAGTAAACAGCGTGTTGAAACTGTACACTCTATGTCTTCTAAGCAAAGGCCCAAAACACGGCTACGAATTGATAAAAGAGCTCGAAAGTAAGATGGATCAGAGTATAAGTGCAAGTCATGTTTATCCATTTCTGAAATCTCTTGAGGAAAATAAGTTCATTGCCTGTAAGCATGTTGATAAGAGGGACAAGAAAAGCTATGATTTAACAAAGAACGGTGAGGAATTCATTGATTTGGTATTTGAAAAACTTGGCAGTGTTGTTGACGCAGCGATTCAGAACAAACTTACTACCTGTGTACACTGCAGACATAAAATATATGGTGAATTTCACAAAGAAAAAATAAAAAGCACGACCCACGCTTTCTGCTGCAAACATTGCGCTGATGCTTTCAAAGAAGAAATGCTACTTAATGTTTAATTTTTTCTTGGCATCAGTTATATCATCTAAGAATCTTTGAACTGTTTTTATAAGATGTTCTGGTTGAGTTCTTAAAAACTCTGCAGTTGTTTCAATTATATCGCCGTAGAACTTCTTTTTTGAAATTAAATCCAAATCCTTAGAACTCAACTTCTTATTTTTCTTTATTGCTTTTTTTGCGTTTTTCCATTTGTCAAAAAGTTCTTCCGCTCTATAAAATATCTCTTCTTCTCTGCAGTTCAAAGATTTCATTAAACCATCCAGAAGTTTTCGTTGCTGTTCAATGTGATTATAGGCTGCCTGCCCACAAACAAACTCCAGCCTTATTACTCCGTCCTGAACTTTATTTGTTCTCAGAATTTTCAGCATTTTACATTCACCGGTCAAATTGAGGTGTGTTCCTCCACAGGCTTCTGCATCAAAACCACTTATGTCAACTATTCTCAGTTTTTTTCCGGGAACTGCACCTCCCTGATAAATTGTGAATCCAAATTTCGCTTCCGCAGCATCTCTCGGCATAAATGATTTGAAAACCGGCAGATTCTGTTTTATTACATTGTTTGCAGTTTCTTCTATATTTTTTATCTGTTCAGACGTAAGCTGATCAAAATGTGTTATGTCCAGTCTTGCTTTGTCAACAAACTTTGCTGCTCCTGCCTGCCAGATGTGATTTCCGAGAATTTTCTTTGCAGAACCATTAAGTATATGTGTTCCTGTGTGGTGTTGTGCCAGCTGTATTCTTCTTCCAAGGTCTATTTTTCCTGTTACAATATCTCCTTTTTTGAACTTTGGCTTGTTTTTCAGAGTATGAACAATTATGCTTCCTTGTTTAAATGCATCCAAAACTTCTTCTCCACCAAGAGTTCCCACATCATGAATTTGTCCTCCTGAAGTTGGATAAAATATTGTTTTGTCAAGAACCACATGGTTTCCAATTATTTTTAGAACCACCGCTTGAAAAACATCTCTATCATAGTGATCAAAGTAAAGTGGTTCGGTATCAGACAACCCCTTCAAATTAAGGTTTAACTCTTTTTTTGTCTGAGTAACTTGATCTTTGTTTTCATGTCTTTCTGCAACCTTCGCGTAAAAATTATCTGAAACTTTTATCTTTTTTCCCTGCTTCAATGCTTCTTCAACAATCAAATTAGGAGTTATTCCTTGACTATCATACAACTCTATTAGTTTATCTTCTGAAACATCTTTTTTTATTATCTGAGAAATTGTTTGTTTGTTTCTCTTCTTTGTTTCAAAATGTTTTTTCTTCTCAACAGCCAATATTTCATTTACTTCCTTGAGATTTTCTGAAAGCTCAGGAAATATTTTTTTAAGATATGCTGCGTGCCATTCTGCAACATCATTCAAACTGACATTCCAGCCATATTTATCAATGAAAGAAAGCGCTCTTCTGAGTATCATTCGTAAATTATAACCTCCACCAACATTGCTTGGCAGAGCACCATCAGACAGCGCCACCAGTAGAGATCTTGAATGTTCTGCAACTGAATAAAGTGCTGATATTGGAAGCATTTTGGCTTTCAAATCATTAACATTCATTCCAACTTTCTTAGCGACTATTTTCCATGAGGCTTCAATGTTATCGGTTTCATCAAGGTTTAACAGACCTGAATAAGGAACATATCTTTTCATGAAATCATGATCTATTTTTATACCTGTTTTTTGAGTTAATTTATTCATTACTGTGGGAAATGTTGCATCATACATCGTGTTTGTTCCTTGAGTAAACCATGCATTTCTTTCATGTCCCATTCCCATGTCCAGAACTTTCATATCCAACTCTTTGTAACCTTTGTTTTTTTGTTCGTAGAGCATGTAAACCTGATTTCCCAGTTCACAACCACGGGAGAAAAATTCCATGCAACAGCCAAAGTTACCTCCACCTGCCCAGGCGTCTTCATGATATGTCACTTCATTGTTTGGAAGTCCTATTCCTTTGTTTACCCAAGTGTGAATGTGTTTGAAAACTTCATTTTGATTCCAGTTTTCAGGAGGAACAAACATGTGCTGTCCTATCATTACAAAGCCAGTATTGTGGCTTCCGGTAATTCCTACATTATCAACATCTGAGAATCTTAAACAGAACTGCGGAATAACAAGCGGGTTGGCAGGAGGTTTAATCTCACCTGAAATAACATATGGCTGAAAAGCGGCAATTGAAGCATTTGTATACTCCATTGTTGAATTCCATCTGGCTACGACAGGATATCTTTTTATAGGAGTATATCCAAACTTTTTAAACATCTTGGCAAATTCAGTCCAAACTTCAACATAGCTTAAATTATTTTTCGCAGGAGAATTCCCTATGAATCCAAACTCTTTACTACAGGCAGGATCTCCACAAACCTTTCTGTTGGTGGTTGACCAAAAAGGTTTTTTACATGAAGGACAGACTTTTCTGATAAATCCTTCTTCTTTCAAAACCTCTGTAGGATAGTACTTTTCAGGAGTTTTCCAGAAAGTGGGTCTAAATTTCTTTTTTACTTCTTTATCAGGCAACATTCCTCTTCATAAAAGAATATTATATTTAAAGCTTTTGAACCTGTATGAATCATGAAAAAACTATTTAAAGGGTTTATGTTTCTATGCAAAGTATGCTAAAGAGAATTGAGGCCAAAAAAGAAAAAAGAAAAAAGTTTTGGATTGGAGCAATACTTGTTTTTCTTATGGGATTCAGCATGCTCGGAGTCTTTACAAACAGCTCAGGCAATCAAAAGTGGGAGTATAATAACTTCAAATTTACTCAGGAGCAAAATTTCTTCGTGACAAAAATTGATAGAACAAAAATGGGCTTTAATTTTCTTCCACAAACACTTGAAAGCATTAATATTACAGGAGATTTAAAAAACAAAATAATTTCACCCAGTATGTTCATCACTTTTGATCCTGACAGCGATCTGCAGAACCTTTTGTACATTGATACAATTAGAAATGACCTGCAGGCAACTCTAAATTCAGCAGTTGTAAACGCTAAAACAAAAGAATCAGATACATATGTTCTGCCAATAATTACCTGTGAGAATGCAACACAGTTTGTGCCTGTAATATATTTAAACGTATCCAACACAACATCTGTTGAAGAAACAAATGGTTGTGTTGTTTTGAACGGGCAAACAACTGAATTTTTCAAACTAAGAGATTTGATAGTTTACACATACTACGGTGTTATGAATGACTAAAAAGAAAAAGAATAATTCAGGTGTTAAATTCATAGTGGGATTCATAATTGTTCTAATAATATTTGCAGGATTTATTTACATTCAAAAAAAAATTGATGATAAAAAAATAAATAAAGACTCATATAATGGATTCTCATTCGGGTATGATGAATATAATAAGCTATGGATTACACAAATAAATTGGAATAACAAACTCTATAACATACCATTTTATTATCATCCGACCGATCTGGAAAAAATTGTTGTTCAAAACAATGTGGAAAATATTATCCTAAGAAATAAACCTTCTGACATAATAATTTCAGTTCCATCAGACAGCAGTTCAGAAATCGCTTTGGCAGGAATAGAGATTTCTAAGATTACAGGTACAAGATTTGATGTTCTTAACATTCCAACAACAAGTGCTCTGAGCGAAAAAGTAGAAGGATTTCCATTCGCAGACTGCAGACATTCAAGTCAGGAAAGGGTTGTTATAATATTCAAAAAAAGCGACAAGAATTATATCAGCGGAGAAGAAAACTGTATAACCTTAGAGTTCAAACAAAACCAGTCGATACAGGTTGCTGATTCATTCTCATACCATTTATTAAAAATAATGTAAATAATGTAAAATGCCACACTATTATTCAGACAAACAAACATCCGATTTGAATCCCACAGAGGTAAATATCAAAGTAAAGAACATTTCTTTCAAACTTATGTCGGGTTCAGGTGTTTTTTCTAAAAAAAGACTTGACAGAGGAACAGAAGTTCTGCTAAAATATTTGATTATGAAAGATGATTGGAAGGTGTTGGATTTGGGCTGCGGAATCGGCGTTGTAGGAATATATGTTAAAAAATTGTTTCCAAATGCGGACTTGACTTTAACAGATGTTAATCAAAGAGCCGTTTATTTGACAAAAAAAAATTTGGAGAAACACAATTTGAAAGCGAGAGCCTTTGTGTCAGATGGATTCAAGAGAATTAACGACACTTTTGATGCAATAATTCTAAATCCTCCTCAGGTGGCTGGAAAGGAAGTTTGTTTTAGACTCATTGAAGAATCATTTGAACACCTCAACAAATATGGCCTACTGGAACTGGTTGCAAGACATAACAAAGGCGGAAAAACCTATTCTAAACATATGGAAGAAGTCTTTGGAAATATGGAAGAAGCAGGAATTGGTTCTGGCTACCGTGTTTACATCAGCCGAAAGAAGAATTAAACAGTTTTAACTCTTCAACTTTACCATTCTTTGAATAAACAAATCTTATGCCAAGTCCCAGTTTCAAAAGTGCAGAAAGTAAAGCCATATGTTCGTTGCCTGTTCCTGAAGTCATATTAATCGCAACCTCCGGCCCTATGTTTTTTCCATGAAGTGCAGCGACGATTTCATCACAAAGAATATCAGGAGACTTGTTCAGATCCAAAACTATAAGTTCAGCTTTTTTTTCTTGAAACTTCTCTTTACCAAACTCATTGGTTATCAAGAACACTCCATCCCACTCAGCACCCTTTATTATCTCATTCAATTGAGCCCAGGTACCTTTTCCCGTTGATAAACAGGCTACAAGCGTTGTCATAAATGTAACTCGTGGAATTGTTTTTATAAATTTTTTGTGAAATTTAAAGAAATTTTTTCGACATAAAAAGATTATACTCTTGCAGAGTGGAAAAACAAAAGTTTTATATAGTTGTTATTCCTCAACCAAGTATAAAAATCAGTTATAATTATGAGGGTGGTTAAATGGCAGATGAAGAAAAAAAGTTTTCAAAACAATTGATAGGTAAAACAGTTGTTTCCAAGACTGGAAAAAAATTCGGCGAAGTCGGAGATATCATGTTCGAAACAAGTTCTGGAGAACTTATACACATGGTTTTAGCAAACCCAACTTCTTATACGGAAAAGCTAGAGCTTGAAAAGACCAAAGACAACGAAATATTGATTCCTTTCAGTGCAGTTATTGCCATGGGAGACTTCCTAGTCGTGGCTGAAGAAGACATAGTCTAATAACAAAAGAGAAGCTTCTTTTGAATGTAATCTATTTAAAGAATAAACTATAATTCAACAACTTTTATAAAGACCTTATTATTCTTTCTAGCCATGGATAGTGCTATTTGGACTGAAAAATATAGACCACAAAAGTTCTCAGAAGTCAAAGGTCAGGATGACATTGTGAAGAGGACAGAAGCTTTTGTTAAACAGAAGAATATGCCTCATTTAATGTTTGCAGGTCCTGCAGGCACAGGAAAAACAACATTGGCGCTCGTTGTGGCAAAACAGCTGTTTAAAGATCGATGGCATGAAAATCTTCTGGAACTTAATGCTTCTGACGAAAGAGGAATAGACATCATAAGGGTTAAAGTCAAAGATTTTGCACGTACAAAATCCATCGGCGATGTTCCATTTAAAATAATCTACTTGGACGAATGTGACGCTTTAACAAAGGAAGCACAGCAGGCTCTCAGAAGAACAATGGAAAACTACACCCAAACATGCAGATTTATTCTCTCATGCAACTATTCTTCAAAAATTATAGATCCTATACAATCAAGATGCAGTGTTTTCAGATTCAAACCATTGCCACAAAAAGATGTTTTCAGCATTATAGACGGAATTGCAAAGAACGAAGGTCTGAAAATTGATGCAAAAGTTAAGGAATCTCTCTATGAGATATCAGGAGGAGATTGCAGAAGAGTAGAAAATATTCTTCAGGTTTCTGCTGCAATCAGCAATAACATTACCGACGCTTTAATCTATGAAATGGCCAGTGTCGCTAGACCAAAAGAAGTCAAAGAAGTTCTAGAGTTCTGTGTAAAAAAAGACTTTGTAAAAGCAAAAAATGAACTTTTGAAAACCATGCTTGAACACGGATTATCTGGTTTAGACATTATAAAACAAATACAAAAAGAAATTTGGTCTTTGAAAATAGAAGATGAAAAAAAGCTCGAAATGGTTAAAGAGTGTGGAGAAACAGAGTTTAGACTAGTTGAAGGTAGTGATGAATTCATTCAGTTAGAAGCAATGCTTAGTAAATTCGTTCTAATAAACAATTAAAAAACCTAGAAAAAGAAAAAAGTAAGCTAAAACGCTCAACAGCTTGAGCTGTTGGCGCGCCAAAAATTAAAAATTTTTGAGTGAAAATAAAAAAATTATATGTGTTTTACTAAAACACTCGTTGATGTTGATTCATGATATGCATATTCTACAACCAAATCAACAATCATTATTTTATCAGTCTTATCTGCATCACTTAACTGCTGTGTACATCTTACTTGTTTCTCTCCAGTTGAAAGTTTGATATCACCAATAAACACTCCTGCAGTTGTTTCAGGAACTCCACTACAGGTCAAACCCGGAATGCTGGTATCAACCGTCAGAGTTACTATTTCTTTGTTGGCAATACCTTCCCCTTCACACATGGAATCTTTATTGTAAACATCTCCGTTGCCCATGTTCTTTACTCTAAAAGTAAAAGCAATTGCATTTTGTCCTGCAGAATACTGTTGAAAATCTGCTATTTGAATTGGTGCCCCTGAGTTTTGAATCTGCTTAGGACCAACAACTGCACAAATATCATCGGTTGGTCTTATAAGATTTTCTTTTATACAAACTGTTGAAGTGGCTCTTGTTGCGTATTCATAGCAAAGATCAACCTGAAATGGAAATGCGTGGTTTCCGGCTAATATATCTTCAAAATTCAAATTTGGAAAGGTAAAATAAACAACAGGTGACTCAATTGCGTCTCCTGTATCAGGATTTATTTCATTGGCAAGAATATCTTCCAAAGGATTTAAATCTGTTAGTGCAGCCGACGTTGTTCCAAAGCTAGGTGCATCAAAGCCCTTCAAAGAAAGACTTATGTCCTCCTTAGCAATTGGAGTTTCTCCTTGATTTTCAATTTTTACAGAAACTGAGAATGGAGATTCTCCTGCATCAGTAACATCAACTGGTGGTTCACCATCTACAAAATCTATGAGTAAACCTATTGTTCCGCCTATGAATGCTTTATCTTTTGAAGTCGTTGGACCTTCAGTAGCACAAGATGCTAAAACTAGCAAAAATGCAAATGTAAGAATTAATATTTTTTTCATTTTAATGCCTCCTAAAATACTATCTTTTATTTTTTTCTATATAAACTTTTTTGTTATGCTGTTTATCTTACTCTTTTAATGTGAACATTATTTCTCAGGCTTTCAGAGTAACCATACCACAGTTCCACAACCAAAGGAGTTGTATATGCTGATTTCGCAGTTGCATATTCAAATTCATAGGTGCAGGTTATCTGTCCTCTTCCATCTCTTAATTTTACCATATAACCATCAGGTGTACAGTCTAGCATTGTATCACCAATACCTATATAGGCCAGAATCACCGTATCTTTATATTGTGGGCCAAGTCTTCCAGGATAATATGGACTACAAAGTTCCAGTGCTCCGGGATATATTATATCTCCACGACCAACATTTTGAATATCTATGGTGAAGATTGAACTTCTGTAGGTATTTTCCTGATAAACATTTGTAATTGCAACGGGTGCACCCTGACTTCCCTTCAAATCAGTCATTCCTGGTGTACATGCTTTTTCATTTCCAGAGAAAGGATCTGGATCTATGCAGACAATTGGTGTTGCATAGGTTGAATATGCATAGCAGGCAGTTGTCAGGAAGGTTGTATCTATTGAATCAAGCCCTTCTGGCCAACCATTGCTATCTATGTAACCTGGGAATGATATTATTGTTGATTCTCCTCCTGGATAAAGATGATTATCCGGTCTTAGTTTGAATGATTTTCCATTAAACCTATCAAGTGTCAGTGCTTCAAGCATTTTAACCATCTCTCCACCATATCTACTTTCTTCATAGGTTAAACCAAGACCACTTATATCTAAATCATAACCCCTGCTGTTTCCATCCCAAGAGATGTCAAACCATTTTGTATCAATACCAAAATAATCTAAATCCTTTGAACCAGGCTCTTTTCCTGCTTCAATGCCCCATTGATTATCATCATTGCCAAATACACAACTAAAAATTCCTCCAAGAGAACTCTTAAGGTTTGATCTGACGCTGAATCTAACATTGCAGTTGTCAAAGAAACCACCTCGAGTCTTTGGAATGTTTATATCATACAGGTTTATAAGACCAGGATCATAGCCAGAAACATATAGCCCTCCTGTGGTCCATGAGGAACCAACATTATGAATTTCTACATCAACGCTAAAAGTGTTATAATCGTCACTAGCATCGCTATAAAAATATATTCTTGGAGGCGGAGCTCCGGGATCAACCCACATTCTCAGACCTTCAGTTCCCTGAAAAAATTCTGCTCTTTCCGGATCAGGTTTATAAGTTGAACCACCTCTTCCTCCATAACTACAGGATGATAGTATAAAAAGAAGTATGAGTAGTGATATTGCAAAATATTTTTTGTTCATATGGTCACCTCTGAATTTTTTTTATATTTAAAACTATTGTTTTCTACAACAAAAGTTTCCTTCGCTACAAAGAGAAATGCCAAAAATGCAATTCTTGTTCAAATAAGTCACATCGTTTGTTTTTTTACCTTCAATTATTGATAAACACTCATCCTCTTTACAGTTACAGCCATATTCTCCATCTTTGAAAACCGAACCACAAAATCCATATTCTGAATTTTGATTACACAAGTCACAGTTGTCAATGCATTTATCATTAAATTCTGTCTCCCAAGGTTCACATTTGTTATCTGAAGACAAGCCATATCCAGGAATAATTGATCTCACAATGCTGATATCTTTTGATATGGAGGTCATATAAACATAATCCAAATCAACAACCAGTGTTGAGAGATAATTCAAAGAACCGCCATAACCCCCTTCATCAAGGTAGCATCTTGTGAATCCCTTCTGATCATGAAGTATTATCTCTTCAGGCACACAGTTTAGAGGATCATTTGAAAGACTTGCACTTAATCTTACTCTGTTCCAGTTTTTCTTGGTTTCAGAATCCTGCTGAATTTCACAGGCATTTTCTATTTTATCAACTGGAGCAAGCACACTTCCGGAACCTTTGTTTTCAATTGTAATATAAAATGCAGGTCTGACAACCTGCCCCACATGGTGCATTTCAGGTCTTACTTCAGTTACTGCAACAGGTCCACCCTGACTATCGTAGACTTCAGGATAGGCTGTACAAACGGTTTGACGTATATCCTCTGTCCAAGAAGTTGTATCTATGCATACTTCATCGCTGAACAAAGTTTTATATGGATAACAGGCAGAGACAAACAGTTCTGTGTGAGGATTTTCTCTCTGACCAAGAATCGAGTTTACTGTGAAACTAGGTAATGATGTAAGACTAAAATCTCCTGTAGGATATCTAACGGATTTCCCAAACAATACTATTTTGGTTTTTTCTCTTTTCACATCAGGAGAATTAGGAGTGAGATAAAATGAATCAAAAGAATATGAAATTTCTCCTTTATAGACTTCACCATCCAAAGTTGTTGCCCCTTCATTTGTAACCAGAACTGCCAATGGAAAAAAAGCCCCTTCATAAATCTCACTTGGAGGGCTGTCTCCAACAAACTGAAGTTCTATTCCCTTTGTTCCTGTATGATAATTCTGACTATAGGGTGAAGGTGCTGGACCACAGGCTGTTAAAACAAACAATGCCAGCAATATTAAAAAAATGTTTTTATTCATATGTCCATAACCCTTATGTTTATTGTTTTTTCAAGTGAATATCTATAATCTGCCTTGATTGCAAAGGTTTTTGTAACTTTAAGATTGCCGTTCAAAAAATTATCACTATTAACAAATTTCATCTCACAGAGTTCTGTTGAAAAAGTATCTTTTGGCGTTTCCAATTTAAAAGTGTATATAGTATAACCGTTATCTCCTGGAGAAGTTGTGCCTGTTTTTGGTAAGCAGTTTTCCAGCATAATTCCTTCAGGAACATGAACCTCTAAAGTTTTCAGAGTATCCATGTGTCCCTGAGGCCAAATATTTGCAACTGTGACACCAAAGTTCTGATAAGAATCAGGATACATTACTATGGGTAAATCTCTAATATTGGAGCCTATGGAAACAGGTCCGTTGGTGTATGTTGTTATGGCTTTTCTTGGAATACTTAGCTCATAATTAATGTCTTTCCCTTGAGAATAATAGGCAAGCCTTGTTTCTCTGTCAACAAAAGTATACTCCACATATCCCCAGGTTGGAAAGTCAAATGTTGAAAGAAGCGTTACTGTATAGGATCCTTTCTTTAAATTATCTTCAATTACACATTCAATAGGTCTTGATTCATCATAGAACAGTTCAGGATTAAAAGGAATTACTTTTCCGTTGGCTATTCTTTTATTGCCTGAGTTTATGAAACAATAATTATTAACATTTATAACTCCTTCAAAACTTTTTCCTCGAAGATTTGCGAGGATTATGATGGTATTATTTTCATAAAAAACAGGTTCTGCTGCTCTCAAGTCTTCTAGATATACTCCCAGCGGTTCTGCTTCGTTTTGTTCCACTTGCCCTGTGAAATAACTCATGGAAAAAGTTTGATTGATTTTAGAACCAATTTTTCCAGGAAGACCAAGTATTGATGTTCCAAGATTTTTAGTATTATCAATGAAAAAATGTTTTATTACATCCACTGCCGAAGAAACATCTGCAGGAGCAGATGCAGGAAGTGCACCCATCTGAGAATTTACTATTGAACTCGTCAATAGAGCATACACTCCCAAAATCAAAACTATAATTAAATACCATTTTCCAAAACCTGCAAGAAAAGTTGAATCGCCTGGATTGAACATTAAATATATACCCCAAACAGGTACTAAAATTAAAACTGCTGTAACCCAATTAGCATTAACAAATTTATTGATAAAAGGAAGTAAAAATGCTGCAAGAGAAATTCCTGCAATTGTCCAGGTTTCAGAAGAAAGTCCTGATTTGTAAACAAACAGAACTGCAAATAATGTTAAAACAATGTATGCTCCTAGCATTAAAGGAATTGATCCTCCATCTCTTCTTAAATTAAACAAATATACATCCAAGAAAATATGAATTGCTATTGCAGCAAAGAACAACAAAAGATGGGGCGATACGCTCGGTTCTTCACCACCATGATAACCATCACTTTGAGAATCATGATATGCTCTTTCATGTTTTAATCGAGATTTATCGGCTTTATATGCTTCTTTTTGCAAAGACTTGTATCTTGAGTTGGCAATTCTTTTTTCATTCCAATTTTTATAATCTTGATATTTATCTTTAATTGCCATCGGACTAAGTCCCACCTCCTGAAGAATCAGTCATTTTCAGTCTTTTTCGTCCAAAAACACTTTCATCTCTGCAATATCTATCGCTTCAGACTTTGCTATGAGCTCTAAAGAGTTGGTACCTTCAATGACATCATCATTTATGATTTTACTATATTTTAATTCATCGGTTCTTATGTATCTTCTTTTTCCGTTAATCAAATATTCCAATCTCTTTTCATCATCATTAACAAATCTTAATGTTAAAGTAACATTATAATTTTCATCAAGCTCATCATCAATAAATAATTCTTCATCAATATCAAAATAATAGACAGGGTATTTTAAGTCTTTTAACTCAGTTTTTACAGAAACTCTGTCAATGAAATATGAACCTTCTGTTGATATGAATTCCAATTCATTTCTGTCCTCAAATATTGTTGCTTTGTCTAAAATTATAGTGTTATAAACTCCACAGTCAGCTACTCCAGAAAATGTTTCTTCTCCATTAAGATTGATTAGTAATGGACCTACTTCCATGGAAGCACAGGTAGGATAGAATTTTAGTTTTACCTCGTCAAGATTCAATACTTCAACTTCTGAAACATAGAAAAACTGTCTGCTGCTACTATGAGAAATATCTAGTATGTCTGCTGACAGAATAACATTTTCCAAAAGATATTCATTGGTTCTCCAAAAAGCAAACCAACTAGGTTTTACAACCTTGAAAGTCAAAACGTTTTCTTTTTCTAAATAATCACTGTCAAGAGCAATTGGAGCAGGCGATCCTTTGCTCACGGCTCCGTTAAATATTTCATGACCATTCAAGTACAATTCCAATCTCCCCTGTGCAGTCTTTACATTAAAGGATATTTGTACATTGCTGGTTAAACTTTTAGAAATGTCAAAACTAAGATTATAATCTTTCATCTCTCCAACAGAACCTTTTACATAGAGTGAAGGAATGGTTTTCAGTGAAGTTCCTGCTTTTTCTGAATAGATTCTAAAAGAAGGAATATCATGTTCTTTATAATCAAAACTCAAGTAATCAAGTCTTCCAATTGGCTCCTTTAGCAGGGTTTTATTTATTCCTGAAGAAGTTTCGTCTCCACTACTGGTAGTGGTGCTATTTTCACCAAGCAGTTCAGCCCTGTCTTCTGGTGGCAGAAATAGAATGTATAAAACAATTACTGCAGCAATTATTATTACCAATACTGCTGCTCCACCTGCGCCTGGTTGTTGTCCTCTTTTCAACATGTATTGAAATACTGTACGCAGAATATATAAATTTATTGGTTTTTTAGTTAAACATTTAAAGAACACAAACTAACTTTAAGACTATGAAAATAATCAAGAAAGACTTGAAAAAACAGGAAGTTACATTAAAACCTGAAAGCCTTGACGACATTTGGACTTTGAGTCAAATCATTGAAATAGATGACACCATAAAAGGTAAAACAGAAAGAAAAATAAAAATTGGAGGAGATGCGGATAGAAATGCAAAGGTCATCAGGAAACAAGTTTTTCTAGAAGTTAAAATTGAGAAAGTAGAAATTACTCAGGATTCTTCAACTCTTAAAACTCTAGGGCTAATTATCAATGGACCGGATGATGTTCCAAGAGGCGAACATCACAGCTTTAATCTGGAAGTAAACTCTGTTTTCACAGTAAGAAAAACAAGGTGGATGAAATATCAACTCGAAAAACTGAAAGAAGCTACAAAAGGGGTTCAACTCAATATTTTAATGGTTGTTTTTGATAGAGAAGAAGCATACTTTGCAAAACTGAAAGGACAGAGCTATGAAATAATTGGAAAAATCAAAGGAGACGTGCAAAAAAAAGAAGAAAAACACGTTTCAAAAGATGATTTTTACAAAGAAATCAGCAAAAAGATTGAAGAATACGATAAAACAGGCAACTTGAACAACATTATTCTTGCAAGTCCAGGATTTTGGAAAGAAACTTTAATAAAAATACTGCCTGACAACATAAAGAAAAAATCCATTTCTGCAACTGTTTCTCAAACAAGTGAAAGAGCCATGACAGAACTATTGAAAAGAGATGAACTAAAACAAGTTCTGGATCAAAATAGAGGTGTACAAGAACTCAAAATGGTTGATGAACTATTGCAAAACATTTCAAAAGACACTGCATGCTATGGTTTGAAAGAAACAAAGGAAAAAATAGGTGTGGGAGCGGTAAAAGATTTACTAATAAGCTATTCTTTTCTGCAAAAATCAAAAGAAAAAGACCAATATCGAGAGCTGGAACAACTGATGTTGAACTGCGAACAGATGAACGGAAATATTCATATCATCAGTTCTGAAGAAGCAGAAAAAGGACTCAATTCTCTCACAGGCATAGCAGGAATTCTAAGATGGAAGAATTAGTTAAAGATATTTTAAGGAAAAAAGAACTAAAAAATTTAGATGAAACAACTGTTGTTGAAGAACTAAACAAGTTTTTTAAGAAAAATAAAGAAGTTAAAAAAATTCTGGAAGAAAAGAGTTTTAACAAAAAAAGCGCACAGTATAAATGGGCTTTGAAAGAAGTAAGAAAAAAACTGAGAGAAATATATGGAGTTTTCATACAAAAAGATTATGAAAAAAGAGAATCATTTCTAAAAAAGTTAAATAAAAACAATGGTGAAGAAATTCTACCAAAACTTTTGAGAATGCACATATCAACAAAAGAAAGATTGCCCTACTATAAAGAAATCTACGAACAGATATTCAAAATCACAGGAAAACAAAAAATAATTCTTGATCTTGCCTGCGGACTAAATCCTTTAAGTTATAATTTTCTCGGTTACAAACCAAAATACATTGCTTCGGATATTGCAAAAAAAGACCTTGAATTCATTCAATCATTCTTTTCAAAGAACAAAATTGATGGAAAAAGCGTTAAAATTGACCTTGTAACAGAACAAAAAAAGATTGAAAAAATTAAATCAGATATTTGTTTTCTTTTCAAAGCACTTGATTCTTTGGAGACAAGAAAAAGACATATTTCAAAAGAATTAATTGAAAAAATAACTGCTAAATGGATTGTTATTTCTTTTTCAAAAGCAAGTCTGGGTGGCAACAGAAATATTGCTAAAAATAAACGTTCTTGGGTCACAAACTTTTTGAAAAAGAAAGGTTTTTTATACAGGGAATTTGAAGTTGCAAATGAGTTCTTCTTCGTCGTGAAAAAAGATTAAATATTCTTGAATGGTATCAAAAAGAACTGTTTTGTAAGGGGTAAAAAGTTTTGACTATTAGTTAAGCGTAAAAAACAGTAACATATATATAGTAGTTATGCCTTTTTTATATTTAAAAGGGGTGATTAATCCTACTTTAGGAGGTAAAGGAATGATCGTTAAAGAAGAGTTTCTTACAAAATTGAGAAGATATTTCTCATTAAATCTTTATGAGGTGAAAATCTGGACTGCTCTGCTTTCCAGAGGAGTTAGCACAGCAGGTGAGCTAAGCGACATAGCAAACGTGCCAAGAAGCAGAAGCTACGACGTACTAGAAAGCCTAGAAAAAAAAGGATTCGTAGTAATGAAAATAGGAAAACCAATAAAATACCTAGCAGTACCACCAAAA
>JBDRCD010000014.1:0-2086 GCA_043822105.1 archaeon | reverse complement strand
ATATGGCTATGAATAGCATATCTTGACATCAAACCAATTGCTGGGTTGAATGAATCTTCAAATATTGCTCTTGAAGCCAATAATTGAATATAAGGCAAGTAAATAATACCTGTATCATATTCTGAAGGTCCCTTATAACCTAGAATCATTTGATCTGTTGTGGTGAATGTATCACGGTAAACCGTCATTCTGCCACCAAGTGATCCAAGTCTTGCTACTCCGGTAACTGCTGTTGTTACATCTGATTGAACAGGGGCAATTGTGAAGTCTGATAGAGACTCAAGAACTGCTGAACAATCAGGATCACAAATAACGAAGTTAGCTGATCCACGTCTTGTTAACCTTGCTATTTCATTAGATTTACGGATCATGAAATGATATAATTCACGATAGCGTTCCATTTCCCAACGACCTCTATATGAACCTGATGCTGAATAGTTCCAGGTGCTGGAATTTGCTATACTATCAATTCTGTAAACTAATTCACGGTCAATTTCAGCTGTTATTTCATAAGCTAGAATATCCATCATTTCTTCTTCAAGGTCAAGACCATGCATAGCTTTTAAGTCTTGAGCAACTTCAAGAGACCAACGGCTTCTTAACTTACGGGTTGCAGCTTCAACCTGTGCTTTTTCTACAGTCATGTTTACTTCTCTGATGTGACCTAGAGCTGCGGTTCCAATACCCAAACCGATATCGCTACCAACTGTACCTGCTGTACCTGCTACTGATCCCAGTGCTTCAGCTGTTGCTGTTGCCATACCAGTACCAGAAGGTGTTGCAGAATATCCATATGTACTTGTACCAGAATATTGTTCATCAATTGTATTGAATCCAAGTTCTACACCAGTACTGTCTGCATATGTCATATTTGTTGTGCCGCCTGTGAATCTAAGTGCAAATGCTAACCCAACTGGTCCTGTCATTGGCTGAACACCTACTACTTGATGTGCAAGTAATTCAGGGAATGTTCTTCGTACCATTGGGACAGCAATTTTTTGAAACACACCAGAAGTAGAGTAACTACCTGTACCTGTGGTTGTTCCAAGATGTGAACCACCCCAAGAGGTACCTGCTTCCATCAAATAGTTGTGCTCATTTTCCAACATGATAGCGGTCGCTTTCTTTATACGATCATTTTGGATCGCATTTCCTTCATTAATAACATCTGACCACTTCTCAATAAGTTGTTTGATATTAACGTCCATTGTTTTCCTCCTTTAAATTTTACTACATTTAAATCTTATTTTCTTTGAGTACTTTGAGATAAGTATTTCTCACATACTCTTTAAAAGGATCATCATCTTCATTTATTTTATCTTTGTCTTCAACTTCTATTTGACCCTTTCCTTCATTTTCTTCTCCATCTTCTTCCTCTTCTTCCTCATCCTTTTCATCTTTTTCGTCCTTTTTATTGATATCTGAAGATTCTACGATGATGTCGAATTTTTTATCTATCTCTTCCTTATTTTTAATACCTTCCAGAATTGAATAGACCTTTTCTTTTTGAGACTCTGTTAAGCCTTCACATTTTTCTTTGATATAAAGTTCTGCGGCGAGTTCTTGTGCGTCTTCCATCAGCTCAAGTTCCCTAGCTATCTTTTTATCAATATCTTCGCGAAGTTTAATAATCTCATCTTTAGCCTCTTTCAATAGACCCTTAACTTCCTCGTCAAGAAGGCCTTGGTCTACAGATAACCTAATTTTAAATTGATTAATTAGGTCTTCATATAATTCACCTTGCTTTGCATATTTTTGGATTTTCTCTGGTATTACCATTTCTTCATCCAATACAGAGTCAAGGAAATTACTAAATTTAGATGTTATTTCCTCTTTATATTCCTCAAACTTCTTCTCATATGTTTCAATAAGATTTTCTTTTTCTTCTTTGAGTTTATCTTGAGAAAGCTCTTTTGCTTTTACTTCAATAATCGTTTGTAGCTTTTCCTTTATCTTTGTTTGCGCTGATTCATCTAACTTTTCAACACCTAACATTTCCAAAAGTTTATCCATTAATTTTCCTCCTAATTGTATTTCTATTACTATTTATATATTTATTTTATTTTTTCGATGTTTTAGTTATAGA
>JBDRCD010000013.1:0-8597 GCA_043822105.1 archaeon | reverse complement strand
ACGAAAAATGGGAAACTACTTAGAAAACAACAAAAGAGAAGATATTAAACTCGCAGTAAGTCTTGGAGACAAAGAAACACTTGTTTTTCCTGAAGCTCTAGCTGGAAAAAGCTATTTAACTAAAACTAACGTCCCATTTGGCCTTGTAAGAATTGCTGTAGGCAGACCACAGGAATTTCAACCACACATAGATTACATTGTCAAAGGAATTCACCAATCTTTGCAATAATTCCCTCTATTTCTTGACAAAGATTTATAAACTTTAAGTCGTCACACTCAGATATAACTAGACAGAGTGATATAATGGGGGTAAATTTGGATTATGAATCTATTTAATTTCAAAAAAATTGACAAAAAAGTCATCATCGGAGCGCTAGCAATAATGCTTGCGGCTTTTTTCTGGAGCCTTGATGGAGTTTTTATCAGGCCACAGTTCTACATCCTTCCTGCCGCATTAGTCGTCTTTTTAGAACATCTACTTGGCGGAATAATGCTGAGTCCGTTCATATTCACAAGCTGGCAAAAAATCAAGCAGCTAAGTAGAAAAAGCTGGGGAGCAATTCTCTGGGTCTGTGTTTTTGGAGGAGTGATTGGAACAATTGCAATTACCAAAGCTTTCTTTGCTGCATTTGCAGGTGAGACAAGCTTTGCAACAGTTATTTTACTTCAGAAACTCCAGCCAATATTTGCTCTTGTGATGGCCTCTCTAATACTAAAAGAAAAGCTCAAGCCAAAGTTCTATCTCTGGGCAGTGATTGCCATAGTTGCAGGATATGTTTTGGCCTTTGGAAAGACAGGCCTAAGTCTCACAGGAGTTAATATCTTTCATCATGCAGCATTCTTTGCAGTAATTGCAGCATTTGCATTTGGTTCATCAACGGTCTTTGGAAAAAGAATTGTGAATCATTTGGACTTTGGAACAACTGCAGCTCTAAGGTTTGCAATAACTTCAGTTCTTGTTTTCATAATCATAGTTTTCACAGGTGACATTTTTAAGATGGGACAGGTCAGCAGTCTGCAGTGGCAATTACTTGTTGTAATAATGCTCACAAGTGGCGCCGTTGCAATGTTTATCTACTACTTTGGACTCAGAAGAGTTACAGCATCAACGGCCACAATTACTGAACTATTCTGGCCATTCTCAGCAATAATTCTCGACTTTGTAATAAATGGAAATACATTAAATACCATACAAATCATTGCAACAATGGTTCTTCTGGTTTCATTCTATCAGGTGGTTGCAGAAGGAAAAGTCAGAGGTTTGAAGTTCAAAGCAGTTGTTATCAGTGGCAAAGGTAGAGGTAAAAGAATTGGTTTTCCAACGGCAAACCTTGACAGAGTTGATCTTGATATTCCTCATGGAGTTTATCTTGTGGAAGCAAAGATTAACGGCAAAGTACATAATAGTTTACTCCACTTTGGATTCAAAGAAACATTTGATGAAAAGCCATCGCTGGAAGTTTACATTGGAAATTTCAAAAATGACATCTATGGCAAAGTTTTGAAAGTTAAAGTTATTAAAAAAATTAGAGAAGTTATTAAATTTAAATCCATAAAAGAACTAAAGACACAGATTCAAAAAGATTTGAAAGAATTAAAATGATCAATGAGAAAGAAGATCTTTGGAAATGGGGACCCATTGATGGCCAGGTTTTATTCATAGATGATTTTCTAATACCAATGACTCAGTTCCATCGCACCTTTAATGACATGGGCTGGCCAGATGTTTTAATTCATGTGAAGAATGGAGAAGTTGTGGGAATAGTTGATAGAGAACAGCTTAATAAAAACGGAGAAGTAATGTTTAAACATTTCTTTCTTGATGACAATAATCTTGAAAAATATTTCAAAATATGGAATGACTACAAAGATGAGTTGATTACTCTTGTCCAGAAATATGAACACATAAACATGGAAGGAGTTTCCGATGAAGAATTAAAACTAATTATAAAAGAGTTTCATCGATTAAATGACAACTTCTGGATCTATGGTTTCATTCCTGAAGTCTCAAACATTGGCGGAGAGCAAATGCTAAAAAGAGAAGTTGAAAAAAATCACAAAAATAATTTCATAGAAATCATTGAAGCACTGTCTGCTCCAGAAGAACTGTCTTTTTTCCAGCTGGAAGAGCTGGAACTGCTCAGAATAAAGCTCAATCCCAATGAAGAATTTCTAAAAACTCACCAGGAGAAATATTTCTGGATTACAAATGACTACGGCAGAGCAAGAATTGCAGACATTGATTATTTTAAAAAAAAGATTACGGAAATTTCCGTTGAAAAAGCAAAGAAAAAAATTGCAGAGATTGAAAGCTTCACAGAAAAGACAAAAAAGAAGAAAGCAGACATTATCAAAAAATACAAGATAAGCAAAAAAATTCAGAATATAGGCTCAAAGCTAAGCTATTCCATCTGGTGGCAGGACTACAGAAAACAATTCATTTTTCAGGTAATACATTTCTCCACAAAGTTTTCCAGAGAACTGGGTAGGAGAAATGGTCTTTCACTGGAAGACATGTATTTGTACGCAGAGCCAGACATCGATAGATTGTCAGAGAAAGACATCAAAGTAGATAATCTTGAAGAAAGAAGAAAAGGTTACGTTTCATACTACAGAAAAAAAGAAAATGATATAGTATATTTCTTTGGCGATGAAGCAAATAAACTAAAGGAGAAGTATGATACAAAAGTTGGAAAGGATGTCAGTGAAGTCAAAGGAATGGTCACAAGCAAAGGAAAAGCAAAAGGAAAAGTAAAAGTTATAATCGGTTCGAAAGACTTTCACAAGATGAAAAAAGGCGATGTGCTTGTAACTTCAATGACCTCTCCAGACTTCATAGTTTTAATGCGAAAAGCATCTGCCATTGTTACCGATGAAGGTGGTATGACCTGCCATGCAGCAATTGTTTCCAGAGAGCTTGGAATTCCGTGCATTGTTGGAACTAAAGTTGCTACTAAAGTTTTCAAGGATAATGATTTTGTTGAAGTAGATGCAAACAAGGGAGTTGTGAAAAAAACAGAATGAAAGAAAGATTTAATGCAGACAAATGGACTCACTGGGGCGAATGGAACAATGTAGTTCTGTTTGCAAATGCTTTCCTAAGCCTTACTCAAACTGAAATATTTAGAAAAATAAATCCTGGAATGAAGGGCTACATGAAATTCTTAGATGGCCATTATTATTTCTACAAAGAAGATTTGGATAAATTGTTCAATGCAGGAGTTCAGGATATAGAAACAAAAGGAGATTTGTTCAATGAAATGTTTGCAATTGCTGATAAAAAAATGGAAGAGTTCCTTGCGTTAGAGAATGGAGATAATATCCCAAAATTCATAATAGCACTTAATGAACTACTAGCTTGCACCGATTTTGTTGAGATTTCAAGTTTCATATTGCAACCTTACTATGAAAAAGTATGTAATGAGGAAGGAAAGACTTTCAATGACCTGCTTGGAGTAATAGAACCAATAAAGAACACTCTTTTGATGGATTACATGGAAAAACTTGAGACATTGAAAGAGGAGGAAATGGATGATTTTCTGAAAGAATATGGCTGGGTCGGAGTGCATGGTTTTAGAGGCGATCCACTCACTAAAGAAAAACTTCTGAAAGAAATGAAAGAAGCAAAGAATAACAAGAAAAAGAAAGAAAATAAAGTTGTCACAGGTTTCGAGAAGATTTATCCTGTCTGTTCAAAGTTTGTCTACTACCAGTCTGCAATCATAGAAACCATGAATAAGGTTTCATTCAATTACTGGCCAAAAATGGAGGCTCTTGGAAAGAAGCATGGACTAAGTTTCTCTGAAATACTGCTCTTCAGAAGCTTTGAACTTATAGATTTGGTTGAAAAAGGCAAAATTCCTGATGATTTAGAAGAAAGGAAAAAAAGGTATGGATTGATAAATGATGCAAAAGAAGTTCGAATTGTTGTAGGAGAAGAATTAGAGAAAGAGATGAAAATTCATTTCAGCGAAGTTGAAAATGTAAAAGAAGCAAAAGGATCTATTGGATACAAAGGAATAGTGAGGGGTACAGCAAAGATTATTAACTCGCACAAAGACTTTGGAAAAGTAAAAGAGGGAGATATACTTATAGCTCCTGAAACAACAGTTGATTACATCTTTGAAATGAGAAAAGCTACAGCTTTTGTGACAAATCAAGGAGGAATCACAAGTCATGCTGCAATAGTTGCAAGAGAGATGAATAAACCCTGTATAATAGGAACTAAAATAGCAACCAAGATATTCAAGGATGGGGATTTAATTGAAGTAGATGCAAACAAAGGCATAGTGAGAAAGATAAAATGACAGTTGAAGAAGTAAAAAAGAGAGTTGAGAATTACATTGCTAATCACAACTCTATCGTTGAAAGAATGCCAGGAATACTTAACTCGATTAGTTATGCAGGACACGGCATCGTCAAGGTTTTGAAGAAGTATGATCTATCATGGAATTATATTTATCTATCCTTAAAAGGACATGAACTAACAATAATCTTCTCAGAAGACATAATGGTAAATTATGGAAAAGAATTCCTAAAAAAAGAGCTTGAAAAGCCAGGTCACTATCAAAGCCTGATAGATTTATGGCAAAGAGACAATAAAAGGCTTCATGAGACATTCAAAAAAATTGATGACATCGGCTTTAGGAACATGTCTGATTTGCAGCTAAAAGATTTGTATACGGAATTCGCAGACAGATACATAGAAGCATGGGGTATGCCAGGAATATGCAATAACATCTCTTTCTGTGCTGATAGTGTTTGGATGCCGCAGATAATGAAAAAGTACGGCGAAGAAGGATTAAAGGATTTCATTACACTCTGCACACCAACATTAATGTCTTTTATCAAGCAGGAAGAGGAAGCTTTGCTTAATATCGCAATTGACATGGATGATGAAAAGTTAAAAGCTCACGCAGAGAAATATCATTGGATAAAAAACAATTACAATGGTGCTGAAAAACTAGGCACAAATTATTTTTTTGAACTTATCGAAGAAGAGTTGAAAGGTAGTCCCGAAAAAAAACTTGAAAATCTACATAAAGAAGTTTCTGAGCTAAAAGAAAAACAAAAGAAACTTGAGAAGAAGTTCACAAAAGAAGAAAATACCATGGCAAAACTTGTCAGAGAGGGAACAACTTTTCAGGATATGAGAAAAGAAAACAATCTCAGAGCAAACCACTATGTCTTTAAATTCCTAAGAGAAACTGCAAAAAGAAAAGGCTATGACTATGAAGAAATATGCTATATCAATTCAGATGAACTAAAAAGAATTTTATCTGGAGAGAAGATTAATTTGAAAGGAAGAACAAAATACTGTATAGAATTAATAGAGTTAGATTATGAAGAAATAATAAGCGGAGAAGAAGCAAAAGGCGTTTATGAGATGCTGGAAAACATTGACAAAGCAGAGGAAGGTATCAGCGAAGTAAAAGGAATAGTTGCATCATCAGGAATAGCAAGAGGAACTGCAAGAATTGTTCCAGATGTTTCCAAGGTAAAAGTTTTCAACAAAGGAGACATATTAATTGCATCCATGACTAGGCCTGAATATACAACACTAATGAAGAAAGCAGCAGCAATTGTTACCAACGAAGGCGGAATCACAAGCCATGCCTCAATTGTTTCCAGAGAGCTTGGAATACCATGTGTTATGGGAACTAAGATTGCAACCAAGATATTCAAGGACGGAGACATGGTGGAAGTTAACGCCAATAAAGGTGTGGTGAGAAAAATATGAAATGGGAAACATACGAAAGAGGATATGTGACTTTGTTTAAATTAACGCTTCTTCTGGATGGTTTTAAAGAACTCAAAAGCGAAGAATTTGTAGAAACAATGTATACAAACAATCGCAATGGAACCACCTGGTGCTGGGCCAGAAAAGATATGGATAGAATTGAAAAAAAATTAATTGAAGACCTGAAGAGTGTCAAAACAGCCAAAATTTTTCTTAACAAATTAGTCTCAGGAATGAATCTGATGCTTGATGTCTATGAAAAAATGATTTCTTTGGATCTGACTAAAATGTCAAATGAAGAAATGCTTAAAGTCTACAAAGAAAGCAATGAAGAAATAGCCTATAGCTATGCATTTGCAAATACACAAATTGATGCTTTTGATCAATCTCCAAGCGAGTATTTCAAAAAAATAATTAGAGGTTTCTTTCCAAAGGACATGAGTCAAGAAGAGTTTGCAAAAATATTTGCAATTCTAACTCACCCTATATATATTAGTTTCATAAAACAGGAGGAAATTGACGTTTTAAAAATTGTAAAAAAGATAAAAGATAATAACCTATCAATTGAAGACGTTGATGGTGACATAAAAACTCTTGAAGAGAAATATTTCTGGACATTTATTAGCTGGGAACAGGTAAAGGTTAGAAAATTTGATGACTTTAAAAAAATAGTAAAAGAACAATTGAACAATGTGAAAGATGTTAACACGCTATTAAAAGAAGAGCAAAATATGGGAACAGAAGTTCAGAAGAAAAAGGATGATATTATCAAACAATATAATGTTGACAAAAAAATAAATGATTATCTTGAACTCTCAGACCAGTTTGTTCGGGCACACGACCTGAGAAAAGAAGCCCAGATGAAAACACTTTACTCCCATTACTTGCTTTTATGGGAGATATGCAAACGAACCGGAGAAAAAGAAAGCGATTTGGAAAATTTAACATTTGAAGAACTTAATGAGATCCTAAAAGGAAAACCACTTGATAAAGAACTAGTAAAAAAAAGAAGGTTTTCAACAACAGTTACAATAATTGAAAAAAGACGGAAACTCTACGAAGGAAAAGAATCTGAAGAAATAGTAAAAAAAGAGTTAAAAGAAAACTTTGAAGCTGGAGACGAAGTAAAAGGATCTCCTGCATCTCCTGGAATAGTAACTGGAACTGTAAAAATATGCAGAGATATAAACTCCACAAAAGAAAAAATAAAGGAAGGAGATATTCTAATTACAGGAATGACACTTCCTGACTATGTTATTTACATGAAAAAAGCAGCTGCGATAGTAACCGATGAAGGAGGATTTACCTGCCATGCAGCAATAACCGCAAGGGAACTAAAAAAGCCATGTGTCATAGGAACAAGAATAGCCACGAGAGTTTTCAAAGACGGAGACTTGGTAGAAGTTGACGCAAACAAAGGAATAGTTAGGAAGATAAAATGAACAAAGAAGAACTAATCAAACAAATAAAGTCAAGAGGTGTCAACAAGCAGAACTCAAAAACACCTTTTATTGTCTGTGCTTGGTTTTTTAACTGGTATGTTCGAAATGCCGCTAAGTTGAGGCTTAACTCAAGCATTCTTAGCTTTCAGAAAGGCGATTACTTCTGGCAACACTTCTTCCTAGATGAGATGACTGAGATTGGAAAATATCTTTATGAAAAAGTTTCAAAGGAAGGTGTCAAAGAAATAATCAAGAAGCAAAAAAGCTTTGAAAAAGAAGCAGAAAAACTTTTTAATATTAATCTAGAAAAACTTTCTGGAAAAGAATTAGAAAGCTTATTTGCAAAGCTTGACAAACTATACTTCAAGTGGTATGAGATGTTTCTATTGCTGGAAGACAAGGGTGAATACTTTGAAAAGAAAGCCATGGAAAGTTTTAAAGGAACATCCCAGCAATTATATGATATAACACATCCACCAATAGTATCTGACATCATAAGATTGCACCAGTTAATCATGAAAGAAGCTTTGAGCCCAGGAACAGTTTCATTCGAAAATTTCAAAAAAGAATTCTACTGGGTGAGAACTACCTATCTGGACACAGAAGAAGTCACAGAGAGCTATTTCAAGAAAAGAATCAAAGAAGAAAAAAAGAAAGGCGAAAAAGCAATAAGACAAGAGCTTAGCTCATTTGAAAAGAAAAAAACAGAAACAGAAAAAAAGCAAAAAAAACTAAAAAAATTAGAGACAAAAGAGACAAAGTTGCTAAGAGAATTAATTATTCTGTCCGACTCAAGAAAAACATCCCTTCTAAAATCATTCCACTTATTTTTCAACATGCTCTCTGCAGCTGCAAAGAAATTAAATATTTCCTTAAAGCATGCTAGACTATTATTTCCAAAAGAACTTCTAGAATCGCTAAAAAAAGGAAAACTAACAGTTTCGAAAAAAGAACTTGAAAAAAGAGCATTATCATTCATGGAACTGAAAGGCAACAACATCAATATATGGTACGGCAAAGACGCAGAAGAACTGTTCAATGCATGCCAAAACGTCGGAAATGAAGTTAAAGGAATGCCTGCCTGCAAAGGAAAAGTAAAAGGAAAAGTTAGAGTTGTATTGGACTATGCAAGCAAGGAATTCAAAGAAGGAGAAATACTTGTAACAAGCATGACAAGGCCTGAGTTTGTTCCTTTGATGAGAAAAGCAAAAGCAGTAGTAACAGATGAAGGAGGCATTGCCTGCCACGCTGCAATCATCAGCAGAGAATTAAATCTACCCTGCATCATAGGAACTAAGAACGGAACATTGTTTCTTAAGACAGGCGATATGGTAGAGGTAGATGCTAATAAAGGAGTTGTGAAGAAATTATGAAAAACTTTTCAGACTACAATTTTTTCTGGGAGACTGGAAGAA
>JBDRCD010000012.1:0-49308 GCA_043822105.1 archaeon | reverse complement strand
CTAGGATAGGATGAGCCGACATCGATGTAGCAAGCCGCGCCGTCGATTTGAGCTCTCGGGCGCGACAACTCTGTTATCCCCGGAGTAACTTTTTGGTCAATGCTGAACCCCAATCAAGGAGTTTCAACAGATCGCTAGGCCAATGTTTCCATACTGAGATTTATCTTATTAAAATTCCAGTTAGGCTGACTTTTGCCCTTGCACTCTACAGCGGATTTCTGACCCGCTTGAGTCAACCTTTGGGCTCTATCGATAAATTTTCGACAGAGTGCCACCCCAGCCAAACTGTCTACCAACTGCTGTCTTCTTTCGAGTAAGCAGCGTAAATCTCAAAAAGTGGTGTTACATGATCACCTAAAACTTGGACTGACGCCCAAGCCTTCAAACGGCTCCCACTTACTCTATATAATAAAATTCACGTTGCAACAACAGGCTACAGTAAAGTTTCACGGGGTCTTCGCTTCCCACTGGAAGTCTCTGGCCTTTGCACCAGAAAAGAGTGTTCAGAGGACTCTGGTTGGGGACAGTGGGGATCTCGTTACGCCATTCATGCAGGCCGTCAATCAAACGGCAAGGCATTTCGCTACCTTAAGAGAGTTATAGTTACCCCCGCCGTTTATCAGCCCTTTGCTCCCTTGAAAAGGAGTTTCAGGTACTGACACTGGGCAGACGTCACCGACTATACACACCTTTGCAGGCTAGCAGTCGGTTAAGTTTTTGTTAAACAGTCGGACCCCCCTTGTTACTGAGCCTTGCAGTCGCATCCAAAAGGATACAAATGCAGGGACCCCTTATACCTAAGAAACGGGGCTAATTTGCTGAATTCCCTCAACCAGATTAAACCTTCACACCTTAAGCTTCTCACCCAGGGGCACCTGTGCCGGTTCTGGGTATGGATATATGAGATCTTTTCACATTCCTTTTTCAGGGTTTCCAGGCCTCGGCTGAACGATTCTTAAGAACCGCTATTCTAAGATTTAATCAAGTTCTCATCATTATAATACTCCCTTGACTTATTCCTATTAACATCCTTGACTAAAGATGTCAACCTAGCCCAAAAAGTCAGAAATGCGACTTGTGTCGCCACGCATACTCATATAGTACAGGAATCTTAACCTGTATCCCTTTCTAAATCACTTCGACTTACGAAGTTAATTAGGACCAACTAACCCTTGACTGATATACATTGTCAAGGAACCCTTGCCCTTTCGGTGACAGAGATTCTCACTCTGCTCAGATCCTACTACCACCAGGATTCTCATTCCTACAAAATCCACAAATCCTCTCGGAAAAGCTTCTGCTTCTGCAGGACGCCTGCCTACCACAATCATTACTGATGTCTATAGTATCGGTAATCGACTTAGCCCCGTCCATTTTAGGCGCTGACATCCTTGACGAGTAAGCTGTTACGCACTTATTATAGGGTGGCTGCTTCTAAGCCAACCTCCTCGCTGTCTGTGGACATGAACATCCTTCACCCTTTAACACTTAGACGATATTTTGGGACCTTAACTATAGTCTGGGTTGTTCCCCTTTCGGGACGCAGGCTTACCCCAGCGCCCCCGTTTCCCGAGCTCTACAATGTTAAGACATTCGGAGTTGGACAAGAAACCGAATCCTTTCGGACCCTAAATCTCCAATCCGTATCTCTACCATCCTAACTATCTCGCTCGAGACTTGACTACGGCCAACTTTGGCAGGAACCAGCTATCACCGGTCTCGATTGGCTTTTCACCCCTAGACCCAAGTTAGAAGAACGCTTGTACGCAGAACCTCTTCAGGCCTCCACCCCTTTTGACGGGGGCTTCACCTTACCCAGGCCTAGATCGACCGGCTTCGGGTCTATACCATGTGACTAAAGGCACTTTCATACCTCGCCCCTCGTAAACTGCGGGCTCTTGGTTTCCCTGTGGATACTCCCTTCATAGGATTATCCTTGCCACATAATATAACTCCCTGGCACGTTATTCAAAACGGACGATACACCTCCTAAGAGGAGTATCCCTCCATGACTATTAGGTTTCAAGATCTTTTAACTCTCTATCAAGAGTTCTTTTCAGCGTTCCCTCACGGTACTCTTTCGCTATCGGACTCGATTAATATTTAAGGTTAGGAGTTGTTGTCTCCTAGCTTCATACCTCATATCCAAGAGGCACTACTCAGGATACTGCCACACCCTCTCAAAGTTCTCTTACGGGACTATCACCCTCTATGGTATCACGTTCCAGAAAACTTCAAATCCTTTGAGGAGGATTAAAAGGCAGTCCTACTACACCACATCTCTACTGCATTTCTACAGCAGATTCAGTTTGCCTTGTGCTGTTTTTTCTCGCCGATATTCACAGCATCACTATTGTTTTCTTTTCCTGCAGGTACTAAGACGTTTCAATTCCCTGCGTTAACTATCCTTTCGGATTCAAGACGAAGTCGCATTCGGAAATTCCCGGTTCAAAGGCTACTTGCACCTCGCCGGGACATAATGGAGCTTGTCCCATCCTTCGTCGCTTTTCGAGCCAAGCTATTCACCTAATAGCTTAATTTTTATTTTTTGATGCAAAGACTTCTTGTATGCACGGCCTCATTAACGTGATATAACACAACATATGTTGTGTACGCCAAAAATCAATGATTTTTGAGCGTTGTGTAATGACCACATTTTGGCCACGGATCAATAGGTTTAGCTATTGAGCCTTGTAAAGAATTTATGAATGTGAATTGAGTGGACTTGTCGATATCAAAAATCAGAGATTTTTGGGACCGACGCCTCCAAATTCCATGAATGGAATATGGACTTGTCGGGATTCGAACCCGAAGCCCCCGCCTTGCAAAGGCGATGCTCTACCAGGTTGAGCTACAAGCCCATCTGTATAATCATAAATGGTAGGAATGCAAAAAATTATTATAAAATAAAAAGGAGGTGATCCAACCGCAGGTTCCCCTACGGTTACCTTGTGACGACTTAGCCCACCTCACTGAGCTTAGATTCAACCCAATCAATAAACTGGATTTTACCAAAACCCTGCTCGGTTGGCTTGACGGGCGGTGTGTGCAAGGAGCAGGGACATATTCACCGGGCTATGATGAAACCCGATTACTAGGGATTCCGTCGTCATGAGGATGAGTTACAATCCTCAATCTGAACTGAGATAAGGTTTAGAGGTTTAGCTTCTCCTTTCGGAGTCGCATCCCATTGTCCTCACCATTGTTGCGCGCGTGTAGCCTAGGAGATTCGGAGCATACAGACCTACCGTAGCCTGCACCTTCCTCCCTGTTTCCAGGGCAGTCTCTACAATGTGCTCGATCCTGTAAACAGTCGTTAGCAATTGTAAATACAGGTCTCGCTCGTTGCCTCACTTAAGAGGACACTTTACAGCACGAGCTGACGATGGCCATGCACTACCTCTCGGCTCGTCAGGTAAGCCCTTCAGACTGACCTTCATCCTGCCGTCGCCCCTAGTGAGATTCTCTGCGTTGAGTTAGATTAAACCGCACGCCGCACCCCTTGTGGTGCTCCCCCGCCAATTCCTTAAAGTTTCAGTCTTGCGACCGTACTTCCCAGGCGGCGAGCTTAACATCTTCATTTCGACACTGCACAAACCCGTAGTTTGTGCAACACCTTGCTCGCAGCGTTTACGGCCAGGACTACTCGGGTATCTAATCCGGTTCGCTCCCCTGGCTTTCGTCCCTCACCGTCGGATCTGTTCTAGTCAGATGCCTTCGCCATTGGTAGTCCTCTGGGGATTATACCATTTTACCGGTCCCCCCAGAATACTTCTGACTCCTCCCAGTCCCGAGTTCAGTAGTGTCTTCTGCAATCCGTCAAGTTAAGCCTGACGATTTCACAAAAGATTTGCTGAACCGGCTACGGACGCTTTAGGCCCAATAAACGCGATTGCCACTTGTGGCGCTGGTGTTACCGCGGCGGCTGGCACCAGTCTTGCCCACCACTTATTCGCCAAAGGATTTAGCTTTGGCAAAAGCCTATGCAAAGCATAAGCACTTGGGATCCCCCTATCACACTTGCGTGCATTGTAGAGGTTCCGCGCCTGCTGCACCCCGTGGGGCTAGGACCAGTATCTCAGTGTCCTTCTCCGGGCTACCTCTCTCAAGGCCCGTACGGATCTTCGGTTTGGTGGGCCATTACCCCGCCAACAGCCTAATCCGGCGCCGACTCATCCTTAGGCGCGAGTTTAGGAGATAAATCATTCCAGATATAATCTCTTATCAGGTATTAGCCTCAGTTTTCCGAGGGTATCCCTGACCTAAGGGCAGATTAACGACGTGTTACTGAGCATTTTGCCTCTCTTACGAGAAGACTTGCATGGCTTAGTCGAATCCCAATAGCAGCAACCTCCCGCAGGATCAACGGGAACTGTGTGTAGTTCTTATATTCAATAAATTGAATGCCGCAAGAACTACTTTTTTTACATCCTTTTATTTAAGTACGTTTTATTGGTCGCATTAATATCGTTCACAAAAGTTTAAGAAAATTGGCTCTATTTCTAGAGCTGGTTTTTTGCATTACATTCCTACCAATACTTGAGCATTACATCAAGCATCTATTGTTGTATGATACTTTCGTCATGCGAACGACCTAAATGGTCTCTGACAGAATCGGAGCTGATGTGTAGAAAATCTCGATTCGGATTTTCGCATGTTTATGTTAATTTGTTGAGAATCCATAGGAAAAATTGTCGCTTTATAAAGTTTGTGATTAAAAGGTATGATGATTTTAGAAAAAAATAATTTTTGAATAGTTTTCCTTCTAAACCTTTATAAGCGTGCAGGCATTACCTTTTTTACGAAGTGGCACACATAATTGTTACCGGAATTCCGAAGATAGGAAAGTCGGAAGTAATTGATAAGGTTATAAAATATTCTTCTACTGAGAAAATATTAAAACATAATACTCAGTCTATATCTTTAGGAAATATTTTTAAGGATATTGCTTTTGATCTTTATTCTACAAAACCAGAGAATGTTCCTTCGTTGGATTATCTTTTGAAAGAAGCGATTGGGAAATCAACTGTTAATGAAACAAAAAGTAGATTGAAAGATGTTAAAAAAGAAGAATCAATACTTGTTGATACACCTATATCTATGATTGATGGTGAACGTTCAATTTTAAGTAGGGTTAGATCACCGGATGATTTTATTTTATTTGATGATGTAAAAAGTATAGATGCTATTATTACATTAATAGATGCTCCAAAAATTGTGCAGAATAAACTAAAAGGAACTATTTATCCTACTGATAAAGAGAGGTTGCTTTTTTGGATGAATATAGAATCAGAATTATCAATCTCCTATGGTGATTCTGTTACTGGAAAACGAAAAAGAGCTATTGAAATTATAAATAATTACTCTGATAAAAAAATGGATGTGAATGGTTATGATTCTGTTAGGAATATTGTAATGCCTAGAAGAAACGCAGAAATAAGCATATTAAAGATGCTTTATGATTATAATATAGCCGGTAGACTTCCTGTTATTGGTTATTTAGTAGGTCCAATTTCTAATGCAAAGATTAATGGAACAGAAAAGACAGACGCAGAAATACAAAGAAAATTAGATAATGAGACAAAAATTGGAGAATTTTCAAAGGAGGCACAAAAATATATACTGGCAATAAATCCGATAGTTTTGGCTGATACAGAGTTCACACTTGTTGATAGAGCTCATACTATACACAGAGATATTAACTATTTTGTAGCTAGATCAGATATTATTATTGGCTATTATCCTGAAGAATGTGATAGTCCTGGAACTGAAGAAGAGCTACGAAACGCTACGATGATGGCAAAGCCAACTATTTTAATACATCCAAAAACTAGAGCTGAAGAAGAAGGAAGGAAGAAAATGGTTTTTGATTTTGTTCCTACAATAAGATTCTATCATGAAGATGAATTTTACGCTGCAATAGCAAACCCTAATGTTGTTGATGAACTTTATAAAAAAGGTCAGGTCAGAAATCCAGCTCAAGCAAGAAGGGCTTTAGAAATGTTGGTGGTTGGCAGTAAACCAAGATATCATATGTTTAATAATTTATTGGAAAATAATGAGCTTTTTGAGAAGTTTAAAATAAACATATAAAAAATAAAAAAAGATTATATTTACTTCTTATATACAAAGTAATACACAATTGCTGTTATAATGCTGAACAAGATTGCTAGAATAATCCATAGGACTTTCATTCCTACGCTTAGCTTTTTGTTGACAGCGACAACGTCGTAAATTACCCATATAAGACAAACAAGTCCAATTAGATATATTATATAATTTCCTAATCCCATATTTATCACCCGAGAAAGAGGTTGTACAAATCATTTATAACTTTTTCTGTTAATAGAAAATTCTTATTGGTCTGAATAATGCGAACAGAATGAATGGTATTAGAAATGAAAGTAGGGATATTATTATCATTAATGACAATGGAAGGTCAATCATTTTTTTTCTGTTAAAGATGAATAGCAAAGTAAATACTGTTGAGCCTAGAAACAGACAAATAAAGAAGTAGGGTGCTAAGTACTTTATTGGAGTTCCAAAAAGGGTTGGGGTGTTGTAATAGGGAGGCATATAACACCCACCTTCTGCTATTGAGGTCATAAAACTAGTATGTTATAATTAGTATATAATACTGTTCAAGACTTCGAATTGGGTTGAAACTAATGAATTTCAGGCATGAAAACTGCAAGTGCAACCATTATTCCTATTCCTACAACGATTGCCAGAACGTGTAATATTGAATCCCATGTCTTGCAGTGTCTGTGAAGCTCTGGAACAAGATTTGATGCTGCAATGTATATGAAACTTCCTGCTGCGAATGGAACTATGTATGCTGAGAAATGTTCTGTTTTACCTACCAGCACAACTCCAACTATTGCACCTATTATCGCAGTTATTGCCGATAGAAAATTGAAAAGAACTGCTTTTGTCTTTGACATTCCGGCGTAGAGCAGAACTCCAAAATCTGCTATTTCCTGGGGAACTTCGTGGAATATTATTGATATGGTTGCTGCAATTCCCAGAGGAATGCTTACAAGATATGTTCCTGCGATAACCAGACCGTCCAGGAAGTTGTGTATTCCATCTCCAATAATGTTTAATGGTGCCAGATGGTATGCGTGGCTGTGAACTTTTTTTTCAGCTTCGTTATGACATTTGTCTGAATGATGCCAGTGAATAAATCTTTCTAATATGAAAAACGCTAGAAAACCTGCCAGTGCACTCAGTCCGATTCCCAGAGTGTAGCCATGCTCTGCCATTTCAGGCATGAAATGAACAAAGACGCTTCCAAGCAAAGTTCCGACGGAAAGACTTAGAATGACAACCAGCTTTCTCTTTGTCATCTCTTTTTTGAAAAGATAAGGAATGATTGCTATGACTGCAATTAAGGAAACTGCAATGACACTTCCGAAGATGTAGATTAAAGGATTCATTAACAGCGTTAAATAATAGGTTTATATAAATTTTTCTTAAAGAATGGCTATGTGTTTCTCAAACTTGTATCCATCGTTTATAGGTTCTGTTTCCCATCCAAATCTTTCGATTACTGCTGGAGGTATGGTTTCTGAGTATGCAGCCATGTATGTTTCTCCTTTTATTTTGCTGACCTCTTCGGCTTGTTTGATGAGTGTATTAAAAACTCTTAAAGGACTATCTTTCTTTGTTCTGGCTGTGAAAACCAGAAATGCTCTTGGGTTATTGTGTATGTACCAGTTAAGGACTCCTTGATTGATCATGTCTTTTCTACCTATCTCACCTATAATTGAATTTATGTAGGGCAGGAATATTTTATACGTGCCGAAGTACAGCATCTTTGGCATAGAGATTATCTTGTGTTTGATATTGTTATGCCTGTCAATTATGATCTTTCCTGCATAAGCATTCTTAATATCATCTATCTTTGAATCAAGGTCGTTGTTCATGGTGCTTGGTAATACTTTATTATTTATAAAACATACTATTTATGTCACTTTTAAGTAGTAATTCATAGAAATATTTATAAATATGAGTGGGTTTATTCTCTTTCATGGCCAGAAAAACTCTTGAAAGGGACGCTGCAAATGCGTTTTCAGACGCATACACAAAAGCAGCACCTGCATACATGATGAACCTTCATAATACTTTGTTTGACATAGCAGACAGGGTCCTGAGTTCTATAGAAGGTGACAAGAGATTCCTTATCATAGGACCGGGTCCACAGATGCTTCCTTTCTCAAGAGACAGGAAAAGAGTAAAAAATATGATGGGAGATGGCCTTATAATTTTGCAGGATTATGTGTTTGATACAAAAAGAGTTGCAGAATCAGTTAGTGGCCTTACAAAGCTAGGATTCTTTGATAAAGGATATTTCAAAATAGGTGAATGCACAGACACAGAAATCAATCCTGAAAATCTTGAGTCAGGAACAATAAACTATCTTAACAGCAATCTAAAAAGTGGAATAGGAATACCTGACAATTCTATTGACATGATTGACGCAACACTTGTGACACACCATGTAACTCCTACTCTGGCTGACCTTGACAGAATAGTAGCAAACTACTACAACGCACTTGAGAATGGCGGGTTTCTGCACTTTGGAACAGGAAACGTTGACATGAAGTACAGTGAACAAAAGATAAATACTCTTATCGGGAAACTGAACAATTTTCTGGGAGAAGATGTTGCAGATGAAGATAAATATGTAGTTATTGATCAAAGGAATTCTTCAAAAACAGAGACAACCAAAGACTATCCGCACGGAAACAATGTTGTTTTAGATAACCAGGGAATGGTTCATATAAAATATTCAGAAAATCTGCCTGGCCACCTAAAAACTATCGGATACAATGTGGTCGAGATAAATGAGGAGGAGGTTGTAATTCCGCTGATAGATGAAAATCTTTCTGAAGACAGAAAAGGAATGATGGATCCTATAAATGAATATTATGGGATGATACAGATGAACCTTGAGAAAGGATTCGAAGAAGGCATGATAGATGAGGCAGTGCTTGATGACAAGATTCTCAGCCTAAACCATGAAAAAAGATTTGCTTCAAAAGGAATAGTTGAGTATTACACAGGAAAAGAAGATGTTCTGAGAAGTCTTCGAAAAACAGGATTCGAGATTCAGTCTGTCACAGAATATCCGAATGATGTATTCTATAATATATTAGCAATGAAGAATGAGTAGAATTAGAATCACTTATTCTGTCGTTTTCTCTTTTCTTTTTTCATCTTTTTACGTTGCCACTTCCAACGCATTTGACCTTTCTTTTTCCATCGTCTGGAACTTCTTTTCATTCTCGCCTTTCTTCACAGCTTCGGTCGCTGCTAGTTAGACCTCCGTTATGTTGCTTTGGAAACTCAGTCTCTTTTTAAAACTTTGTAATTGGTATAAAACCTATTTCTTCTATCTTGACTCCTTCTGCTGCATCCAACGTCTGGAATTCAGGAGTCACTGTTTCCAGCATCCTTTTGTCAGGATAGATTATCGCTTTTAGCATTCCTTTGTCATAGTCAGTTGTTATCCCCTGCTGGTTCAATAGTGGGATTATAAAATTCAGCTTTGTTTTTGTCTTTCCATTTCTCATCATTCCATAGGATTTTAGGACTCCTTCAATTGGAAACATGGTTCCATAATCAGTGATATGAGCTTTTAGAATCTTTACATAGATATCATTGTATTTCTCTAGAATGATGGAATCAATGAACAGATTATACTTTATGTTGGACTTCCATAGCAGTTTTGTATGGTTGCCTGGTTTAAATATCATGTCTGTCGGTACAAGGTTTTCGATGGTTCCGCTCATCCAATACAGAAATCTTTTTTCTTTTATATACTTGAGCCAACAACTTTATATAACAAAAACAAAAATGTTTTTGAACATAAATCTTGGTTTGGACAAGATTTATATACTATATAATCTAATTATTTCTTATGAAGAAAATATTTAAGTTGCTTCCTAGGAAGGATAAAATACTTCTTTCCATATCTTGGGCTGTGAAGTTATCCATCCTTTTGGTGTTAATAACATCCATAATTAAACAGAACTTTGCCTATATTGTGCTTTCAATTCTTGTATTAATAATTTCTTTTGTTCCTTCAATGATAAAGAAAAGATTTGAATTAATACTCCCCCCTGAGTTTGAAGTGTTGTTTGCTCTCTTTTTGTATGGAAGTATGATTCTTGGAGAGGTTAGGGATTTTTATCTGCGTGTTCCCTGGTGGGACTTGTTGCTTCACGGAATGTCTGCCATTATGATTGCACTTATTGGTTTTATGATAGTGTTTTCTTTGTATTATACTCATAAAGTAGTCTTCTCTCCTTTTGTGGCTGCGCTCTTTGTTTTCTCTTTTGCACTTGCAATAGGTGCTCTCTGGGAGATTTTTGAGTTTGCAATGGATTCATTCTTCGGTTTGAATATGCTAAAGAGCGGAATTGTAGATACAATGTGGGATTTAATCATAGATGCCGGTGCAGCACTATTGGTTGCAGTCAGCGGTTATTTCTATCTTAAGGGCGGACCATCTTTTTTGATTGAAAGATTTGTCAAGAAATTCACCAGTTTGAACAAGCATAAGTTCAAGAATAAAGATTTAATGTAGGAAATTGTTTTTGCAGTTCTAAATAACCCTCATACACTTCTCTACCTTCCTTTGTTAATATTCCTTTTAGATAGATTTCTCTCTTTCCTATTTTTCCAACTTTTTTTCTAGTGGTTCTAACCCATCCAAGATTTTCAATTATTTGATAAGAACGATTTTTCATGTAGTAACTAACTTCTTTTTCTTCAGTAAATTTTCCTAAGAAACTAATTATGTCCAATGTTTTTTGAAAAAACTCATCTTCACCTTTTTTCATATTAAAATTATCTACTGCAGGGTCCATTATAATCATATAATCTTTATTTTCAAGAATTTTTCCAACATAATCAACCAAACCAGCGTTAAACTTTGCTAACTCTTTTACTTTGTTTAATTCTTTTTCTAGTATTGTTTCTAGCTCTATTTGCATTTCTGCATCTCCCCCTACCTCTTTTTTTTTAGAAATTAATATTTATGCAATGTAGGTTCCGAGTTCTTTTTTGAACTTTTCTATTATTGGTACTGGTGTTGGATTTGTTTTGTATCTTAGTGCCAGGAAGTATGATGTCCAGTCACCCATGTAAATCGCTGTGAATAGTTTTGTCAGAAGAGTGTTTCCTTTGATGGCTATGTCTGTTACATCTATACCTTTTTTTCTTAGATGTTCCTTTGTAATGTCCATTCTTTTGGAAACTCTGTGCTGATCCTTGTCTGTTCTTAGCATAACACAGCAAAACTCTGCATTAAGGTTTTCTATTCCCTGCATCTCATTGTGGTTTAGCTCTGAAAACACGTTGCTGAAAGCCATTGCTTTTGCATTCTCATTTATCTGGGTTTTCCATCTGTAGGCAACTGCTTCCATAATTTCGGAAGAGTAGATTAGCGGTATTTTACCAAACATTTTTTCAGACAGACTGATTCCTGTTTCCAGAAAAACTTTTTTGTCAAGATTTTTAATCAATGTCTCAACTTCTTTTTCTTTATTATTTGTGATTCTTAAATGTTCCATTAGTTTTAGCATTGGAAAGAATGAATATGCCAAAGCAGCTCTTGGCTGCATTCCTGTCGGAATTTTTATAATCTGTGTTCTACTGGCTTGGCATAGCTGTGCAAGCTTTCCGCCGGTTGTTATGGCAACTATTTTGCATGACTTTCTGAGCGCATCCTTATAGGCTGAAAGTGTTTCTTCTGTGTTTCCTGAATAGCTGCTTACAATGACCAGTGTTTCCTTGTCTGCATCCTTTGGGAGATTGTAACCTCTGCAAACTCCAATTGGTGTTGGGTCATCTTTCAAACAGGTTTCCAGCAGGTCACCTGCAATGGCGCTTCCACCCATTCCTGCAACAATAACTGCGTTTATATTTCCATCAAATTCAACATTAACATTTTGTCTGTATGCTAGATTTATCTGACTGGCAAATCCTTGAATTACACTCTTTAAATCTTCAGAATCATAGGGATAATAATCTTCTGGAAAAACAAGTTCTTCCTCTTTCATTATTTCTTCATCTTCAGTCATACCTAACCACCTTGAAAACAATAATATATTTCTATTTATATAGTTTGTTGAAAAGAAGGATTAAGCTTCGTATGGTAGGTATATTTTTGGAGCTATTATGGTTAACTTCATTTTTCCTACTTTCACAACTCTTTCTTCTATCTCAGCAAAATATTGGGTGTGATAGTTTATCTCTTTTGCCAAGGACATAAACTTTATGTAATTCTCAAAAAACTGGATTTGATTGGATTCTGTTCTTTGTTTGAAATCTGTTTTAAACTGATTTTTCAACTCAGTCTCTGCACAGACCGCTATCTCCCTTGCCTTATATTCATCTCCACTATCGAATCGGGCTTTAGAAAAAAGAATCAACTGGTCAAATCTCTTTTGATAATACGGAGCATCACTCTTTAGGATATCTATAAGCTTTTTTGCTTCTTCTTCACGTTTCATGACAGAGAGTAACATTGCTACAAATAAAAAGGTTTATGAAAACAAGCAAATTCTACTTCTTTCATGACTAAAGTTTACGTGAAAACCTATGGTTGTGCTCATAATCAGGCAGATTCTGAGTTCATGGCAGGACAGCTGCATCAGGCAGATTATGAGATAGTTAATGATGAGACTAAAGCAGATTTAGTTTTAATTAACACTTGCACTGTTAAGGATCCTTCGGAGAAAAAGTTTTTCTCAGAACTAAAAAGACTGAAACAAAAAGTCATTGTTGCAGGCTGCATTCCTCAGTCCGACAAAAATAATCCTGTTCTCCAAGACTATTCTTTGATTGGTGTCAAGCAGATTCACAACATTGTTCAGGTGGCCGATGAAACCATGAAAGGAAACATTGTTCATTTGCTGGAACACACCAGAGATGTAAAACTAAATCTTCCTAGAATAAGAAAGAATCCTTTGGTTGAAATAATTCCCATATCTTCAGGCTGTATGGGTAACTGCACTTTTTGCAAGACAAAGCAGGCTAGAGGTGGCGTTCTTTCATTCAGTCCGGAGTCAATTATAAAGCAAATAAGAATGGCTCTTAATGAAGACGTAAAGGAAGTCTGGCTCACATCCGAAGATACAGGTGCCTATGGTCTTGATATCAAAACAACTCTTCCAGTATTACTAGGTAAGATACTTGAAATACCAAAAGATTTCAGAATAAGACTTGGTATGATAAATCCTGAGCATGTGAAAAGAGACCTGAAAGAATTAATTCAGGTTTTCAAGGATGAGCGAATGTTTAAGTTTATTCACATTCCAGTTCAGTCAGGTAATGATAGAGTTTTAGAAGCTATGAATAGGCCTTACACTGTTAAAGACTTTAAAGACTCCGTAGCAAAGCTTAGAAAAGAAATTCCGAAAATCACTATCGCTACCGATATAATATGTGGCTTTCCAGAAGAAACTAAAAAAGAGTTTGAAGATACTCTTGATTTGGTAAAAGAACTAAAGTTTGAAGTTGTAAACATTTCAAAATTTTATCCAAGAAGCGGCACAAAGGCATTGGAACTGAAAGCACTGCCAACCAAAGAAAAGAAAGCAAGGTCAAAGAAACTAACGGAACTTAATTTGGTTTTAATTGACAACAAAGAATGGCTTGGCTGGAAGGGAAAAATAATTGTTGATGATAAGGGAAAACCCGGAAGCTTTGTTGGAAGAAATGACTATTACAGACCAATAGTTGTTAAAGGAAAAAACTTACTTGGAAAAGAATTAAATGTTAAAGTTGTAAAAGTAAAAAGAGATTATTTTATCGGGGAGATTGTTTGAGAATATTCACAATCCCTTTTATTGCATCGACTTCCACTTCATCTCCGTTCTTCAGCATCTTTGTGGCATTCTTTGTTCCAACAATGCATGGAATCTTAAGTTCTCTTGAAATAATCGCTGCATGACAGGTTATGCCTCCTTCATTGGTAACTATTGCTCCTGCCTTGTTTATTCCTAGGGTTACGAATTCAGGCACAGTTTCCCTAACAACTAAAACTTCTCCCTCTTTGAAACCTTTCATATCTTCAATGCTTATGACCACTCTGACTATTCCAGTGTACTTTCCCTTGAAAGCGACATTTCCTTTGAGTTCAGTCATTTCTTCGCTTTTGAAAACTATGTTTGCATTATCCACAAGTATGAACCTTCCGTTGAGATGAACAAAGAAACATTTTTGCCTGTCCTTGATTTTTTTATCTATATCAACTTCTTTATTATCGAGAAGGTCGCATATTTCTCCGGGTGTCAAAAATTTTATTTCTTGAACACTTTGATTAAACCTTCTCCCAATTTCTCTGAATAATGGCTCTGAATACTCGTGCGCTTTTTCAAATGATGACCTTCCGAAATATCTGAACTTTGCAAGCCTCAATCCTTCTTCTTCTGACAAAGTTTTGGCTATCTTTTTGCAGTAGGTGAAGTTTACAATTATTTGAAAGTGAGGATAGGCTTTTTTGTATAGATAAAAATATTCTTTGATGGTTTTTAACAACTGTTGTTTACTGAATTGTTTGTAATTTCTATTTTTTTTACAGAAATCTATTAGTCTGTTGAACCTCTTCACACCTTCTGTTTCCATTTTTTTAATTATCTTCTTCTTTCCGATGTGTTTTATGAGTTCATTGTCAAGATTTGTGTGTGCTTCAAATGAGATGTAATGTGTGAATGTATTTCCTTCTCTGTCCGTTAAAAAAGGAGGGTGGGGGATTCCCCATGTTTGCTTGTAGTTCTCCACGAATGACTCATAAAGTAGACAATTCTTGAGGAAGTCCCTATCCCTGTTAACCAATATATTCCATTTCATTTTATCTGATTTATATGAACTCCTGTGTTTGGCGGAACTTGGTACACTCTATGACCTTCAAACTCATATTTTACTAAGTCTTTTGCATGTGTATGTCCATGTACAACTACTGTTTCTGGAGGCATCAAATTCAGAGCTCTTCTATATGCTTCTATTCCTTCAATGTTTTGAGATTTAGTAAATGGTTCGTAACTCAATGGTTCGTGGATTAAAAGCATTGAATTTCTGGGTTTTAGTTTTGACTCTTTCAAAAGTTTCTCAACTTCGGCAGTTTGAGTTTTCCATTCTAAAGTGTGAGGTATAAGAACAGTTTGCAAGTCTACATCATTAACCACTGAAGGATATTCTTCCTTACCTATACTATATCCACCTGACCATTTATATTCTAAATCATCTGGCTCATCATCCATATCGAAGTCAGGAGATGTTAACCTGAATTTTCCAGATTGACAAATATTATTATCAAAACTAATTATTTTAGGCTTATCCTTTGCAAACACCATTTTCCCTTCCCATCTAAAATAATCTTCAAATATCTCATTTGGACTTTTGAAATCTGCATTCAGTATTTCTCTTGTAACATATGAAGAAAGAGTATCTGCATTACCATTTAGATGAATAAAAACAGGGAATTTACATAAATTTGCAATCCCTTTAATCCTATTAAACCTCTTTTCTGTCCAAAAGGAATTTCTGTAGGCCCAATCTTCTATCTCACCAAGATGTTCCTTATAATTATCCGCAATGAATTCATGCTGAGGAACTCCAATCTCCCTGGCTTTCTTTCCAAGTTTTCCTATGATTGATTTCTCTGTTCCAGTTCCAAAATTAACTCTGTTTACAACCATATCACCCAGAGAAACTACATATGTTGGATACTTTTTTTCTGCATATAGTGGGTGTGGTGTGTATGACATAGGTTTATTGTTTTTTATTATTTCTATCAACGGATCCACAGAATTATTGTAGACACTTGATAATTCTTTGTCTGATGGCATTTTGCCATTCAGGTTGTTCCAGATTGCTCTGGCTTCTTTGTTTGGTTCAACTAATTCATGCATATCTGCTACGAAAACAGGATTTGAATTTGTAGCGTGTATAAGTTTTTGTTTCATTTTATCAACCCTCTTTAGTTTACTTCACTATTAGATAGTAGTAATACTATATATATGTTTGTTGTCAATATTTTACGACAACATTTATAAATTTCAGAGTATTATATAGTGATATGGAAGCAGAACTCAAAGAATTCGGACTCAATGACAATGAAATAAAAGTTTACAAAGCATGTCTGGAACTTGGAAGCATCTCTGTGACAGATATATCAAAGAGAGCTAACATATATAGGACTCTTACTTATGAGGTTCTTGATTCTTTAGCAGACAAAGGACTTGTAAGCTATGTTGTCAAAGACAAGAAGAAATACTTTGAAGCCGCATCACCAAGCAAGTTTATACATATACTTAAAGAAAAGGAAAGAAAAATACGAAGCATTCTCCCAGACTTAGAAACAATACAAAATTCTGTAACAGAAAAACCAAAGATAACCTTGTTTGAAGGTAAAGCAGGAGTAAAGACAGTTATGGAAAAACTATTGACAGAGACAAAACACTATGATGGTTTATCTCCAAAAAAAGCAATGGAAGAACTGTTGCAGCATTATTTTCCAAACTTTGTCGAGCGAAGGAAGAAGGCAGGGATCAAGATAAGACTTCTTATTGATGATGAGCCATTAACCAAAATTTTAGTAGATTATAAAATTATTAAGCATAAATATGAAACAGGTTTTTTTATGTATAATAACAAAGTATTGATATTTAATTTTGAGAAAAAAGAACCTATTGCAATTGTAATTGAGAATGAAAGTTATAAACATACAATGCAGATGATGTTTGATATGATTTGGGATTCTCTATAATATTGTCACTTTCCCTTTGTCCGCATCGACTTCTATCAGATCGTTGTCTTTCAGAACCTGTGTTGCTATTTTTGTTCCTATGATGCAGGGTATTCCCAGCTCTCTTGCAACAATTGCTGCGTGGGATGTGACTCCGCCTTCGTTTGTAACAATTGCTGCTGCTTTTTTCATTCCAATTACATAGTCTGGTCTGGTCATTATGGCAACCAGAATGTCACCTTTCTTAACCTTCCCAACCTCTGTTGCACTCTTGCAGATTTTTACTCTTCCGGTGACTTTTCCAACGGACGCGCAGAGTCCTGTGAATTCTTTTATGTCTGACTTTTTTTGATCCCCTAAAATTGTATATCTGAGTTTTTCAACGTCTTTTCCTGTAATTACCTGGAACTTTCCAGGAACCCACAGCAGTGCACATGATTTCATTCTTTCTTTAGCTTCTTTTTTTGTTATGGATTTTTTGAATATTTCTGACACTTCTTCAGGAATCATGTATTTGAGCTCATGCAGTGAAAAACCGGTTCTTTTTCCTATCTCAGTCAATATTTTTGTTGAGTAGTCAGAGTTCCAGTATGTGGCTCTTTTCCTTTCGTCCTGCCACCAGGTCAGGTCTTCTGATATTACCAGAAGAGTCTTCAGGTGCTTTGTAATCTTCAGTTTTTTCATAAGTTCCATTTTAACAAGTCTGTTTCTTCCTGGTGTGGTCTTTATTTTTCTTATCTGTTCATCAATGTCTAAATTCTGTTTGAACATGTCTTTCATTTCTTCAAACCAATGCGCTTCATCGAGATAATAGGACATCACATAGTTGTTCTTTGACCAGTAATAGTTTTCAATGTGTTTTTTCATTTCTTTTTTTATTTCTGGAAATGCATCCAGCATTTTCACACAATCTTTTGGTCCTTTTTTCTTTATGCATGCCGCCAGTTCGTTGTTTTTCTTGATGTGTTTTGCAAGTCTCAGAAGTGATATCTCTGCTTCGTTGATGAACGATTGTTTAACAGGTGCTGTAAGTTTTGAGAATATCTGCGGATAGTTCTTCTCCAGACCTTTTTCTTTTAGCATCTTTATTACCATTGCTGCGATTATTTCATCGCTTCCAAGGGCGAATCCATCGATTATGGAGCTTGATGTGAATCTCTTGGAACCTGCCTTGAAGAACATGTTGTGAAGTTTAATCAGCTGATTGTTCGATAGTTTTTCAAGGTCAACTGTTTTGACATACTTGCATGTTTCAAAGAATGCTTTTTCGTCTTTTTCCCAGTCTTTTAGAAGTTTTTTACTCAGTGTTGGCTCTGTTTTAGCAAGTCTAATCATTGCTTTGGTTGTCTTTTTCAAGTCTTCCATGATTATGTACCAGTCTGCTCTGTCGTTCTGGAAAAAACAAACCCTTAGAGTATGGCTTCCTCCAACTCGTTTCTTTCTTCTTTCATCTCGCAGTTCGTTTTCTGCAATCATGTGGATGAGATATGGAGAACCGTCAAATCTCTGATGATACCATTCTCTATTTTTTAGAATTAATTGTTTTTCTTTGAGTAGGTTTTTTTCTTCTTTCATCTACTAGTGGTAATACATATTACTATATAAACATTTGTAGTAACAACTATTACTACATTCGAAAGATTTATATATTTGTCCTCATTAAAAGAGCTATGGACATTAGTGTGCTTTTTGATGCTGGACTATCTGTGAATGAAGCGAGAGTATACATGGCTCTGCTTGACCTTGGTGCTGCATCTGTTGGTGAAATAACCAAAAAATCAGGAGTTCACAGGGTAAATGTTTACGATGTCATAGAAAGGCTGATGATAAAGGGGCTTATCAGTTCTGTGATGAGATCCAAAAAGACATTCTATGAACCTTCAAATCCAGAACATCTTTTGGCTCTTCTTGAAACAAAGAAGGAAAACATCAGAGAAATAATTCCAGAACTGAATACGATGTATGAGCATCGGCAGAAACGTCAGGCAGTCCATTATTTCAAAGGACCTGAAGGTGTGATGACTGCATACAATATGATGCTTGAGCAAAATGCAACTCTTTATGCCATTGGCGGAAGCAGCATGAACAGGCAGGTTTTAAAACACAGGCATGAACTTTGGAATAAAAAAAGACTTGAGAAAAAAATGCATGTCAAAGCACTCTATTATGAATATCTTCGAGCAACAAAGAAAAGTGATAGGGAACAGCTTTGGGAAATAAAGTTTCTGCCTAATAAGTTCAAATCACCTTCAATGATTGACATCTGTGGTAATCTGGTTGTAACTCTTTTACCTCGCCCTGATAAGAATGAGATAATGGCAATAGTTATTAATAACAGAGAAATTGCAAAAACCTATAGAAACCATTTCAACTTCATGTGGCAGTTCGGAAAAAAATAATCACACCACATCACACTTCATCATATAAATCAAAAAGTTTAAATACTCTTGTTGTTTTTTCGGGTCTTAAGATGAAAGAGAGGGTGACGTTAACGCTTGATAGGGGACTTCTTGAAAATATAGATTTGAGTGTAGATGGTTCCAGAATAAAGAACCGAAGCCATGCCGTAGAAATGCTTCTTAGAAGAGCAATGGGCGTTGATAAACCAACAAAGGCAGTAATTCTTGCAGGCGGAAAAGGAAAGCGACTAAAGCTTCTGAGCAGAGGTTTGCCAAAGCCGCTAATGGAGATTCAGGGAAAACCCATCATACAGTATAATATAGAACTATTCAAGAAATTTGGAATAAAAGACATTATCATATCGGTTGGTTACAAAGCCGATTTGATAAAGAAAAAACTTGGAGATGGAAAAAAATTCGGAGTTAACATAACCTACATTGAAGAAAAGAATCCGCTTGGAACGGCAGGTCCATTGAAACTGGCCAAACATTTATTAAAAGAATCATTTGTGATGTGCAATGCGGATGAACTGAAAGACGTTGATCTGAATGATATGTTTTCTTTTCATCATGCAAACAAAGGTTGTGCAACAATAGCACTCACAACCGTTAAAGAACCAAGCATGTATGGAGTAGCGGTTCTTAACGGAAACAAAATAATGACTTTTGTTGAAAAACCGTCAAAAGGATCAGAACCTTCAAAGCTGATAAACGCAGGACTCTACATACTTGACCCAATGGTTATAGACATGATTCCGGAAGGATTTGCAATGCTTGAAACAGATGTATTTCCAAAACTGGCGACCGATGAAGAACTGTGTGGTTATCCGTTCAGTGGACAATGGTTTGACACAGGAACACCTGAAAGATTCAAAAGAGCCGAAGAAGGATGGAGAGGATTTCTATAGATGGACATTTTTAAGGCCTACGATGTTCGTGGGAAATATCCAGAAGAGGTGAATGAAGAGCTCGCCTATAATATTGGCAGGGCAATGGTTATACTTCTCAAAGCAAAAAATTTCTTGGTATGTAGAGATGCAAGGAAGGGGTCTGAAGATTTAGCCAGAGCTTTTATGAAAGGAGTTACAGATCAGGGGTCCAACGTTACCTATAGTGGGCTTGCTACAACTCCAATGTTTTATTATTTTAAGTATAAAAAAGGATTTGATGCAGGTGTTATGATTACTGCAAGTCATCTTCCTAGTGGATACAATGGTCTTAAGGCAATGAAGAAAGATGGATTCATGGGCTATGACTCTGGATATAAAGAAATACAAGAATTAATAGATTCAGGAGAATTGAAAAAAATTCCTTTGACAGAAACAAAAGGAAACGTAACAAATACGAACTATGAAGATGAATATGTTAATTTTATAATAAATAGTGCAATCGGTGAATTTAAAGGACTGAAAATAGTTGTCGATGCAAGCAATGCTATGGCAGGTCCAATACTGAAAAAGGTTCTGGACAAGGTGGGAGTTGATTACATTGGTTTGAATATGGGTTATAATTTAGAGAATCCTGCGCATAGCTTAAATCCATTAAAAACAGACGCACATACTCAAGTAAGAGAAAAAATAAAATCAGAAGGAGCTGTTTTAGGAGCGGTTTTTGATGCAGATGCAGATAGAATAGTGTTTATGGATGAAACAGGCGACGTTCTACCTGGAGATTATGCATTAGCGATTCTAGTTCAACACTTGGCAAAACCAGGTGATAAAATAGTACATGATTTATTGTGTGGAAGAGCATTCAAAGAAGCCGTAAGAGCAATTGGTTGCGAACCAGTAGAAACCAGAGTGGGACATGTTTTCATAAAACACAAAATGGTTGAATTGAACGCCCGATTGGGAGCAGAAATATCATGTCACATGTATTTTCAGGAAGCAGGTGGTGCAGAATCCACAATCCTTTGTCTGCTTGATATGATTGGAATAGTAAATAAAAAAGGAAAACTCTCAAAACTGATAGCTCCATTAAAACAAGCATGGATAAAAAGTGTGGAATTAAACTATGAATTATCCTCAAACAATCTCAAAGATAAAAAAATAGAAGAGATAAAGCAAACATTCAGCGATGGAGAACAGTCACTTCTGGATGGAGTCAAGGTTGAGTACGACGATGCATGGTTCAACGTCAGGAAAAGCAACACAGAGCCTGTTCTAAGACTTAGAATTGAAGCAAAAACAAAGAGGAAACTCGCTGAACTGCAGGCTAAAATAGAGTCAATAATCCTATCAAAAGATACAAAAATTTCATAAATTTTTGAAATTATAAAATATTATATTTTAGTAACCTTTATAAACCATTACTAATTCTAAAATAATTGAAGAGAGAAAAAAGAGCGTAATGCATGTCGAAGAACAAATTCGGCATTCTCTAAAAAATGAAAATGGTTAAATTAAAACCGCTATTACCAACACTAAAAGAAAAAAAACGTTATGTTGTTTATGAAGTGCTTGGTAAAAATGATCTGAAAGAGGACCTGTCAATAGAAATAGTTAAAAAGGTGACCGCAATCTTAGGTGTATTCGACTCTGCCAAGGCAGGGTTGCAAAATGTTGAATACGACAAAAATAAGCACAGGGGTGTGTTAAGGGTGGCAGTAAAACAAGTAGATAAATTAAAGATGAGTCTGGCGTTGATAACAGCGCTTAATGATAAAGAAGTAACCATTCGCACCATAGGTGCAAGTGGAATATTAAAAAAAGCACGCAATAAATACATGGCAAGCTAAGGAGGACAAAATAAAATGGAAGCAATTCAACACCAAATGATGGGATATGACAGGGCAATCACAATGTTCAGCCCTGACGGAAGACTACTTCAGGTAGAGTACGCAAAGAAAACAGTGAAGCTCGGAAACACAGCCATAGGAATGGTTTGTTCAGACGGAGTATTACTGGTGGCTGACAAGAGAATTGTCGACAAACTGGTTGTTCTGGAAGCAATCGAAAAGATATTTCAGATTGACGATCACATGATATCAACAGCATCAGGAATCATATCCGATGCAAGAGTACTTGTGGAAAGAGCTCAGCTTAGAGCACAACAGCACAAGGTTACCTATGATTCACCAATCGATGTCCTAAGCATTGTAAAAGACATCTGCAATCTAAAGCAGATGTGCACACAATCAGGAGGACTAAGACCCTTTGGAGTCTCACTTCTAGTAGCTGGAATTGATAACAATAAACCAGTTCTATTTGAAACAGATCCAACAGGAATCTACAACCAATATCTGGCAACAGCAATTGGTGAAGGTGAAATAGAAGTAAAGGATATGCTTTACAAACAATACAAAGAAACCATGACAATCAACGAAGGACTTAAAATGTGCGTTCAAATTCTAAAGAAAGTCTTGAACAATGATTTCAAAGCAGAAAGAATTGACGCATCAATTGTCAAAGTTGGAAAAAATGTCATGGAAAAAATATCTCCAGAAGAGATAAAGAAAATATTAAAATAAAATGGCAAAACAACAAAAATCAATGATTTTTGAGCTTAAAAATTTCAGTGAGGTGAAATTTTGAAGGGGCAACAACTATTTGATTATAAGAAGATTGACATAAACACTGCAAAATTAAAAACGCATGGCCAAAGCTTTGAGATAGTTGTTGATCCAGACCTTGCAATTGATTACAAGCAGGGAAAAAAAGTCGAAATAAGAGAAGTACTGCATGCCGAAGACATTTTTTCAGATGCCAATAAAGGCCTGCATGCTTCAGAAACAGATATGAAAAAGATTTTCGGAACAAGCGACACTTTGCAGGTGGCAGAGAAGATACTTGCTGATGGAGATATTCAACTAACAGCAGAGTACAGAGAAAGGATAAGAGCTGAGAAACTGAAAAGGATTCTGCATATCATTCATAAGAACGGTATCGATCCAAAAACAAAGCTCCCTCATCCAATGCAGAGGCTTGAAAATGCTTTTAACGAAGCAAAGATTCACATAGATGAATTCAAAAGAGCCGAAGATCAGGTCAACGAAATAATCAAAAGACTGACTCCTATATTACCAATAAGATTCGCAAAGAAAGAGATACAGCTAATAGTACCAGCAGAACATGCTGCGAAGCTGTATGGACATGTTACCAAGTTCGGAGAAATAAAGAAAGAACAATGGATGAATGACGGTTCTTGGTTTGCAGTGGTAGAGATACCTGCAGGCCTTCAAAACGAATTCTTTGATGAACTAAACAAAGAAACACACGGAAATATAGAGACTAAAATTATAAGTGAATAAAGGTGAAAATACAATGGGAAAAATATTAGTAAAAGACAAAGCAATAGTCGTCCCAGGAGATGTTCTGGCCGATGGAATGGATTTCCTTCCAAGTTTCGGAACATACAGGAAAGGCGACCTGATAATAGCAAACAGACTAGGACTATTATCAATTGAAGGAAAAGTATTGAAAACAATACAGCTGGCAGGGGCATACTTGCCAAAAAGAAACGACGTAGTTATTGGAAGAGTTTTTGACATACTGATGAGCGGTTGGAGAATGGACATAAACAGTGCATACTCTGCAGTTTTAATGATGAAGGAAGCTTCATTTAACTTTATACAGAAAGGTGCAGATCTTTCAAAGTTCTTTGCACTGGATGAATACGTTATGACAAAGATAACAAATGTTACATCACAAAAATTGGTTGACGTAACAATGAAAGGCCCAGGTCTAAGGAAACTAACCGGTGGTCGAGTAATAAAGGTTAATACCCACAAGGTTCCAAGAATAATTGGAAAACAAGGGTCAATGGTTTCAATGATAAAAGATGCTACTGGATGCAGAATAAGTGTCGGACAAAACGGCCTTGTATGGCTTTCAGGAGAACCTGAAGCAGAAGCACTTGCAGAAGAAACCATCAGAAAAATTGAAGCAGAAGCTCATCACTCTGGACTTACAGATGAAATAATGAAGTTTCTGGAAAAGCACGGAAAGAAAATTCCGAAAAGAGCAGAGCCTACAAATGAAGATAATGCAGATAACGATACAGAAAACAATTTTTCTGAACCTCAAAAAAGATTTGAGAAAACAGAAAACAGATTTTCTGAACCTCAAAAAAGATTTGAGAAGCCACAATATAATAGAGACAAAGTGAAAAGATTTGTCAGAAATACAGGTGACAAAAAATGAGTTACAAAAAAAGACCGGACGGAAGAAAGTTCGATGAAACAAGAAAAATAGAAGCTAAAGCCGGCGTCATAAAGAATGCGGATGGTTCAGCCTTTTTCAAAATTGGAAATACGGCTGCCTATGCAGCGGTTTACGGACCAAGAGAACATTTTCCAAGATCACAACAGGATTCAAAGACAGGTGTTCTCAGATGCAATTACAACATGATGCCATTCTCAGGATCAGGAGAGAGAGTAAGACCTGGTCAGAGCAGAAGATCAAGAGAGATTTCAATGGTAACAACAAAGGCATTACTGCCGGTTGTTGAAATGGAATATCCAAATGCAGTTGTCGATGTTTTCATAGAACTGACTGAAACAGACGCAGGAAGCAGATGTGCAGGAATATGCGCAGCTTCAATAGCACTTGCAGACGCAGGAATTACCATGAGAGACATGGTTGCAGCGGTTTCAGCAGGAAAAGTCGATGACAAAATAGTGGTTGATTTAGACTATGCAGAGGAAGCCTATGAAGATGGAGATGTCGCAGACATACCCGTTGCAATGGTTCCAAGCACAGAAGAATTGACACTTCTACAGATGGACGGAAAGATCAGCAAAGAAGACCTTAAAAAAGCGCTGGAACTGGTTAAAGAACCTCTCAAGAAAATAGCAGATATTCAAAGACAGGCGCTAAAGGACAGGTACAAGTGAGGTAGAAAAAATGAACCAAGATTATAAAAATCACATTAGCCAAGCACTGAAAAAAAATGTGCGATCTGATGGAAGAAAGAACGACGAGTTCAGAAAGATAAAGATAGAAACTGGCGTCATAGCTACTGCTGAAGGATCCGCAAGAATTACCTGCGGGAACACAGAAGTAATAGCAGGAGTCAAGATGTCACTAGGTACACCATACCCTGACAAACCCAATGAAGGAGTTTTAATGACAGGTGCTGAATTGCATCCAATGTCAAACCCTACATATGAGAGCGGACCTCCAAAAGAGAATTCAATCGAAATAGCAAGGGTTATTGACAGAGGAATAAGAGAATCAGGTACAATAGATACAAAGAGTTTGTGCATTGAAAAAGGCGAAAAAGTCTGGATGATATCATTGGACATTTCACCAATTAACATGGACGGAAACCTAATTGACCTTGGAACACTTGCAGGAATGGCTGCACTTAAGAATGCGAAATTCCCTGAAATGAAGGATGGAGTGGTTGATTACAAGCACAAGAGCAAAAAATCTTTGCCAATATCAAAAACTCCAATCGAAGTGACAGTCTTTAAGATTGGTGATAATTTGATAGTTGATCCAACCTTTGAAGAAGAGCAATTGGTCGATGCAAGGCTTACGGTCGCTGTTTTGGAAGATGGTGATTTATGCGCTCTGCAGAAAGGCGGAGACATACCTTTAATGCAGGACGATGTCTTCAAAATGGTTGATTTAGCAATTAAAAAAAGCAAGGAGCTTAGGAAGCTTTTGTGAGGTGGAAAATGGTTGAAATAAAACTGGATCAAGGAGAGTTTACCAAGTATGAAATGGCTAGAATGATTGGAAGCCGTTCACTGCAGATATCCATGGGTGCACCTTTTTTGATAAAGCTGACGCCTAAAATGCTTGAAGAATTAGACTACAATCCTGTCCAAATAGCAAAACTTGAGTTCAAAGAGGGTGTTTTACCAATTACGGTTAAGAGACTTCTTCCTCACGAACGAAAGGAAAAGAAAGGACAGAAATAATAATTTTTTTAATCTATTTCTATTGATTATTTATTATGTTTATATTGAATAAGGGCATATGTTTTTATAGTTTTCCTGATTTCTGTTTCTAAAAGGTGTTTACATGGGAAATAACGTACTGAAGGCATACCTTGAAGAAATAGGAGAAATAGAACCTTTGGCCCCTGAAAAGGAGATTGAGCTTGCAATAGAGATTCGGAAAGGAAACGAGAAAGCTTTGGAAGAGCTTGTTAAGCATAATTTAAGATTTGTAGTTTCTGTTGCTAAAAAATATCAGGGAAATGGACTACTACTTGCTGACTTGATACAAGAAGGTAATAAAGGTCTTTTGAAAGCTGCCAAACGTTATGACCCTTCTAGAGGTTTTAAGTTTATCTCTTACGCTGTCTGGTGGATAAGGCAGGGAATTTTAGAGTCATTAGCATATGACACAAGAGTTGTCAGGCTTCCTCTAAACAGGGTTGCAGCAATCACAAAAACAAGAGACGCAATTGATGAATATCAGACTATCAATGATGGACAGTTTCCGAGCTATGAACATCTGGCAAAAGAACTGGGTGTTAGTGAGAAAGACATACTAGAAGTATTTCAAAATCAGAAAAAAGCCGCTTCTTTTGACAAGAGTTTTGATGATGAAGATGACAATACTCTTTATGATGTAATCCATGAAGAGAACACTCCTAAACCTTCTCATACAATGGACAACATCTCCCTTAAAGGCGATCTTGAGATATCTCTTTCCAAACTGGATAGAAGAGAAAGAAATATTGTGGAGATGTATTTTGGTGTTAACGGTTATGAGAATAAAAAGATGACCCTAAATGAGATAGGTGAAATATATGGCCTTACAAGGGAAAGAATTAGGCAGATAAAAGCAAAGGCGATGAAGAAACTAAGTCACAAGGTGAATAGTAAACATCTCATAAAATATCTTGGTCAGTAATTAGTAATTTTTTTATACTTCTTCGTTATTTTATTGTTTTATGGCAGTTTTACAAGGTGTACTTTTTGGTTTTTTAGCACTTATTTTATGGGGTGGTGCTGATATACTCACAAGAATTCTTATTAATAAGATCTCCAAGCGAAAAATGCTATTCTTTGCTCAATTGTTCAGTGGATTGTCTATTTTGATAATTGCACTTATTCTTGGCGAGATAAAAAGCCTTCTTGTCTTTGCAGTTGTTTATCTGATAATACTTTCTTTGGTTAATTTAGTTGGTACCTTAACCATGTATAAAGCTATACAAAATAAAGGCCTTGCCTTGTCAACTCCAATTGTAAATGCCTATGCTTTTATTACAGTTATACTTGGAATAATATTTTATGGTGAATCAGTTACTTTTCTTCAAGTGTTTGCAATAGCTATGATAATTGGAGGAATACTTGTTTTATCCATGAAGAAAGGTGTTAAGATTCATTTTGACTCTTCTTTCATATTTGCATTTTTCTCAATGCTAATGTGGGGATTTTTCTTTTTTATGATTAAAGTTCCTACCCTTATTTTTGGAGCAGTATTTACAATACTTATGATTAAAGCGTTTACAACTTTGTTTACTTTTCCAATTTCTCTTGAGAAAAAAGTTAGATTGTTTGATACTAAACCAAAATATTTGTTGTTGGTTATTCTAATGGGTATTTTAGAAGGATTTGCGTTCATGGCTTTTAGCTACGGAGTGGCCATTGCACCTGTTTCGATTGTAACGCCAATAAGTTCTGCGGTTCCGGTTCTTAGCGTTTTCTCTGGAGTATTGCTCTTTAAGGAGAAACTAACTCGAAAACAGGTCTTTGGAATTGCAATCGCAATACTTGGAATGATAGTTATTGCATTATAACAAAAAATGTGAAAAATACATTTTTTGGAATTGTAGTATGCCGCAAATAATATAGATTATTGATTTACACACTACTGTAGGCAAAACTTTATATATTCTTGTTCTTTTAAGTTATATATGGATAATCGATTTAAGCTTGTATCAGAAGTTGGAGAAGAAATAATTCAGGAAGATGAGCTAAAGGAGCTTCTGAAAAAGAAAAAAACTTTCATTGCTTATGATGGATTTGAACCTTCTGGAAACATGCATGTAGCTCAGGGAATACTTCGTGCTATAAATGTCAATAAGATGACAAAGGCAGGAGCCAAGTTCAAGATGCTGGTCGCAGACTGGCATGGTTGGGCCAATAATAAGATGGACGGAGACCTCAAGAAGATTCAAAAGGTCGGAAAATACTACATCGAGATGTGGAAAGCCTGTGGAATGGATCTGAAAAATGTAGAATTTATCTGGGCCAACGATTTAGTCAATAATCCTGAATACTGGAAAGTTGTTATGGAGATAGCAAGAAACTCAACGGTCAAAAGAATAATCAGGTGCGGTCAGATAATGGGCCGGACAGAAGGAGAAGTAATGCAGGCTTCACAAATTCTTTATCCTTGTATGCAAACAGCAGATATATTTTATCTTAAAGCAGATGTTTGTCAGCTTGGAATGGACCAGCGAAAAGTAAATGTTCTGGCTAGAGAAGTAGGACCAAAGCTTGGTTTTGAAAAACCAGTTGTTGTGAGCCATCACATGCTAATGGGTCTTGGACAGCCTTCTGCTGATGTGAAAGACGCTGTTGAAAGAGCAATTGACATGAAGATGAGCAAGTCAAAGCCTGATTCAGCAATCTTTATGACGGATTCTTTTGATGAGATAAAAAGAAAGATGGGCAAAGCCTACTGTCCTGCAAAGGAAGTAAATGAAAATCCTGTCTTGGAGTATGCTAAATACTTAGTTTTTGAAAAGTTTGATTCTTTAAAGATTGAAAGACCTGCGAAATTTGGTGGCGACAAAGTTTACAAGAGCTACGCTTCCTTGGAAAAAGACTTTGTCTCTGGAGATTTACACCCAATGGACCTGAAATCAGCTGTTGCCAAGAGCATCGATGCAATGGTTGCGCCTGTAAGAAAACACTTTGAGACAAATGCTGCTGCAAAGAAGCTGAAAGCAGAAGTTGAAAGTTTCAAAGTTACCAGATAAATTTTAAAATAGTAAAGATTTCTGTTTCTATATGTCAGAAGAATCAATAAAGAATTTAGTGTTGGAAGGATACTCTTCTGATAGTGTTCAGAAGACCTATAGAGTTGCAACCATGAAAGGTTTGTGGCCTTCTGAAAGAATAGTCTATGATAAGTATTTTAGGAAAGGAAGCTCTATTCTTGATATTGGCTGTGGTTCAGGAAGAACAACCTTTGCTCTCAGAATAATGGGATATAATGTTATTGGAACTGATTTGACACCTGCGATGATAAAGACCGCTGAGGAACTGAAAAAAGAGTTCAAAATAAACATTGATTTCAGAATTATGGATGCGACTAACTTAAAATATTCTGACAATAGTTTTGACAACACACTATTTTCTTTCTGTGGTTGGAATCAGATTCCGGGAAAGGAAAATAGAATAAAAGCATTGGAAGAAGCGTATAGAGTCACAAAAAAAGGAGGTTATTTCATATTCACATCACACATAAGAACTTATGCTAGTAAATGGGGTCCTTTTTGGTTTAAACAATGGATAAAGATGAATGCATTTAAACCTTTAGGACTTAATATAAAAGAGCAGGAATTTGGTGATAGATATTTTAGAAAGGGTGCTAGTGGAAAGTTTGAGACTGAAGAGTTTCTTCATATACCTAATTTAAAAGAAGTAGAATTACAAATAAAAGAAGCGGGTTTTGAACTGGAATACAATGACTACAGAAGAAGCATAACACCTGATGATAAGAAAGTCAAAGCAGGCAATTGTATGTACTTTGTCTGCAGGAAAAAATGAGCGACTGGGAAACAATATTTAAAGAGAAAGGAAAAGTATTCTTAGAATCGGAATATTTTATGCAAGAAGCGATTGATTTGTTCAAGAAAAATAATATCAAAAAAGTTTTGGACTTGGGCTGTGGTTCTGGAAGAAATACTATTGCTTTTGCAAAAGCGGGTTTTGAAGTTTATGGAACTGATATATCTGAATCAGGACTTAAGATAACCAAGAAATCCTTGTCTGATGAGAATCTTAAAGCTGAGTTGACTAATACATCTTGCTACGAAAAGTTTCCTTTTGAAAATGATTTCTTTGACGCAGTTGTCTCCACCCATGTAATTCATCATAATTTTCATGACAAAATTGTTTTTTGCATCTCTGAGATTGAAAGGGTGTTGAAAAAAAATGGATTTCTTTTATTGACTGTTGCGGCCAAGGTTGGTTGGGAAGACAAACCAGATCCTGAATTAGTGGCGCCTCATACTTATATTCCTATGCATGGCTATGAGAAAGGATTGACCCATTATATTTATAACAAATCACTTCTGAGAAAGGACTTTAGGAAATTTAAAATTATTAAACTAGAAAAAGATGAAGCCTATCATTACTTGTTCATTGGAACATTAAAATGACAACTGCTTTCGAAGAAAAAATTTATTCTAAATTAAGGAAAGTTCCCAGAGGCAGAGTTACAACCTATAAAGAACTAGCCAGAGCTGTTAAGAGTAAGGGTTACAGAGCTGTTGGTCAGGCAATGCACAAGAATCCTTACGCGCCCCAGGTGCCATGTCACAGAGTTGTTTCTAGCAATGGTGGTATTGGTGGTTTTGCATCAGGAATTAAGAAAAAGATTGCAATGCTTAAAGAGGAGGGTGTTCTCGTCCGAGATGGTCGAGTAGTTGACTTTGACGAGCATCTATTTCGATTTTAGGTCTTAATGTAAATATTCTGTTTTTTCCATGTTCATTATCAATAACACTTTGTCTCATAATTTCATAGCCAAATTCTTTTGCGTATGTCGCAGGATTATGATCGCAGAAGTCTGGAAATGGCATTATAATTATACCATCTTTATTCATATAATCTTTTGCTTCTGTGAAGAATATATCTAAAGTTTTTTTATTAATTTTGTATATTTTTTCAATAGGATTTTTAGGGTTGTCATTCATGAAAGGATGGTTAAAAATGATTACATCGTATTTCTTGAAAATCTTAGTAAATAAATCTGATATTTTATAATCAACGTTAGTTAGATTCATTTCTGTTATGTTTCTATATGCATTTCTTGTTGCATCAGTAGTAATATCTGTTAACATTACTTTTTTAGCTCCATGAATTTTTGTTATGATTCCTTGAATTCCAGAACCTGTTCCAATATCAAGAACATCTTTTCCTTTGTATAGTTGGGGATTTTGTGCTAGAAACTCTGTTAGTTTATGACCAATCCAACTCTGTTCAGGCCCTAGAATTCTTTCTCCTATGAAGAATCTCTCTATTCCTAAATATTTGTAGAAGAGAGTATAGTATTCCCCATGTTTCATATCTTCATGAAACTTATTAATTACTTCTTGAGTATTCATTAGAAATTGGGAATTAAAACTTACTTTAATATCTTCTGCCCTGCTTATAAGCCTGTCCTGCTACATTGTTTCTTTGGTTCAGCTTATTTTCAAAGTTTGTCGCTTCAGACATGTACTTTTCATCGAGTTTTACTTTTTGGTTCATCATTATAGCCATTGCGCTTCCCAGATGTTCAGAATTTTCTTTTTTTGTCTTCTCGATTTCTTGTATTATCTCTTTGTCTTTTTCAATGTCCTTTTCAACTATTTTCAAAGCTTTGTCTATTTCTTCTTCAATACTTTTTTCAAACTTTTCCATATAGTCCTCAATCTTTTCTACTATTTTTAGATCGTTAAAGGATTTTATTATCTTATTTAGTTCTTCGTCAATGTTGACCTTTGATTCATTTGAACCTACAACTCCTTCCAGCAGCTTTTCCATGGCAGCCATTCCTTCCTCAACTGCAGACTCTGATTCAGTTGTACTTTTTTCAAGTTCAAAGAAAGCTTCTAGTTGCTTGGCTGCAATTTTAACTTTTGCGATAAATTCTTTTAAACCTTCATTGAACTGTTCATCTTCTTCTGTTATTTTGAGATGTGCATCTGTATATTTGTTCAGGTTTTCAGAAAAGTTAAGTGCTACGACGTGAGGACTTGCGTTTTGTGGAATTTCCATGTTGTTTCTTATTTTTTCAAATTCTTCATCAAGTTTTCTATATCTTTCTCTTATTTCTTTTCCTCTTTTGTCTAATGTTTTATTGGACTTTTTTATGTGTTTATCATTCTTCTGAATCATCTTCAGTAGTTTTTTCATTTCTTTGTTTTCTCTATCAAGACTTTTGAAAGTGTTTTTAAGTTCGCCATTTAGATTTCTTATCCTTGAAGCTTGAGTTTCGAGCATGCTTATCTCTTTTCCTAGATTGCTTATTAGAGTTTTATCGGCATCCTTGTCTTTTTTTCTGGCTTTTCTAAGCTGTTTTCTTTTTTGATTAAGGGATTTTTCTATGTCTTTTAGTTCCTTGCTGAAATCTTTTCTTTCTTTCTTTTCTGCTTTGTTAAGTCTGCTTTCTTCTTTTTCAGCTCCTTTTATGGATTTTCCTAACTCAATTATGGATCTGCGCCAGTCTACTTTTCTTGCTTTTATTAGAACTTCTTTATTTTTTTCTTCTTTTAATTCTACTTTAAAATCATTAACAAGTCTATCTAGAAATTTATGTAGATATGTTCTTACTTCTCTATCAACTGCAGGCATATTTTTCAATTTGCTAAGTCTTTTTACTAGTTCATCAATTTCTGCAACTGTTTTTTCTACATCTTGTTCTTCTTTTTCTTCAACTATTTCATCTCTTTCTTCTTCTTCTGCGAATTTGACTATTGAATCAACTAAATTTTTAGTGGCAGCGGCTGCACCCTCTCCTCGTCCTTCAATTGCTTCGGTTGCTTTGACAGCTTTCTCTTCTTGTCTTTCTGCTTCCAATCCTTCTTCAACAGCCTCTCCTTCTTCAAATTCTCCTTTGTCATCCTTTGAAGCTGCATCCTTTAGAACATCTTTTTCATCCTTCTCTAATTTTTTATCTTCTTTTTCTCTTTCTTCATCTTTTTTTTCTAAATCATATATTATTTTTTCAGGTCTATCTATTCCTGCCCTTCTTTTTTGTCTTCTTTCTCCTCTTGTTCCATACTCTGCAGTCCTTTTTCCATGTTTTACAAAGTAGTACACCAAAAGAATAAGTGCTCCGATTGCGACTACTGTTATGATTGTACTATTATTTGGTGCTGATAGTGATGGAAGATTAGTTGCTAATCCTGTGACTGCCATTTTAGAACTCTTTATCTACCTCTGTTAGATATTCCTTTACTCTTGTAATGATTGAGTTTAGATAATATTTCTCAATGTTTTCTTCAAATAGCACTCGCAGTTTAGAATTTTCTTTAATCCTGTAGTTGTTTGCTATCTTTTCTAGAATAAAGAGGTCTCTCAGTCTAAGCAACTGCCTTCTTATGTTCGAAGGCGCTATCCCTAGTAATGGCTGGTTGTGTTTTTTTCTGTTTTTCACTGTCAACTCTTCGACTTCCTTGCTTGTTAACTCTGTTTTCGCTTCCAGTATCACTTGCAGAACGTCGACAATCACGTCGCGGGAATCGCCGGGTTGTAATAGACCAAGAGACAAGCATAGTTTTCTAACCAGTTCCCTCCCTTTAAGACCTACTGGGGATTCGTATTTCCGCAGATTGATCTCTGCCAGTGGGCTGTCTATCGAAACCTTTGCCATAGAACTTTTAAGTAACTACTACTATTTAAAGTTTTTGATTAAAAACTTTAGTCACTCATTTCTTTTAGAAGAACTAAGTATCCTAGAGAAATGATTGCTGTTACTACAAACAACCATTCTAAATTTAAGATAATCATCGCAATTGCCAAAATGATAACTCTTCCAATAAATAGATTAATCTCTCTGAAAGTAAAATAATCAATAGAATTAACTACTTTTTTTGCCCTTTGATAAACATGCTTTCCAAAAGTCAGTTCCTTTGCTGATTGGGCAACATCACTTAGGAAATTAACTGCAAATATGCCTATAGGGGAGAAGACAAATAACCTTACAATCCACAATGGAGAAAAAATTCCGATTCCTACCTTGAACACTTTCTTTGGATTTTTGTCTGAAACTCTTCCCAGATATACCATGACAAATATCATTGCAAGAGCGGATGCTGAATAAATTGCACCCATTGAAACAACATCCTTTAGTGTTAAGTAAATGAAAGTAGGCCAAAATATTAAGGTCATTATAACTCTTGATCCATCAACTTGGTAAGCTATAAGTTCTCTTTTTGTACCTGCATTCATTATGTTTTTCACAGTTAACTTGTTAAGTGGAGCTTTATGATCTTTTGAGGCGAATAGTGGGATTACAGCTGATAACATTAGTAGTGCGGCTATTATGAATAAGACGTTAAATGATAAGTGCTTGATTGTTAAGCCTCCTATAAAAGGACCTATGATGGAGCTTACAATAATAATAATCTTGAGAACAGAAAGTCCACCTGCTTCTTTTGACCTTATCGCAGACCTTGAATACTCAGGATGGTAGCCTGACCAAAAGATTCCTTCGCTAAGTCCTGCTAGGAAAGGAAGGAAATAAAATGCAGGTCCTGTAATTGATAAAGAGTTCAGGAAGTACAGATAAAAGACGTTGAGTGTGGTTCCAAGTGCTATGGTTTTTCTGACTCCAATATAATGGTTTAATTTGAATGTGAAAGGCATCAGTATTCCTGAAGTTGAAAAAGATATTAGGAAAAACAATGCGATATGAAATATTCCGTAGCCAGCTTGAAGTAAGTATACTGGAATGAACAAACCGACCAATGCAAATGAAAGGCTTCTCAAAAAGAAAGATATGAATAGTTCATTCAGTTGTCTGCTGCAGAAAATCTCTTTCAAATGATTCATATTTGTATAAGAAAAAAGTTTTATTATAAACTTTTCTAAAGAGTCGTTATAGGTCTTGACTGAAGTATGAATAATTCTCCCTTGTAGAATGCAAACTCGATGTCCTGAGGTTTTTTGTAATGAGCTTCAATTTTTTCTCCCATTCTTGAGACTTCCTGAATCATTGCTTCATCGAAATCAAAGTGCTCCATTTTTTCGTTTAATTCATGGGTGTCTTTTTTCATGAAATAGGTGTTTGGTGTGACCATTCCTGAAACAAGTTTTTCACCAAGTCCTTCTACGATTTCAATTAGAATGTACTTTTTATTAACAGGGTCTATGGTGAACATTACTCCTGCAAAGTCTGCGTCAACCATTTCCTGGACAACGACTGATATTAAGACATCTCTGTGATGAAAGTTGTTTTTTTCTCTGTAATATATTGCTCTGCTTGTAAACAAAGAAGCCCAACATTTCTGGACAGAATGGATAACATCTTCTGTACCTTTCACATTTAAGTATGTGTCCTGTTGTCCTGCAAAAGATGCGGTTGGAAGGTCTTCTGCGGTTGCACTGCTTCTGACAGCAACTTTTTTGTTCTTAAGCTTTTTGTAGCCTTCCAATATGTCTTTTCTTAAATCATCAGGAAAGTCCTGCTTCATAATTAGAGCTCTTATTTCCTTTGAAACTTTATCAAGCTCTTCAGTGCCTTCAACCTCCAGCTTATCCAGAAGTCCATGAATATGAGAACCAATTCTAGTCTCATCCATGAAATGCTTGTAAGCATTAACAGTCACGCAAAAACCATTGGGAATGTTGAAATGATTGAACATTTCTCCAAGGTTTGCTCCTTTGCCGCCTACTAAAGGAATGTCCTTTTTCTTTATGTCTTTGAACCAGGCTATGTTTTCAGGTCTGAATGTCATTTTAAATAGGATTTTTTTAATATTATTTAAGTTTTTTGACTATTACAAAAGTTTTTAACTTTTGTTATTTCAAAAAGTTATAGCTTTTTGACTATTCCTTTGTTTGCATCAACTTCTACAATGTCTCCATCTTTTAAAACTTGCGTTGCATTTCCTGTTCCCACTATGCATGGTATTCCTATTTCTTTTGAGATTATAGCTGCATGTGAAGTTATTCCACCTACATCTGTTACTATTGCTTTTGCTCTTACAATCGCAGGAGTATATTTTGGTGTTGTATATTTTGAAACCAGAATGTTTCCTTTTTTGAACTTTGAAAAGTCATATAGCTCATTAACTATCTGGACTTCTCCTGTGACTTTTCCAGGGTTTGTAATCATTCCCTTGATTTCTTGACTTTTGTTCTTTCCAATGACTTTTTCTTTCCAAACTTTTAGCTCTTCTCCAACTATGACTTTTATTTCATTATTTTCAAGAATTATCCCAAAACCTTTAATTCTTTCTTGTATTGGTTTTGTGTTTCCACTGAACATCTCTTCTGGTGTCAGGTTTGTGAATTCTTCGTAAGTTAACTCTAATGTTTTTGCTTTTTCTGTTATTTCATCGTATAAAGAGTAGCATGTCTTTGTTATTGATTCGTTTCTGCTTGTCCTCAGGAATATTATCTCTTTCAGCAACTCAATTGTTTTTTTATCTTCTTTGCTGAAGTTGACATTGACTGTAACAGGCTTTTTCTCTTTTTGTGTTGAGTTCCATTCCTGTTTAATTTTATTTTTAATTGTTTCAAAGTTCCATGGTGATCCTCCGAAGTAGTTCATTCCTAAGAATGCATACTTTTTCAGATGGTTTTCAATTAAAGAAACAACTTTTTTATCTTTGAAATCAGGGTTTTTAGGATGGGCTTTCTTTATTTCTGTAATCACATTTAGAAAATCTCTGTGTTCTGAAACCATCTCTGTCTTTTCGATTGATTCATAGAGAATCTCTGCAATTTTTTTTTCTGAAAGATTATACTTTTTTGACAGATTGTTTTTCATTATCAACGATGACTGTTCTAGCAATGCATTGGCTATTGATGATGCGCCTATCCTGAAGAGCCTGTAAAGCCTTGTCTTTAGGTCATCTTTTGATTGTTTTACTTCTTCAAGGAGGCTTACTTCTTTTTTTATCTTGTCAAGTGTTGAAACTACGAATTCTTGTCCTCTTTTTTCAACTATTCTGTTCCATTCATTGATTTCTTTTTCTTTGTATAGTACTTCTCCATTGATATAGACCCAATGCAGAAGGAAATCATCGTAAGGACAGAACAGCTCATTGAAGTAATGGAGGTTTCCGTAGTGGATAAGCCATTCACTAAGAACATCAACTGAAAAATAAGCGATTATTTTCCATCTCATACAAAGAAAAAACAAATAGAAGTTTAAAAAATTAACTTAAAATAAAGAAGAATGAAAATTATTATGTGTTATAAGCGTGTTCTTTTAGCTTATCGTTGATGGTGCTTAACTCTTTTAATGAGGTGACTAATCCTGCACCTTGTGTTGAGTCATCTGTCAGTTCTATGATTGGATTGTCTACTGTTAAGTCTGCTATGTTTCCAACATACATTTCTCCAGGAGAAATAGCTTTTTCAAATTTATTGTTTATTTTTGCAGTTCTTTTTTGAGTATTAACTTCTAACCATTTAAGTGTGTGTGCTCCAAAAACATCAATTGTAGGCCCGTGAGTCACGTGAATCAATGCGTTTTCTCCACCATCTTTCATATTGTTTTCAAATAGCTAATTCCGTCAACAACTGATTCAAAGAATTTTTGACTCATCATTGCCACTTGCATTGTTCGTGGGTTATCAGGCTCTGTGAAATACTCATTTTGAAACAAGTATTCTACTGCTTCTGTATCATTTAATTCGTGTAAGAATTTTCTTGACCAATCCATGTCTGGGTTTGCAACGAAGCTTAAAGATGGATTTGGTTTTGCATAAGTTAGTCCTCCAGATGTTATTTCTAGACCTGCAGATGCATAATGAGCAGATTCTAATGCTCTTCGGAAGTCTGAAGTAATATTATATACATTATTGAGTTGTTTTTCTGGTCCTACTATGTCTGACACTTGTAACTGTAAAATTAATCCGCTTTCACGCTTTATTCTCATAAAGTATTTATCATAAAACCCTCCTATTTTCATATTTTCTGGTTTTGGAATATTTGGATCTGGTTCTTTGTCTGTGTGTCTTGTTATTACAATTGTTGCGCTTTTTCCCATTTTATTTATCCTCCACTAATGAGTTACTACTATTTAGTAACTAATAATATATAAAGTTTTCGTTTTTTTACCTTATTTTCTCCTCAACTATTCTTTTAAACTCTTTTACAGATGTGAATAAGTGAGTATTAATGCCAACTTCTTTGGCTGACTCGACATTTTTTGGTTGATCTTCGAAGAATAATATTTCTTCAGGCTTTACGCCAAGCTTTTTTATGCATTGGTTGAAATACTCTGGATTCTCTTTGTAGCAACCTAAATCTGAAGAATAGAAAAACTCCTCAAATATCTTGAAAGATTCTAATGTTTTACTTTGAATATCATAATCATATCTGCTACTGTTTTGAGATAACGCCAACTTTACTTTTCTTTTTAATTTTTTTAGGACTTTAACCATTTTTGGATTGTCGACAAAAAGATCTTTCTGGCATTCTCTATAAACACTTGCAGGAAAATCTTTTCCTCCTTTTTTCAAAAGAAAATTATGATAGTCTTCTATTGTAATCTTTCCTGTTTCAAACTCTGCAAACTCTTTGCCTGAAAAATCCATAATCTCCGGAAGTATCTCATTTGGAACATCATATTTTTCTTTGATATTTTTTGCAAGCAACTTTCCATTAGCAACGCCTGTTACACCATTATAATCCAGCATTAATACTTTTATCATTTTACAATCTGTACCAATCCGTGATTGGCGTTTATGTCAACTAAGTCGCCGTTCTTCAGCAACTTTGTGGCATTCTTTGTTCCAATGACACATGGAATTCCAAGCTCTCTTGAGATTACTGCTGCGTGGCTTGTTATTCCACCTTCGTCGGTAACTATTGCCGCTGCTTTGCTCATTGCAGGTACGAATTCAGGTCTTGTCATTCCTGTAACGAGTATTTCGCCTCTTTTGAAATTGTTTATGTCGTTAGTCGTTTTGCAGATGTGAACTCTTCCCGTAGTTTTACCAACTGACGCACACATTCCATGGATGTCCTTTGTTTCATCGCCATCCTGCTCTTGTTCTAGCGCTTTTTTGAACTCTTTGTAGTCTTCGCCTGTAAGAATGTCAAACTTGTCTTCTTCATAGATTACAAAGCAGCCTTTGACTCTTTCTTCAAAGAATGATGCTGGTAGTTTTTTTAACTTTTCGAATGTCATTTCTTCAGGAAGCATGTATCTTACATGTTGGTGTTTTATGTTGAACCTTTTTCCTATTTCTTCTGTGAATTCGTCCATTGCAGCACATCCGATTAAAATATATTCTTTTCTGTCGTCCTGCCAGTTTGTTAAGAAATCTGTCATGTTTATCATGTCAATAAGTGGTTTGCAGAACTTTAACTCTTTCATGACTTTGTTTTTTGTATTGAGATTATTCTCAAACACTTTTTCAGGAATGTTCTTGAATTCTTCACCTTCGTCTACCATTCCTTTAATCTCTTTTATGAAATCATCTGCAGTCAATTTTCTTGCATCCTTGTAATTGGCTCTGACCCAATAAAACTTTTTTTCCAGAAGTTTTATTTTATCCCATATATTTTTGTTTTGTTTGAGATTTTCTTTTGTGATTGTTTTAATTTTATTTTTTTTTATTTCGTTGTAAATCTCTGATAAGATATTATTATACTTGTTTATGAAACTCTTTCTTATTGGCGCAGTTATTATTGTGAAATATTTATGAAATTCTTTTCCTTTGTCTTTTTTCTCTAGTTCTGCTATTAGTAAATTTTTAAGCCTCACATCTCTTGTCAAAGAGTATCCTTCTAAGACGTGTGCTATGTTGTTTGTGTTGTTGTAATGTCGGGACATTTCTTTATACTTGCTAATGAGTTCTTTGTCTGAGAATTTTTTTAGTTTTGGAATGTTCTTTTCTATGAATTGAACCATCTCCTCGTTTTGTCCTTTCCATTTTGCCATTATGCTGTGGACATAATTGAAATCAACAAACTGCCTGTCTTCAAGTTCATGAGCAAGTCTATGTAAGTCATCTCTGTCATAGTACATGTGACAGAAATCGTCTTTGAAGTCCTTTACAAAACTTCTGTAACCATAGCCTATATCTTTTTTCATAGTGGTAATAGAAACTCCTCCGATGTGGATGAAAGCAGGTGTTGCGTTGAATGTTTGCACATACCATCTCCTCTTCAGAAGGTGTCTGTATTTCTCCACGTAAGGGTTTGTTCCTTTTTGTTCTATTACATCCATTATTTGATCTGCTAGTGGATTGTCGTAATTGAATTTTATTAGAAGTCTGTTTTTGATTTTTGTTTCAACAATCAGGTTGTTCTCTTTCAATGTCTTTACGAGTTTGTGAACCGTTCCTGGAGAAATATCTAGTTTTGTTGCTATCTGTCTGATGTGAAGCTCCTCTTGATTTATCAGTTTTAGTATCTTTAAATTGTTTCTTGTAAATAGTTCATTGACATTCATTTTTAGAAATAGAAATCGTTCGATATTTAAAAACGTTTAGTTTTTTTGAACGTTTTTCTGCTTCTATTCTGGCCGATTAAGGATTGTATACTTGAAAACTTCTTCCTGCTCTTCAAATGTTTCATCACCTGGGAGTATCTTGTCTACTATTGTTCCACCTCTCTTTACGATGACAACTTCGTCAAGACTTCCGAATGGCTTTTCATCTATGAACCTTCTCTGTCTAAAATTTCCTGAATAGGCCCAAACTCTAATGTTTGGGTCTCCAGTGAATAATTGTGCAGGTTCGTCTGAGTCGTATGGGCAACATCCTGTTGCAATTGCACTGTAAAGCTTGATTGCCGAAGCAATTATGTATTTTGTGACTGGTTTCATTTTTGTTTCACCTCCAAGTAATTTGTCATGTTATAATGGTGTCTAAGTAACTATATTAATGCTAACTCTCCATAATTGGAGAGCTAATAGAAAGATTTAAATAATCATTTTGCATAATAGCACATATGGAACTGGAAACCTTGCAGGATTTGGGCTTTACAAGTGCTGAAGCAAAAGTATACTTAACACTTCTAAAACAAGGACCTGTTAAAGTAGGACAGGTAATAGAGAAGTCAGGTCTGCAAAGCTCAACCATACACAACACGTTGCATTCACTCATTGACAAAGGATTTGTAACCTATATTATAGAAAGCAAGATAAAAATATATCAATCTGTTAATCCAGAATTAATTCTGAAAAGGTTTAAAGAAAAACAGCAAAAGTTTGAAGAAATAATACCAAGACTACAGTCTCTTCAGAAATTAACAAAAGAAAAGCCTCAGGCAGAGATATATGAAGGAATAAAGGGGATAATTAGTATGCTCTATGAGTTTATTGAAAATACAAAACAGGGAGATGTTTTCAGATTCTTTGCAGTGGATGTTGAAACTAAGAATAAAGAAATACAAAAATTCTTTGAAAGATATGATGCCAAAAGAGAAGACAAAGGTTTGGTTGTGAAAGGAATTGCAAGAAAACAAATAAAAGAATTATTCAATAAAAGAAAAACGATTAAGATGAAATATGTTGATTTTCCAGTTCCATCAAATGTCAGCATGTGTAATAACAAAATGGTTTTGATAAACTGGGGAGAAAAACCATCTGCAATAATGATCAACTCAGAACAATTGGTTAAATCACAAGTTGATTTCTTTGATGAATTATGGGAAAAGAATTAGTCTATTATCTTAACCATGCTGTGATTGGCATTAACTTCAACAAGGTCACCATTCTTCAGAACCTTTGTAGCAATCTTAGTGCCAATAACGCAAGGAATCTTAAGCTCTCTAGAAATGACCGCTGCATGAGAAGTAATGCCTCCCTCGTCGGTAACAATGGCACAGGCTTTGCTCATTGCAGGAACAAACTCTGGTCTTGTCATGCCAGTAACAAGAACTTCCCCTCTCTTGAATGATTCTATGTCTTTTATTGTTCTGCATATCTTAACCCTGCCCATGACCTTGCCAAGTGATGCAACCATTCCTGTGATTTGTTTAACTTCTTTTTGCTCTTCGCTGTTTTCAATTATTTTTTTGAATTCTTTAAAGTCTTCTCCAACAAAAATGTCATAACCTTCTCTGGTATAAATAATAGCACAACCTTTGTGAATTCTTTCATTGAAGAAATTTCTGTCATAGCTTTTTATTTTTTTAAGAGTAATATCTGTGGGCATCAGATACTTCATTTCCTGATTGGTTATTTTAAATCTCTTGCCAATCTCTGTCATGAAATCTTCCATTGCAACGCAGCCATGCAAAATGTATTTTTTTCTGTCATCATGCCACCAGTTCATGACATCTGTGACTCTTATTATTTCAGCTAGTTTCTCAGAAAGCTTAAGTTTCTTTTCTAACTTTGCTTTATTTTTTAGATTTTCATCAAAAACCTTTTTAGGAACAACTTTAATATCTTCATTCTCTTCTTTAATTCTAATTAAATCTTTTACAAAATCAATCTTCTTTTGTCTTATTGCACTGCTGTAGCTGGCTTTTATCCAGTAGAAGTTCTTTTCGAGATTGTCAAGTTTTTCAGAGAGTTTTTTTACTTTGTTCATTTCTTTAAGAAGAACTTCAGACTTCTTTTTTTCTGCATCTTTCCAAAGGTTTTCTTTTTTCATGATGTCTATAATTTCAGCTAAGTGATTGTTATAGTCAGTTACAAAAGGCATTTTTACAGGCATTGTTAAAGCAATAAAATACTCCTTTGACTTCTCGCTAAGACCTTTCTTTTCAATCTCCTCCATAAGGTAGGCTTTGAGTTTTATGTCTCTTGTAAGTGTAAAACCTTCAATCACATGACTTGTTGCTGCAACTTCTGAGTATTTTATTATCATCTCATTATATTTTTCTAAAAGTTCCTCATCAGAAAAATCTTTTAGCCTAGGAAGATTGTTATCCATAAACTTAAACATTGCATCTCTGTCTTTTAGACTCAAATCAACAAGTTCTTTCAAATAATTAGGATTTTTCTTTGTTTTTTCTTCAAATTTGTGAGCAATATTGTGAAGATCTTCTCTATCATAGTACCACTCACAGAAATCATCCTTGTACTGAACCATAAACATATTATAACCATAACCTATGTTAGTGTACATGCTGTGTAATCCTGAGTGTGCTGCCATATTAATTAATATAGGTGTTCCGTTAAAACTTTGAATATACCAAAGTTTGTTCAGTTTGCCCCGGTATTTTTCAATTCCGCTCATAGCTTTTTCACCAATCCTGTTTCCAAGTCCATCTCGACCCTATCACCACTTTTTAGTATTCTCGTTGCTACCTTTGTTCCTATGATGCATGGAATCTTTAGTTCTCTGGAAAGTATTGCTGCATGGCAGGTTATTCCTCCTTCATCTGTAACTATTGCTGCAGCCTTTCTCATCAAAGGAACAAACTCAGGCCTGGTCATGGAAGTTACAAGAATATTTCCTCTTTTGAAATTCTCTTTAGTAATGTCCATTATTACCTGTGCAGTTCCTTTTAGCTTCTTAATAGGCGCGCTTGCAACCTGGCCTTTTATTTCTTTAGAAGTTGAACGAAATGTTTTGTTCAAAAGTATTTCTGCTTCTTTGCCATAGAACCAAAAACCTTCAAGACTGTTTCCTTTTTTTCTTGCTACAAAGACACTTTTCCTGAACCTCTTCTCAAAAAGCTTTTCAGAAGGCTTCTTTCCTTTTGACAGCAGATCCTGCACCTCTTCAAAAGTGTAATCCTTAAGTTTCTCAACATTCATATTGAATCTCTTCGCCGCCTCCTGAAGATATAATTCCCTTAGATAATTAATTTTTATCATGTTGGACTTTCGGAAATCAATGTGTTCTCCGACAGTTTCTGTAATCAGAAGATTAATCTTTGTATCTTCGGAGAAATCATATTCTTTGTAAATTCTCTTTTTTTCTTTCAAAATAATCTTGATTTTCTTTTTCAGGCTGTTGTACTCCTCCTGTATCCTGAACTTTCCTTTTCTGACCTCTTCTTTGCATTTTCTCAGAAAGTATTCTGAGTCGAGATACTTTGTGTTCTTGAAATTGTTCAAAACATGGAAATACTTTTTTGAAAGTTTATCCAACTGCTTTTGCAACTTTGAACTTGTCTTTATTTTTCTTAAAGTGCCGTAGTTATTCAAACAAATTTTTAGGAAAAGAAGTCTTTCTTCTTCCATAAAGCTAAGATGCCTAGGTGCTGTAAGAGTAATTATTAAATTCATAAATTTTTCTGTGGATAATTTTGGAAGTTCTTTTCTCATCATTGGCACGAGATATTGGTCTGTAAAAATATCGATGAACTCTATTCCTGCACAGTAGGCCATATAGTCTAGATTGCGTTCATTGAACTCAACATATGATTGACCAAGTTCTTCATTGCTCATAGAATCCTTGTTTTTATCAAAATAGTTCCATGTTTCATACACTCTTTTTAGTTTTTTAAGATTATTATTGAAAATATTCTTGAGATAATTCTTGTCTTTTTTCATCTGTTTGCAGACATACTGGTGTACTTTGTACTTTTCATCAGCAGGCGTCCTTTCAAAGAAAAAACCTTCTGTATAGCCCATAATGGTTATGGAAAGATATTTTGGATTAAGAACATTTGACTGGGTTATGAAACTTCTTAACTGGTGTTCTGTATGCTGGATTACACCGGGTCCTTCCTCAGACCACCATGTATGTTTCTCTACTTCCTTTACGACATCTGAAAACTTCATGATATTATTTCTCTGCGTTGGACTGCATTGCACAGCTGATAATTATATCTCTAACTGTTTTTGCAGGTGTGCTTCTTCCAACAATTCCAACTGGTTTTTGCATTCCTTCTAATATTGAGAAATCAAGAGTCATGTTGGAGAATTGTCCTAGTCCATGTGCAAAAATGTTTGATGATGTTAGATCCGGAAATATAAGTGTGTTTGCATTTCCTTTTAGTGGTGAGTCAGGACATTTCTTTTTCATTCCAAATTCGCTTACTGCTGCGTCAACCTGCAATTCTCCATCTATTAGAAGTTCTGGATTTTTTTCTTTCACAATGGCCATTGCATTTCTTATGAGTTGGATTTCTGGACCCTCTCCACCACTTCCTTTGGTTGAGAATGATAGCATTGCAACTCTTGGTTCTATGTCAAACATTTTGACTACTTTTACAGCGCTGAGTGTTACCTGTGCAAGTTGTTCTGATGAAAGTTTAATTCCCATTGAGAAGTCACTTCCAAATATTATCCTATCATTTTTTACGTCTGATAATACACATACTTCTGAAACCATTGAATCCGGCTTTCTTAGTATTTGAAGTGCGGGTTTCATAAGTGCGCCTGTTGAAGTTATTGCTGAACCTGCAACTCCATCAGCATGTCCTGCAAGTGTATACATACATGCAAAGTAGTTATGATCATCCATTAGTTTCATTGCAGTTTTCAAGTCCATTCCTTTGTGCTTTCTAACTTCTACAAGTTTTTCAGCAAGTTCTTTTCTTAGTTTTTCATTTTTCATGAAATCAACTATTTTGGCTTTACTCACATCAAAACCAAGTTTTTTTGCTTTTGAATTTATTTCATTAGGATTACCTAGTAGAACAATGCCTGCTATTTCTTTTTTTAGAATATCTGCTGCTGCTTCAATGCATCTTTCATCCCAACCTTCGCAGACAACTATTTTTACTGGTTTGCTCTTTGCAATAGTCTCCATCTTCTTTACTAATACATCTAATTTTTTCATTTTTTCACCTTATATTTTTTTAAGCTTCCTGATATTCCTGAACATACCTTTTTTCCTGTTTATTCAAAAGATCTATCGTGATTCTGTTCATGTCTTTGTTTCCGCCACTTGTTCCAAAGTGTGTTGAGGCTTTGTCATCAATAAAATAATGTGCACTTGCCTGTTTGTAGGCAGCATCCACTGGTCTGACCAGTCCGTCGTATCTTCCGGCAACAACCTGAACTGGAATTTTAGGACTTCTCTTTGAAAGCTGAACAGCGCTTCTTCGTCCGTGATAGGTGTTTGTGTTATCATCGTTTGCAAACGGCAGCAGCAGTTTTTGACCAAAGGTAACTGTTTTTAAACCTGTTGGAGCAGGAGCTCTGGCCTGTATTTTTTGAATTCCGTACTGCTGTGTTTTGTAATCTGCAGCCATGTAGACTCCAACGTCAGCTCCACTGCTGTGTCCGCTGAAATAGTCATTTCTTGAACCAGGATTTTTCATGCCGGTGGCCTTGTGAAATGCTTCTATTTGATCGTAGGCTTTTTGTACACTCTCTTTTCTTGGAAGACCATGATTTCCTTTCAGATGATATGGCTGGTGACCTGCTTTTCTTAGGTCTCTTGCAAGTCTCCACTGGGAACCTTCGTTTTGAAAAAGTCCATGCATCAGATAACCTATCTGTTCTTTGCTCTCTGGATTTTTCTTGAAGTGTCTTTTTGTTTTGAAGTTTTGAACCTTTGCAATTCCAAGACCAATGGTATTGTCAATGGCATTTCTTGCCATGTTTTTAAAATTGGCAGTTCCAGCCTCCATTCTTTCGGCAAGAGTTGGCTGTTTTGGAGCAGAATCTCTTATTGGAGCCAGCTCTTTTTGCATCTCTTCAAATGTTTTCTCGATAACCTTTTTTTCCTGTTTTAGAGTGGGAGTTACTCTTACTTCTTTTTCAAGCTCTTTTTTATACCATTTAGCATCTTCTTTTCTTTTTTCCTCTACTTCTTTCTCACTTAAAGCTGCTAATAGTATTAAACTCCACCTTATCATTTTCTTTTTCTAATAAATGCTATGGGGTTTCCACCCCACACTTCATTTGGAGGGATGAATCTTTGGGCCATACCGCCTTTTTCTATAATTGTATTTTCTCCAATGGTGGTTCCAATTCTTACGTAGGAGTTTTTCTTTATGTGAACTCCTTTTTTTACAAGTGTTTTTCCAAAGACCGTCTGTGTTATGGTGTATTCATGGCCGTCCAGATAAACATGGTCATCCAGTACAACATTGTCTTCTAAAGTTATGTTGTCTCCAAACAGATGGTCAAAGACAACTCCTTTTCCAATTCTGCAGTTTTTTCCAATCTTTACACCTGCTCTTCTTAGGAGAAACGTTTTGAAAAAACTATGTGGAAGCATTGTTGTAAGTTCAATAAGTATTCCATGGTACCATATTGTAAAAACATTTCTAGCTTTCCACCAGTCATTTCCTGCATTGAGTCTCTTTCCGTTGTAATGCATCTTGAAGTAGGTTTGGTTGGGGTCTTTGAGAAACTCATCAACTCTTTTTCTGAACTCTCTATAGTATTCTTTGTACTTTCCATTTGAAGGTCTGTGATATTTGTCAATCTCTTCAGCTGTTAGTACTTTTAGCAGCTTTGCAGGCATTCCTGCCCAGAGTTCTCCTTCGGGAATTTCTCTGTCGTAGCTTGAGAAAAACATCATCATCGCATTTTTGCTCAGTTTGAATCCAGGTCTTAGAGTTGTCATTCCACCGACCAGTGTTCTGTCTGCAATTATGACTTTTCCAAGGGTTAGTTTTTTACCCTTTAGCTCATGGGTTATTATGGTTGAATCACCGCCCAGAATAATTCCTTTTCCAAAATTTACTAATTCAGGAAAGTAGGGATCAATTGTAATGTAGTGAGGAATACATGCATCGTGACCAACTTTCATACCTGTAGTTCTCAAAAGAAAGTTCTTAATATGACTTGGCACAATTAGTTTTTGTGCATTAAGAATCATTTTGTTGTATAGAATTCTCACAGGATTCTTCTTGTAATCGTCCTTATTTTTTAGTGTAATTGTGGTCTTTAATTTATCGGAATTTAAAAGACTTTTAACCGCATCTTTGACATACTTTTCCATAATTTATCCCCCCTATAAAACTATTATTTTGTTCGATTTTATAAATATTTACGTTATTTTATAGCTTTTTTACTATTCCATGATTGGCATCTACTTCTACAAGGTCACCGTCCTTGAATATATCTGTTGCATGGTCTATCCCAACAATGCATGGAATTCCGAATTCTCTGCTGACAACAGAAACATGAGATGTCAATGACCCTTCTTCTGCTATTATTGCGCCGGCTTTTTTCATTATTGGAATGTAGTCTGGTCCTGTGCTTGTTGTTGTTAGTATGTCGCCTTCCTTAAAGTCTTTGAATTCTCTTTCTGAATGCACTATTTTTATCTTTCCTTTCGCGTATCCCTTTGATGCGATTCTTCCTCTGAATTCTTTGTCTTCAGGATGATAATCTGAAAGGTATCTCTTTTCAAACTCTTCTGCTTTATTCCCTGTCAATATTGTGATATTTCCTTTTTCGCATATTGTCACGCTTATCCTTTTTCTTTCTTTCACAAGTTTGTCGTTGGGCTTTTTGCCTTTCAGTAAGTTTATTATCTCTTCAGGATGTAGTTCATAGACATAGTCTTTTGGCTTTCCAGTTCTTCTTGCTATCTCTGCGAACATTGGTTTACCATGTATGATTATCTTGTTAGAATTTTCCTTGTATAAGTCCTTGAGGTAGATCATCCATGCAGATGTTTTAACTACAACTTCTTTGTGTTTAGAGAACAATTCCTCTTGTTTTTTTCTGTTTTTCTCCAGCATTTTTTCCAGTTGTTTCAGTCTTTTTTCAGGATTTTTTTCCATAGCTTTTTTCACTTCTTTGACATACTCTGCCTTTGTATTTTCTTTCTCTATGAAGTATCCTGCACCTGCCCAACTGAATTCAGAGTGCATCTTTGATACATCTTCTGTTGTTATGTTTCTTTCTTTTAGTTTGACTGCAAGTTCCAGAATGGCTTTTTCTTCGTAAAAGACAAAACTTTGTTTCAATGGCAAAGAAGCGGTCTCAATATCTTTTTTATTAAGAACTTTTTTTAGTCTTCTAAGAAGATATCTACCTGAAACCCTGATGGATGCAGGGATGTTGATAACCTCAACAAACTTTTTTCTGAAGAATCTGAATTTCTTTGTAAGTTCTTCATCAGAGATATTGGTAAAATCACAATTCATTGCTTTTCTTATCTCCCTCTCTCCGTTGATGAGAACCTGTTCTGCTTTATGTATTAAGTCAGGATTTTTGATGTATGTCTCCATCTGCTTTTTGAAATCGTCGTTTTTTTTGCGGATGTAAAACCATTTTGTGACGTTATTTTTTGATATGGAGCCGACAATAGTGTTTATGGGGAAATCTGATTTAAAGCTATAAGCTTCGTTCACCAATTCTTCAAAGATGAAATAGCAGCTTCTTCCAGTCTCCCAGAAAAAATTGTAGTCTGAAAAGTTTTTCATAATTTCTTCACAACTCCTTTATTAGCATCTACCTCTACCATATCGCCTGTCTTAAGAAACAATGTTCCGTTCTTAGTTCCTATGATGCAGGGTAG
>JBDRCD010000011.1:0-60814 GCA_043822105.1 archaeon | reverse complement strand
ATGCCCCGAGCGGGATTCGAACCCACGTCCTCGGCTCGAAAAGCCGAGATGATTGGCCGGACTACACCATCGGGGCAACGACGCGCATTCGTTGACACATACAAAAAGCTACGCTTTTTGAAGTTCAGGAATTTTTAGTTCCTGTAACTGCCACCTCCCGTTGGTCGGGATGCTTACGCATCAGTTCATTGCCTGTCCGTTGTTTCTGAAAAATTCAGTTTCTTTAAAAATCTTATGAAAAAAAAATATGTCCCCACCGAGACTTTCATAACGTATTCACATTTGAGGTCACTATGTACGACTTTATGTCGTACGGACGTTAGCTCCCAGGGTGTATACGCTGTTTTGAACTCGGGACCACTGATTCTCTTCGAGTCATATTGCTCATTCGCAATACGGTCATATAAGACCAGCACTCTACCAGGCTAAGCTATGGGGACAACGACACCTTCGCGTCTTGGTCTTTCACTTAGCAAGACAATGAACTAGTATAGATTTTAAAAAACTTTTTGTTTTCAAGGACAGAAATCATTATAAACATCTAGTAAATATTAATATCATGAAAGAACTTGAAGTTGCCAAGAAAACCGCTCTTGAAGCAGGAAAGTTAGCTATGACCTATTATAAGAGGAATGATTTGAAAGTTGAAGACAAAGGCGGATTCTGGCAAAACTACCTCACAGAGGTTGACAAGGCCTGTGAAGAACTTATTTCCAAAGAACTAACACATCAGTTTCCTGAGCATGGTTTCATAGGAGAAGAAACCTTTGACAACAAGAAAGTTAACAAAGAGTTTGTCTGGATTGTCGATCCAATTGACGGAACAAAAGGATTTGTTAATCAGACAGATAACTTCGCAGTTCACATAGGTCTTGCAAGAAACGGAGAAGCAGTCCTGGGAGTTGTTTACCTGCCAGTTTATAAGAAGCTTTTTTGGGCTGTTAAAGGAAAAGGAGCATTTCTAAATGGAAAAAGAACCTATGTTTCAAGAAGGAACACTTTGAAAACCATGAACATGCTTACAAGCACAAGAGCACTTCATGACAAAGAACTCAAAGAATTAACAGGCAAAATACCATGCAAGAACAAAATAGCAGTAGACTCTGCAGGTGTCAAAGCAGTTGCAGTTGCAGAAGGAAAAAATGACATAACAGTTTTTAAGTCCCGTGGCTCTGCTGAATGGGATATCTGTGCTCCTGCAATAATTGTTGAAGAAGCAGGCGGAAGAGTCACTGACCTCAACAACAAATCTTTAAAATTCAACACAGGAAAATCATATCCACACAAAGGAATTCTTATAACAAACAATCAAATACATGAAGAGATTATAGAGATGGTGAAATGATAATCAAACTAGCACTTATATTCGCTATTTTCGCAGTTCTTGGCTGGATTGGTGAGATATTTTATCGTAATATTCCTAGAAAAGAAAAATTCCTAAACCCTGGTTTTCTGAAAGGACCTTATTTACCCATTTATGGTTTTGCAGCAGTTATTGTTTATTTTATCTCATTAGTCAACATAAACACTTGGTTATTGATAGCTCTTTCAGCCTTTGCTTTTACATTTGTTGAATTAGTCACAGGTTTGTTCTTTAAAAGATTAAACATAATACTATGGGATTACTCAAAAGACAAGTTCAACTACAAAGGAATTATTTGCTTAAAAATAGTGATAATATGGATAGTCATAGCAGCTGTTTGGATACTTTGGATAGCGCCGATATTCCATGAGATGACAGTGATTCCTGGATTAGTCATTCATATTCTTGAAGTGTTCTATGTTATTGTGATTATAGATATTTTCATGACTCTAAAAAAACATAGAAAATAATATGCGGCGGCCGGGACGCTCAAAAAACTAAATTTTTTGGCGCACTAACTGCTTCACAGTTAGTTGTTTGAAAAATCCCGTGACAAAGCACTTTTTGAAAGAAAAGTGCGGCGGCCGGGATTTGAACCCGGGTCACAGCCTCTTTGCGCAAAAGTGCGAAGAAAATGAATCTTCAATTCTAATGCTTGGCAAGGCCGAATAATAACCACTATACTACCACCGCAACGAAATTCGTTCGTTGACACCGTATATCCTCCCTGCGGTCGGGATGCCTGCGGCATCAAAAACATCTTTAGAAATTAAGAACTCATTTATAAAATTTATTTATTTGGAAGGGGAATATCATCATCCATTTCAAATTTTGGCTTTTTCTTTTCCTTCCTTCTCTTTACTTTGCTTGTTATTAGTATCATGTCTGACATCAGTATCAGATGCGACTGTGTTATGAAAGCTATCAATATCAGTGTTGCGTAGATAAACTCCGATATAACCTTAAGATTCTCAGTGCCTATGCCAAAAACACTGTGAACACCATATACTGTGATTAATCCAACTATTTGTGAGAACATGAAAAAGAACGCTCCTGCGAATAAAAACTCCCAGGGTCTCCTATCAGGATAATGTTTCGTCCTTGACAGAAAAATAAACGCATAGGTCAAGATATATATGGAAAGTAAAGTATTCACAATCACAAACAATCCTGAGAGATAACCGCTCACCATAAAACCTTCTTAGTCTATTACATATTTAAAGTTTTGTTTTCACTTGTTAAAAAGAAATATACTGAAAGGGTAAATTTTATAAATCACTCTCTTTTCACTTGCGTCGTCGGGCTCGTGGTCTAGTGGCTATGACAGCGCCCTTACACAGCAAAAAGTTGAGCTTTTTGAGCTCTTCAACCTTGTTGAAGAAAGGCGTTGATCCCCGGTTCGAGCTACGTTTTCGGCCGTAGCCACCGAAGTGCTACATTTCGCTAGCGCTTCAGTAGCACGAATTGCCGAAGTGCGTACGAAATTCCGGGCGGGCCCACCATTATATAACAATCTTTTTAAAGGGACTATTATTCACAACAAAAATGATTGGAATCATATCAAATTTCAGACAAGGAAGACATCACACCTATGAGAACCAAATGGTTGTTGTAGCTGATTCTTTGAAAACAAAGGCTGACGCTGAAAAGCTTGTTGGTAAGAAAGTTGTTTGGAACACAGGGAAAAAAGACATTACAGGTGAAATAAGAAGTGCTCACGGCAATAGTGGCGCTCTAAGAGTTCTATTTGAAACAGGTATGCCTGGACAAAGTATCGGAAAGAAAGTAACTATTAATTAATTCTGATGCGTTAGCATCGCGACTGCAAGGAGCACTATAGTGTCAACGAATATAGGTCATTGCTAGAATAAGTAAAAAATTATTATTTTTAACATACAGGGCATAAGTTAAATATTGGTATTACTCCTTTTGCAATTAGAACAGTAAGTGCTATTCCCACTATTAAACCAATAATAATCCCTTTGACCAAATCTGCTGCTGACATTAACATAGTTATTACACCTCGCTAAAGTGATTTATGAAGGTTAGAGTATATAAAAGTTTTGGAAATGTTATTAAATGTGTTTCATCGCAGATTTAACTAACTTTTCAGCATTTACGTCAGTAATCTCCATTTCTCCAAGAATTACTTTACATCGATCAATATTTTCTAATACTAAATTCCTCATTTCTCCCAGTTTCATTATTTTCTTTTTTGAATCGTTTATTTTATGAACTTCAAAATCTTTTTCTAATTCATTAAATATATTAATATAATCTTCCCGCACAATTAAAAGCTGTTTTTTTATTATCTCACATATTCTAAAAGCCTCTTTCATAAATGGTTCTTGTTTTTCTGGATTACCTATGTGCTTCTCTATTTGATTAGATAATTCAAACAACTGAGTATACTCTTTTATATCAATATAAATCAAGTTGTTAAGTTTTTTTATTTTTTTAACTAAGTTTTTTGTTTCTTTCTTGTCACCAAGACTTGTAGCTATTCGTTTTATGTGACCATTAAAAGCATTTAATTGTAAAGTATTCGAACGTAAGTCTCTAATAAATCCAATAAAAATTCTTTCGTCATCTTCTATTGGACCATCTTCCTTAAATCCAGTATAGATTATCACAGGAACTTTCATGGCTCCAGCACTTCCAGCATCAACTATAAATTCATCATGCACTATTGGTTTCTTTTCCGGTAGACCTTTCCTCTCTAATAAAATCCTTACTTCATGACTCTCTTGACCTCTTGGAGGATTAAATGCATAGTGTTTTTTTCCAAAGCTAGTAGGTTGTATTTCCCAGGACAGGCCTGGACCACCTCTATTATAAATATTAAAGTTCTTTATTTCCTCGTCTTTTTCAAATATTACTGGCATATTTTCAATGTAAAGTACAGGTCCAGGTTCCTGAGGGTCTTGTGGTGTCTGAGGCTCACGAATTACCTTCACTTTTTCTTTTCCAGGAACTTCAATTACATGTTCTTCACGTTTATCCCTATCTCGGTTATGCCACCATCTGAACAGCAACCAAAGAAGGAACAATATTATCAACAGACCAATAATTTCATCCTGGTCATCATCCCAGGTCACAGCCAACGTCATAAAAGCATTTAGAATCATCAAAAAAAACATTGAAATGAATAATTTGAACTTCATGTGGTTTTTATTGATACCTATAATATTTAAATATTCTCATATGAACAAAAAGTGTTTTTTGTAGAAAACTTTATATAGTAGTAAACTCAGAAATAAACCATTACAATTAGCCATAAGCATATGAGGTGCATTTAATATGAAAAAACCAGTTATGAAAACAATCTTTATCATCATGTTGTTGACACTAACAATATTATCTTCCTGTATTGAACAAGAAGGTTCGTCAGGAGCTAACACTCCAGGCGTAAAAGGTGTAAAAAGTGTAGGTGAATTCATTTCTAATGGTCTTACATCATTAGCAGAGATAATGTGGCCACTACCATTACAACCTGATAAAGAAGTAAACTTCTTAGCTGTGTTACTAACATTCATATTGATATTCTCACTGATATACCCTGCATCTGGTAAGCTAGGAGTCTTCAAAGACAGTGGCTATGGTTCAAAGAGTTCAGGAGCAAGGAAAGCATTCGCTATTTCAGTAGCTTTACTAGTGACATTCTTCTCACCACTAGCATACTACATATACACCTTCCTCTGGAAGACATTCTCAGTGTTGGTAGTATACGGACTGGTTATACTTTCAATAGTCATCTTCTGGTGGCTCACAAGAGCTGGAGGATCAGCAATTGGAGATACAAACACCACTTTTGGAAAAAACAAAGTCGATCGAAAGAAGATAAACAAAGATACAAAAACAGAGGAGAATAGAATCAACAAAGAAGAGAGAATTGAAAAGAGAGAGGAAACAGCTCTTAGCAATCTGAGAAACCTGACAAACAAAGAATTGCATGAAGTCACCAACCTATTGCAATACTGGAAGGACATTAGAAACAAAATGGCTAAACTTGAAAGCATCATCACCACTCCTGAAGGTATCAGGGAAAGGGATCAGATTCTATCTGAGATTGGTACTTTGTTGAGTACAGAATCAGGTGAAGAAGCTCTCAATGAACAGATGGAAAAGGTAGAGAAAAAGATTTCAAAAAAGGACAAGGTAGAGATAAAAAGACTTCTTAGAGATAAAAATCTTGCCAAAAAACTGATGAAGCTTGACAAGAGTGGTAAGTTGAGAGAAGTCGATGTCATGAAAGACATCGAACTTGCAGAGGAGTATGTGATGTATGCAGAGAAGTACGAAAACAAACTCAAAGGCTTCACAAAAGAGAATGGAAAGCTTGTATCAAATGTTAGGAAGATGTCTCAAAACGTCAAGGACTTCCTGTTAAGACATCCACCTGCAATATCGACTGCTCTGTCTGAGGTTAGCATAATTATCGAAGAGATTGAAAAAGAGAAACTGATAATCGATGAACTGGAAGTGATAGAAACTAAAGTCATGCAACAGCATCATGATGCCATGCAAAAGATCAAACAAGCATCACAGATAGAGTTGGAAGGCGAAAAGATAACAACAAAAACCAAATAATTATTTACCAGAGCCATCAGGCTCTGATATTTCTATTTTTTTATTATTTATAGTTTAGAATGCTTTTTTGCACATTCTTACTTAGGCCATCTATAACAACATCAGCATGGTAAAGCTTCAGCTTTCTATGTCTCATTATAGGGTCAGTATACTTCTTGTAGATTGATTTAATCGCGCTTTTCCTTGCTTTAATCTCTGCTTTGACAGCACTGCTTGGTTTCTTTGATTTTCCACCATTTACAACATAAGAAATGTCAGATGGTGATGTTTTACTAACATCAGCAGTTGCAGTTTGTGCATTAATTCCAAGTTCAGAGAATGGAATCTGACCTCCAGCTCCTGCATTTCCGATTAAATAATGAACTTCATTCTTGCCTTCTTCAGGCATAAAAACATTTACTTTTTTTGCATTTTTTGTTTTGTATCTGAATCCTGTAGAAGGTAGTTTTTTTTGTAATTGTAAATAAGAAATAACTTTAGATTTTAAAGAGTTCAAATAAGTCTTATCTTGTTTAGATAAATTATCCATATTAATAGTTGATGGCGTCAATATTTCCATAGCTTTTTCAACATCTTCATCAAGTGATTGATCTTGGTTCTTTTTTTTCATTTTTTCCCTCACCTATAAGCTTTATTACTACTAGATAGTAACTACTAATATATAAAGTTTTCTATTTGTGCACCGGAAAATCTTCAGCTAAGGAACTTTTGATTGTATTCATCCTCCACTCTAAGCATTATCTGGCTTGAAGCATAGTCTCTTGCTCTGTAAGGTCCCCTCGTCCTCAAAATATGATTATACTTCATCCGAATTCTGAACTTCTTAGACAAAGGCGTCCTGTCATAGAACTTTGTCCATGCCTTCTTCCTTTCTTCTTTCTTATAACGTTGTCGATTCTCCTTCTGCCTCACCCTATGTGCTCTGTCAGATATCTCACAGTTAGCCTGCCTAAAAACTACTTGTGCTAAAGTAGGATCGCTAGGCTCAAAGCTGTATGTTCCTTCTGTCTCAAAGCCTGTGATGTAATAGTCCAATGTGATTCTCAGCTGCCTGACGGCCTTATTGCCTTCATAAAGCTGTTTTAAGGCCTCTTCAACGTCTATGGACAGATTCCTTGCCATAGCAATATCTACGTCTATTTTAGGCGTTTTTCCCTGTGCTACAACGTCTGCAAGACAATCCTCTATGGAATCAGTATTAATCATAGCAAAATTATACTCCAACATCCTCAGATAAGAAATTTCCAGCTTTTGTCCCATATCAATAACCACTCCATGCCCCTTATACGCATCTTTATGGTCGTTGACAAGCATTATTCCCCGTTCTAAAGCGTTGACATACACATCCAGACTTTCATTATTTGGTTTTACTCTATTCATTTCCAAACACCTCATTTTCCTATCAGATGAACTGTTTAAAAAGCGTTTCTGCGATTTTTCCGGAAGATTTTCGGTTTTTATGAAGGTTTTACGAAAAATAAAACTTCAAAAATCTCTGATTTTTGCATGATTTTCGGTTGCTAAAAACAGTGATTTTAACAAAAATCATAGATTTTTGGAACCCAAAAAACTGCTAAAGTTTTTTGTTGTTGCTTAAAACTTTTAGACATCATTTTTTACCTATTTATTGTGAAACCTATATATTGTAAAACCAATAAATAAGCAAATTATAGCAAATAAAATATTTAGTTTTTGCTTAAAAGTTTTAGAGAACAAATTATCAAAAAATCACATAGAATCCAAAGGACTCTGAACCTTTCGCTTAGCTTCATCGGAAACATGAGTATATATTTGTGTCGTCGACAAATCAGCGTGTCCAAGCAGCTCCTGAATAATTCTGATGTCATTTCCAGCATTCAATAAATGGGTTGCAAAACTATGTCTTATTGTGTGTGGTGTAACCTGTTTTTTAATGCCGGATTTAGCCGCCAGAGCCGAAACTATTTGTTGTATATTTCTAGTGCTGAGTGAACCTTGATGCCCTGAAAACAAATATTCTCCTTCATGTTTCTCCAGATATTTCCTAATATCTTTAACAACATTATCAGATAGAATTACAAGCCTATCTTTTCCACCCTTTCCGCTTCTAACCCATGCTGTTTTACTGTCAAGCTCAAGCTGATTCACTCTCATGTTTACAAGTTCAGAAACCCTAAGACCAGAGGAATACAGCATCTTTATCATAAGCCTGCTCTTTCTGGAACTAGCATTCTTTATCATGAGGCTTATCTCATTCTTAGAGAGAACCACAGGCAGATTTCTGGCTATTTTAGGGGTTTTCACGTTGACAAAGCCTCTGTTTAACACCTCATTAAAGTAGAACAACAGCGCAGATCTGGCCAGATTAATGCTCCTGGGAGATAAACCCTTGTCAGATATTAAATGACCTAGATAGGCCTTTACATCATCTATATTTACCTCTACAGCAGGCTTACGAACGTAAAGGGCAAAGTCTTTATTATATTTAAGATAAGCCTTTATGGTCTCTGTGCTGTAACCACGGAGCTTCAGCTCGTTGTCAAGCTTTTCGAGCATCTTTAGAATAGGCTCTTTATGTGGTATTCGTGTCTTATCAGCCTGAAGGCTTGGATTATTAGAAAGAATCCACCTAGTACAAGCAGAATATTTCCAACAATCTGTGGAGATTGGATTTCCCATTTAACAAATCCAAAACCATACAAAAGATTGTAGCCACCAAGTGCTATTGAAAGTATACCAATTATCACTTCTTTGCCAATAAGAGATTTTCCTTTCGAAGGCTGTTTTATTGCGCTTTTCATTTAATCACCCCATTTTTGCCCTTAAAAACTTCGGGTAATATACATTATGCGAAGTATTATATTTAAATGTATCGGTTTTGGATAGGTTTCTCGACGAGAAGATGTTTAGAAGGTAAAAAAAGCAGAAAATAAGCAGTGTTTTTCAAAGAAATGTATAGTTTTAAGTAGAAAAACAAATTCCTGAAAAGAATGGGACAAACAGAGAAGCTCTCAGATTTAGAAATATTTGAAAAAAACATTGAAAATCTTTTGATAGATGAAACTAGTAAAGCAGTTAGATTAGCTGAACTCAGCAGGATGTCAACTGAAGAAAAGATCAAAGACTATGAAGAGAACGTTCTTCAATACTTCTCTCACGGAAAATTCTTCAATATCCATAGAGCAGCTTTCAGATTCCAAGAATATCTAGTACAAAAAGAAATTTTGTATAAGCGACCAAAAGAAAAAGTAGGTGTAGCAGAGCTATTAATAGCTAGAATGAGAATATACTGTCAAGGACTTTCAACAGAAGAACAATTATCAAATTACATCAAAGCAAAAACATCTGATTATTTGGAAAAAAAGATTCTCTCGACGGAAGAAAAGCTTAAAAAAAGGAAAAAATGGAAGCGAGGAGGAGCTATGGCTACTGTTTTCGGAGAGATTGTATTATTTCTAGCAACAAAAGATATTCCACTTACCCCAGAGAAATTTGTTGGTTTCACAGGACTAGCAGCGTGCATTTTATTTCCTTGGTTCATGACAAAACAAACATATAGAGACACAGAATTAGATCTCGAACGCATACAATATGATCAAGAAACCTTCAATGAGATGATTGAATATGATCAAAAGAAGTGGAACACAGCTATAAAGAAGACAAAGCCACAACTTATTGAAATATTGAAAGAAAATGGTGCTTACAATATTTAAGCAACGCTCAAACTATTTCTTCGTAACTTGGTGTTCTCTTTTAATATAATGCTTTAAACCATAGAAATAATTACTAAATAATTTATACAACAACTTTAACTCTTCTTCTCCATCAGGAGTTAACTGGTACACCTTCTTTCGACCGAACCTCCTGTACTTGACTAGTTTTTTCTGCCTTAATTTCTTCAGAGCAGGATAGATCGTACCTGGAGTGAGCATTGCTCCCTTCCTCCCACCAATTTTCTTTGCCAAGTCCTCGCCGCAAAGTCTTTTTTTGTCTACCTCGTGTAGAATTAGGAAGCTCAAAAAACCTTTGAGCTCCAGGTACTCTGACTCAGATTTCTGTGATTTCTGTGTAGTCGTTGCTGTTTTCGCTCGAGTCATGTGTTTTTTCATGAAAAAATCGGAATATAAATATATTGGTTGTGAAATATATAGTTTGGACTATATATTGTATAAGCTATTTATTGGACAACCTATATTAAATAAAATTATTTTTTCAAAAAAATTGTTTCTGAAAAAATGAGATTTAAAAAAACAACCTGAATCCTGTGAGGAAACAAGATGAAAAAAGACGATTCAGCAACGGTAAAGCCCTATAGCAGAAGAGAATTCATAAAAATGAGTGGGTTAGCTACAGCAGGATTTTCTTTAGTATCCTTAATCGATGCCTGCTCATCTATTGTATATGTGAAAACTCCTATATACATAAAGAATCAGAGAGAATACAAAAAGCTTTTAGATAATATAGAGGACATTCCTGAGCTGAAGATAAACAATAGTAAGCACTACATCGACATAAAGAAAAGACTGTTGAATAAAACTCTCATCCTGGGCGAGAAAGATGTATCCTATATGAGAATCTATGAACAATCAGATGTGGCCAACCAAATCAACAAGTTGAGTGATCTCGTCGATGAATACTCTATTTTAGTACCGCCTATGAACAGGGCAGCTGCAAATGTGAGTACTTCAAAAATAAATCATGAGTATGCACAGATAAAAATCATAGTAAATAAGATAAACACATCAATGCGTTCTATATACAAACAAGTTGGTTTTAATCAATAATCCGGGTAATGGGCATCTCAATTCTAAGAACGTTCTTTCTTGCCTGTATATCTTTAAAATCATAGTCTAGAGAAACAAAGAGTTTACCGTCGACAAGTTGCTTTAGAATAGGTATTCCTTTGACTTTGATTCTGCTGAGGAAACCTTCACACATCTCAAGCGTCAGGCCCAGCTTTTTTGCCAGGCTAACGAGTGAGATCCTATCCTCTTCTGTATAAATACCCATAAAAAACTCCTGTTCGCGTTTAGAAAGCATTATTTCTTCAAAGTTTTGTAAATAAGAACCAGGGTTAATCTTCATGTGAATCTCATCCATTTTATCGGCCAGCTTGTCAACCTTTGCTTCGATTTCAGCCAGATAAGCATAGTTGGCCTGGATCTCATTGGTGTTCTGATTTATAGTATCCAGATGCATATCTGATTCATCTTTTGCCGACTGAAAAGCTCCCTGAAGATTGTTTTTAAGAATGGCAATTTCTTGAGTTAATTCTGCTATTCTTTTTTCTGTTTCCACTGCTTTGTTTGCACCAAAAATAGTTAATCACCCCATATTTTGTGACAAAGAATTGTTTTAAAAATATTATTATGCTACTAACTCATATATTGCAGACGTCAAATATTTATCTATATTTGTATGGTATGTTAAATTAACGTGGAACGCCATAGAATTCAAGCACCTTGTCGGCCAAGAGAGTGGTTTCAGCCAGCGTCTTGAAAAGACTATTCAACTTCTCTACAGTTGTAATAGTTGAGTCTGCAAGTCCATATTCCTTCCGGTACAAAAAATTAAGGGTTAGAGGGTTTATATTTGGCGCTTCAACAAAATCAATGGTCCCATCAATCCCCTTGGTAGAGCCGGAATAAATATGCACCCTATCGGTTATTTTCTCAAAAGGAGTGTTCCTGGTATCAATCGAAAACATCAGAGTTTCATTATTGTTTATGCTTATAAGTCCGTTGACTGCTGAATTATCTTCAAAGCTTTCCGAAGTTATTTTAGGATAATAATAGACCTATACACTCTTCATCAATTCATTACTGTAGCCTACTGCTTTCCAGACAAGGGTCTCATTGACTCCTGGATTAGGAATTCCATATATCAGCATATCTTTCTTCAGTTGATACGCAAAACTTGAATCATCCAGTGCGTCCATCAAATTTTTCGTCGGAAAGTTGTTGGTTTTAACAAATTCTGCAAAGGTTAGGGTTCTTGGTTTTTGAGGATTATCCTGTGATTTCAAATTTCCAGAGTCATGAAAATAACCCATTCCTGCCTTACCATTGTCAAATCTGTGGGTCTGTGCTTCCAAAGAACCCACTGTAACAAATCCAATTTCTGCAATTAATATTAAGTTTGTAATTGTTCCCATCCTGCACGGAATCTATGACAACTTTATATAGCTACTGCTAAAATTTATAAACACAAACCTTTAAACAAAGTTATATGACTAAAAAACATCTCGCTGTAACACTCTCAAAATTAAAAGTGTTTGCTGCACCAAATACAAATCTGGAGCAATACCCAACTGACTCGGAAATAGCTGCAGATGTTCTTTGGTTCGCAGATTTAAATGGTGACATCCAGGGCAAAATAGTCGCTGATCTCGGCGCAGGAACAGGAATCCTTGGAATAGGATGTCTATTACTGGGTGCAAGAAAAGTTTACTTTGTGGAAAAAGACAAAGAAGCAATCAAAGTTCTAAAAGAAAATCTTCAGTCACACGGACTGAAAAACCATGAAATAATTTCAGAAGACATAGTCAACTTTCACACAAAAGTTGATGTCGTAGTTCAAAATCCTCCATTTGGAACCAAGGAGAAGCACACAGACAGGTTTTTTCTGGATAAGGCATCAACCCTTGCCAACACAATATATTCCTTTCACAAGACAGAAACAAAGGGTTTCATAGACAACTACACAAGGGACCTGGGATTTGAAACAACCCATTACTTCGAATTTGATTTTCCTTTGAAAAAAACCATGGAACAGCACAGGAAAAAGATTGAAAGAATACACGTTGGGTGCTGGCGGATAAGTAAAATTTATACAACAAAAATTTAAAAAAAGTTTTTGAGCATAAATTGTATTGCATAAAATTTATAAATGAACTCCTTTTTCACGAAGAACATGGAACTTAAATTTTTAGAAGATACAAAGTACAAAGTTGTTGTTGACATAAAAGACAGTGGCCACAGTTTCGCCAATGTTCTGAAAAAAGAGCTGTGGAACGACAAAGACGTAAAGATTTCTGCATACAATGTAGAACATCCGCTAATCGGAGTGCCAAGATTAATCGTCGAGACAACAGGCAAAGACGCAAGAAAAGCAATTCTGGACGCCGTTGAAAGATTAAAAAAGCAAAACACGACACTTGCAGCAAAAGCAAAAGCTTTGAAGTAAATTCTAGACATATCTTTATATACAACTTTGAATTTCTAAAATTATGCAATTTAAAAAACTAAATCATGAAGATGTAGGCTACAAAGGAAATGGATGGCATTTCTACACACCAGATAAAGAAATTGGCTATGCAAGTCGAAAAGAAGACAGTAAAGTGAATGTCAGCAAAGAAATGCAACGAACCCTTCTACCTGGAATAGGAAAAGTCTGTGCAATCCAGTATTTTTACAACAAGTTGGCAATATGTGCTGTTCCAGAAAATGGAGGAACTTATCTTATGATAAAAAATAATGCTTCTGTAGAAGATGTGAAAAACCTTTCAAACGACGACGCTTTGAAAAACATAATTCTGGAAAACATCAACTAATCAACAACTTTAAATAATAGAATCTAATTAATATTTTTATGGGAGAAATGAATGTTGAAGTCGATGAAAACGATAATATCATTGGCTTAAGACCTAGAGAAGACTTCTATTCAGACAAATACATTCATAGAGCATCACATTTGATACTTTTCAATTCAAAAGATGAGATTCTTCTCCAGAAAAGGTCTCCAACAAAAAAATGGCATCCAAATCTTTACACATTCTCAACTGCAGGGACAGTCGCGAATGAAACCTACGAAGAATGCATAAAAAAAGAGATACAAGAAGAGATTGGCCTGAAAATACCTGTAAAATTTCTTTTTAAATTCTACCACTGCTCACACAATGACAACGCGTTCCATTCAGTCTTCATCGGAAAAAGCGATGAGAAGATAACTCCTGATAAAAAAGAGATGACTTCAGTTAGATGGATTTCTCTCGACAACCTCAAAAAAGAAATTGAAAAACATCCGGAAAGATACACTCCACCTTTTATCACAGGAATAAAAATTTTCTTCGAGAAATATTCAGCAGATTTAAATATATAAAAAAATTACAATTCTCATGGAAAAAGAAGACCAACAAGAACTTCTAAAACTTGCAAGGAATTCTATTGAAACTTATTTTAAACATTCTGATCCAGACACAAGCAGTGTATTGCATCTCAACAAAAAACAGGGCGTCTTTGTAACGCTTCACAAGCAAAGAGATTTGAGAGGGTGCATTGGATATATAGAAACAAATAGACCATTGTTTAAGTCAGTCATCGACGCTGCAAGAGCAGCTGCATTTGGCGATCCAAGATTCCCGGTTGTGATGCCTGATGAGCTCAGAAACATACACATAGAAATATCTGTTCTTACGATTCCAGAAACCATTGAAGTAAAATCACCAAAAGAATACAAAGAAAAAATAAAGCTCGGAAAAGACGGACTTATCATAAGAAACCCAATGACTTCAGGGCTACTGTTGCCACAGGTTGCAACAGAGCATCATTTCACAGTCATACAATTCCTGAACGCATTGTGCCAAAAAGCAGGTCTGTCATTCAACGCCTGGGAAGATTTAAACAATGAAATTCTAAGTTTCCAGGCAGAGATATTTTCTGAATAAAAGAGATGTTTAAATAGTTCTAGACAATCCCTGCTATGATGGCAGAAGAAAATCTTTCATATGATGACCTGGAGATCATATTAAAAAAAGAGAGCTTCATAGCTAACAGAGTTATTGCAGAGAAAGCAATAAGCATAAACAATTACAGAAAAAAAAAGGTTTCTGAATTCGGCAAGAATACATATAGAGGGAGAACTATAGACAAGGGTCTTGAGTTTCTTACAGATGCATTTATCGGATATCTTACTCCTTTAGAACAAAAAGCAGTTGGAAAGCATCTAAACAAACCACCACATGTTTTTACTGCGAGAAGAGCAGAAGGCGCAATTGGTCTGGCTGTAGGATGGTATGGAATATGTTTGGGCCTTATAGGAGGAAATATTGAGAAATGGGTATCTTCTGCCGACAAAGTTAATGAAACATCTTCTTTTTTTTGGGGAAACATAGGAGTTATTGGATTTACCACCATAGCTCTTATAACATTGGTTGCAACCAACATAACAAAAGAACCTTACCTACCCATAAACTCAAAATCTCCTTTCCACAATGGTCCAACATATATCAAAAGAGGGTTGAACTATCTCTGGACAAAAATACCTGAGCCTGTAAGAGAAAAGATAACTCCTAATGCAGAAAAAACAAGCGCAAGACTCAATCTCATAAAACTAGATCTCATCCATGTCAGTCAAAAAATATACGCTGAATCTCCTGCACTGCTAGATTATGTTAAAATAATAAATTAGACAAAACTATATAAATCTAACAAAATCCTTTTATTCTATGGGCTTTGCAACTGATGTTGTGGAATACAGAAACAAAATAAACTCTGAACTGAAAGATTTATTTGAAAAAAAAATCAAGGAAGAAACAGACGAAGTTCTAAAGCAGGATTATGAAATCCTGAAGAAGTTTGTCCTCGACGGAGGAAAAAGGCTCCGGCCAATTACAATGATTCTCGCCTACAAAGGTCTTGGCGGGAAAAAACAGATAATAAAAGAATCTCTGGCAGTGGAATTATTTCACAATGCAACATTGATAGAAGATGATGTCATGGACGAAGATGAGTACCGAAGGAATAAGCCAACAGTCTACAAAATTCTCAAAGATGATTATTTAAAAAACAACAGGGAGAAGTTCTACAGAGGTTCATTATTCAACAGAGAGTCTGCCAGAACCGCGGTCTCAAAAGCAATTCTGCTGACCAACATTCTCTATGCCTTTGGAGGCGAATGCCTGTTAAATTCAAGCTTTGAAAAAAATAAAATAAACGAAGCAATGAAAATTTACAATAATGCTTTCATAAAAGTTAACCAGGGACAAATTCAAGATATTGAACTTGAGAAATCAGATGGCTCAGAAAAGGAATACATTGAAATGGCAAAGAACAAGTCTTCTTATCTTGTGAGGTCTGCCATGGAAATTGGTGCAGTATTTGCAGGTGCTGAAAAGAAAAGAAAAGATGCACTGACAAACTATGCCACCAATATCACTCTGGCTTTTCAACTGCAGGATGATCTGATGGATGTAAATCCAGAGTCCAAAAAAGGAAGAGAAATAGGTTCTGACATCAAACAGGGAAAAAGAACTCTGCTGGTCATAAAAACCTTTGAACTGGGAAATAAAAAAGAAAAAAGAATACTCAAAAGAGTTCTTGGAAATTCAAATGCCTACAACAGAGAAATAAAAAAAGCAATAGAAACAATGCACAGCAGCGGAGCCCATGAGTATTGTCATAAATTGGCTCTGAAAAAAGTGATCAAAGGAAAAATCCATCTCAAAGAAGCAAAGTTGAAAAAAGATTCTCATGAATTCTTCATGAACTTCGCAGACTATGTTGTTAAGAGAAATATCTAGTGGCCAAATCGTCTTTCACGTTCTTTGAATTCATCAATTACTTGAACCAAGTCCTCTTTTTCAAATTCAGGCCAAGTCTTGTCAAAGAAGAACCACTCTGAATAGGTTGACTGCCACGGCAGGAAGTTAGATGTTCTCTTCTCTCCACCTGTTCTTATTATCAAATCCGGCTCATCAGAACTGTACAGATACTTCTTGAAACTTTCCTCATCAACCTTTTCTCCCTTTGCTATTGCCTTATTCACTGCATCAATAATTTCCTCCCGCCCACCATAGGCAATTGCAAAGTTCAGAACAAAGTTATTATTTTGCTTGGTCTCGTCCATTATTTGCTTGAACAGTTGCTGCAGATCCTCTGGAAGCAAATTAAGCCTTCCAATAATATTCACCCTTATCTTTTCAGCTTTGACCCTCGGATCATCCTTAAATTTTGTGAATGCTTTTCTGAACAGATTCATCAGATAATCAAATTCTTTTTTTGGCCTGTTGATGTTCTGCATTGAAAAAGAATACAGAGTCAATTCTTTAATGCCAAGTTCTTTTGACCAGGAAAGCAGTTTCTCAACTTTCTCTGCACCAAGTTCATGACCTTTCCATGGTTCCATCATAAGTTTCTTTGCAAAACGTCTGTTGCCGTCCAGTACAATACCAACATGCTTTGGTACAGAACCATCAATTTTATTCATAATAAAACAAAAAAATGGGGAATATTTAAATATTTCCCAAAACAAACATCTAATATGGAGGAAGAGATTGAAGAGAAGAAAAAAAGCCCTTTAATCTATTTCATAGCTGTTTTCTTGGTGCTACTGCTTGTTCTTATGATATTTCCAACCTATATTGTTAAGCTTGACCCACGACCGGAAAGGATTCCAACCTTTGAAGAAGTTTTTTTGTTTGAAAAGAATCTGTCAACTGAAACAAAGACTTTGAAAAGCAGAGAGGATTTTCTTGACTTTGTTGTTCCAAACGATCCAAAGATAAAAACAACTGCAAACAGAATAGTTTCCATTGCCTGCTCAGGAGAGAAAATATGCAATGCAAAAGCAATCTATTATTTTGTAAGAGACAACTTTGACTACATCTCAGACCCTGTAAATTTTGAATATGTAGAACTACCAGAAGACTTCATGATTTCAGGAGGAGGAGACTGTGAATCAGGAACTCTGCTTATGGCAAACCTGATGGAGGCTGTAGGTATAAATGCAGAACTAGTTTTCATTCCAAGCCACGCATTTTTAAGAATAAGAATGCCAGAAGCAATGCAAAAATACAAGCTTGATGAACAATGGATTTACCTTGATTGGACCTGCAAGAATTGTCAATTCGGAGAAATACCAATAAACAATATTAATGCTGAAAAGCAATTCTTAGAAGTAAATTGATTGTTTATTGGATGCCAAAAAACAAGTTTTTTGAGCATACCTGCAAGCAACATGAAAATTGACAAGACATTTCTGAAAGTTAATTAATTCTGCACTCTGTGCAAAGTTTCATTCCATTGGATTCTTTAATTCTATATGAGAAATTGCCACAGCTTTCGCACATACCTTCTTCATACATTCCTGATTTCAAAATAGGTTTTGAAGTTTCTTCACGAAGATCAATTTTGTCAAGTATAAGATCAAAAAGTTGAGGTTCTATCTTAAGAATGTCCTTCATGGTTAAAAAACCAACAATCTTGCCTTTATCTTTGACAGGAAGTCTTCTGATATCACTTCTCTGCATCTCAACCATTGCATCATAGATATCCTTGTCAGGCTCTATTGTAACAAGGTTTGTCTCCATTATGTCACGGGTAACCAGGTCTTCAGGATTTCTTCCTTTGGCCAGAATTTTCACTACGAAATCTTTCTCAGTTATGATGCCAACTACTTCTTTATCTTCTCTGACAAGCAAACTTCCAACTCCAAATTTTTTCATTAGTTTAGCACATTCAGTAATGGTTATGTCTGAATTTGCCATAACTGGCTTGTTGGTCATGGCATCTGCAACTTTAATTCCGGTCTTCATAAATTTCTCCTCAATTTATGGACCAAAAAATAGTTATTTTTTGATTTCATTGGTCCCTCTATAAACTGCGAAAACAATTCAGTTTAAAAATATTCTTAAAAAAATCAGTAATTGACTGATACCTCAACAACAAAAAAGGCAAAAAAGCTTTTTTGAGCATCGGTCTCAATAATTTACAGATACCTCAACATCTCTTCCGAATATTTCTTTCAGATTTTCAAATATTGGCTCTTTGATGAAAGCTCTGTCAGGTATCTCGATTGAAGTCAAATTTTTCTCCAGTTCCTCAAGAGAAGATTTTTTGATGGTTCCAAGAGAACCGTCTTCTTTAATTGAAGCAACTGAAATTTCCTTTTCCTCATTGTCTATGTCATGAATAATGAAAGCTTTTTTTCCGAGAAGAATAACCTCTCCAAATTTCTTTCCATGCTTGACCCTGATTCTTGTTCTCTCAAGCTCCCGTCCTCTTTTTCTTTGGATGTATTCCACCAGAAACTTGACAAGTTCCCGAGAATTCTTGTTAAGATTTGAAACGTCGTGTTTGTGAAGTTTATTCGCATCATAATCTTTCTTCGCCTTTTCTATTTGTTTTAGTATTCTGAGATATTTCTCTGGAATAAGTCCTTTGTGTATTATCTCTGACTCGAATATCTTAACCATTTCAGAGTCTTTTACTTTGGATATTCCTTCAAGTTTCAGAATGTCTCTTATGATTGTAACGACACTTTCATAGTTGTGTATAACAGTCTCTTCTTCTTTTACTTTTTCTATCTGTTTGAAAAGCTTGTTAAGTCTCTTCAAGTATTTCTCAGCGTCTTTAAGAAGAACATCAAGTTCTGCACCTGTCACGTCCTTTTTTGTTCCGTGCTCCAAATCTTTTCTTACTTTTATTATTCTTTGCAGGATTTCAACATATTCTTTTTCCAGAAGTTTTTCCTTCTTGACAAAAACGTCCATCAATACTTCAGGAGTCTCTTTTGGCGTTGGTGGTGGTATTCCAAACATCATTATTGCTGCCTGTGCAGGTGTAAGTGTTGCGTAGAATAAATCTTCCATTCCAATATCTCTGAGTTTCATTTTAACTCTTTGAATCATCTGGTCGCCCGTTGATTTAAACATGTCAATCGCTTCAGGGCTTGGTTTTACTCTTCCCATCTGCAGTAATTGTTTCCATGGCATGAATATTCCTCTGTCATAGAATGGAACTCCATCTCTCAGAAAAGTGAATATTATTGGATTTGCTTCCTTGATGTTTTCCCAGAAGTCAGTCAAAATATAAACCTGGATATTTAGTTTATTTTCAATTCCAGTCATCTTACCGGCGTCAAGACCCATACCAATAATTATTGCTCTTAGTTTGTCCTTCAATTCAGCCCGAGTCATTTTTTTGACGTCGGTATCATCTATTACGATAAAAACGTCAATGTCTGATTCAGGTGTTGCACGTCCTTGAACAAGCGATCCTGCAAGAACATAGGATACAATGTATTTCTCGAATTTTTTGAGAACCATTGTCTTGTGGATTTCAGAAATCTTGATAGCAGCCAGCATACCCTTATCAAAAACAGGTGCTCCAAGAGCAATCATTTCGATTAGGTCGTACTTTGCGTCGTAGCATGATTGCCATAGCTCAGTCAGAATAATTGTTTCTGGTGCTAAATTTTTATCAATATCCTCAGCCATTTTTGCAATAATGGTTGTCAGTTTTTCTTTTAACTCCTCCTTGGGCATCTTTGTGCTGTCAGAATCATCAATCAAAACAAGGAGGTTTATTTTGTCCTTATCTTTTTCATCCTTGGCAGGCGGCAAAAGAGATATACCCATTATATAATCTTCAAATTTTGAGAGAACCTTGTTTTTGAACTTATCCAGCTTTGTCTTTATTGCTTCAAGCTTTTTCTTTGTGTCGTCCGGAATATCCTTTGGAAAATTATCATCTAATGGTTGTTTTTTCTTCTTTGCTGCCAATAAGCATCACCCTTTTTATCAATGAATTTCATTATAAGAAAGAACTTTATAAAAGTTGTGTTTGAATGAGAACAACTAAATCGAAAAGTTTATTAATGTATTAATCGTAGAATGAATAAATAATGATTATGGTGGTAATATATGGCTGATAAACCAAAAGATCCTTTTCACAAAGATAATATAGATTCTACGATAAAGAATAGAAAAATTGACCTGGACAACACAGTTGAATACATAAATGCAATGGACAATCACGCACATTATCAAACCGTATCTATTCTAAAAAAACACGCTAAAAAAAATAAAGTAGGTGAGCTGTATACTCTTCTTGATAAAACACATAAAAATTTCAGTAAAGAAGCAGAAAAGGAAGTTACAGAAGCAATTAACAAGTCATACGACACTTCTGATGAAATACACCCACTAAATGGACTTCATGAAGCACTTTCAAAAGAAAATTTCTATAACGCAGAACTAATAAAAGGAATTTATACAGGTCATAAAGATGATATACTGAAAAACATGGGAAAAAAGAACTTCTTAAAAACAATGAAACAACATCAGAAAGAGAATCTTGAAAAAGTTACGATGAAACTTCATCAGAAAACTCCAAACGGCATTACTACAGATGAACATAGAAAGAATGTAGTAGACTATTTCATGGATAAATTCAAAGCTGATAAGAAGAAAGTTAGTATGGATTACTTAATACATCACGCAGATGAAATAGTAATCAACCATTCAACAGGATTTTTGAATTCAGCAGATGGCCTGCATGAAATGGGAAAGGAGTACAGAGGACCTCCTAAAAAAGAAAGTTAATAATTTTATTCTTCTTTATTCAAATGTTGGCATGAAGTACTCTTCGTTGTCTATGACATATTGATTTATCTTATCAATTTGTTCTAAGTCTTCAGCTTTGTCAAAGTCATCTGCTTCCAATGCAAGCAATGTAACTTTCAAAGTATCTTTTGTCAAATCATCTGCAGTTACTTCAAAGAAACCAATCGTATCGCTATTAAGATTCAGTCCGCCTGAATAGAAAGATTCGTTGAATTCAAGCTTTGGAATAGTTTTACAGGTTTCTGAAAACAATCCATCCTGAACACAGATTTCCTGCTCAGGTATTATCACATCGTTAGACAGTAAAAATGCTTCAATAGTGTATTTGCCTGTGACAAGATCCACTTTAGGAGAAGTTGTTTGATTACCATAAAATATGACGTGTCCAATAAATTCATCTTCATTAACTTCACCTTCTCTCGTCATAATCATAATTACTTTTTGATCAAGTCCAATGCTTCTGTCTGATGAAGGTTTAAAAGTCCATTTAAGCTTTGTTCCATCTGGTTCTTTACCTACAATTTTCTCATTGAACAGCACACTCATAGTCTTTTTTTGTTGAGCATTTATAATCACTTCATCTTCAATGTCTAAAAATGTATCAACTTTTTCACTCGTTACAAAATAGTCTTTTTTAAGTCCTGATATAAATCCTCCAATACATACAGGTAGTTTTGTTTTCATACCTGCAAATCCTTCTTGATACATTATTGAATTCCCAAGGAACAGTTCTTCAGTTCCACATGTATAGGTCAACGATAAGTCTTTTACATAAGAATTATCTTGAGGATTTACTGTCTTTATAGTTATCTCACCAGAGTTCCAATTATCAGGATTGTAGAAAAGATTTCTTGCAGGTACAAAAATATTCTCAATTTCAGTATCTTCTTCATCTTGTACGGTAAGCGCTTGGTTTGCTCGTACATTAACTTCAAAAGCAAAATTAAGTGTATAACCTTTACCATTCAAAGATTCAGAATCTGAGAGGGAAACAACTATTGGATACGAAATATCATAATAAAATTGGTTTTTAACAAACATTACCTGAATAACTAATGTATTCATCCATGGTGTTTCTCGAATAACTTCTCCACTTCCAGGCAATACTTTCAAATATGGCTCCCACCAAGGCAAATACAAGAAATCAATTTCAATATCACTTAATTCTCCTGCATCAAAATCTATTGGTGTTTGAAAATTTCTGTAAAAAGCTGAGAAATAATTATCATCGCTGTTAAAAAAAGAGCTATCTTTTGAACCTAGTATTTGTATGTTAGGAATATTATCTGCAAGTGCAGCTTTTATAACTTCAGAAACTTCAGATTTCATCCATATCTTTGGTGCACCAAACTTTATTGATGGTTCTCCTGCAATTGGAGGAATTGTTTCATCTAAACCATTTATGGCTATTATTTCAGTAGTGGCACTCGCAAAAAATGATTCTCTTTCCATATTCATTATTACTTCTGCAAGGTCAAAAAATTTGTTCAAATCAATATCTATAGCCGATTCAAATTCAGTAACTTTTGATGAATCTTCATTATATTTTATTATAAGAGGATAATCAAGACTTAAAATAATGCTTGAACCTCCTACAAAAACATTTGATTTAGGTTCACCCTCGGCCTCTATATTCATATCTTTAAATTGTGATAAATCCAAACAATTCTCCAAGTTTTCATCTATATATTTCATTAATTGTTGTTCTACTGACTTTGAACCTTTAATTTTTTCAATTGGAGGTTTTCCAGAGTTAAAAAAGCATGTTTCACAGCTATTTGAACTTTTCAAATAATTCCAGTAAGGAATAATATAGTCACTTCCCGGAGAAAATGACAAAGCCGAACCAACAGTAGGCATATCATTAAAGGCTATGAATCCATAATTTTCTGGATTAATATATCCTCCATTTGAACCAAGTTTCAGTAAGCCTTCTTCTCCAATATATTCCAGACATTTCTCCACGTATTCTTTAACTTTAGCCTGTTCAAAACTATTTTCGATTTCTTTTTCAACAGGAGGTGCATCTTTGACAAACTTAGTTGTAAAAAGGACTAAACCTACTATTAGAATTAAAACCAATCCCATAATAACAAATATTGTTATTTGTCCTTTTTTCATGAACCCACCTCAGTTATTGAGTTGCAAAGAGTATTATCAACATCTGAATGAACTAAATCAAAGTAATCTTTCCAATTACCACTAAATTCAAGACAAACTCTATTATACAAATCACTGCTTTCATAAATTAATACATTATCCTCTACAAGCGCAAATAAAGGTATTTCTTCTGTTGTTTCATTTCTAAAGATTATTTCTCCACCAGGATAAAGTTTTATGACAAAATCAAGACCTGGTTTTTTAGGCGCTACATAGGTTGATATTGTATAAGTTATGAGTTCGTTTCCTAGTTCATCTTCTATCAATTCTGTTCTTTCACCTTGAATATGTGCACCAGTTGAAAAACCTACTCTACCTGTGAATGTCAGAGCAATGTCCGGAGAATTTTCAAACTTTGGTGCAAAATATGCCTCACATATTTTGCTTTTTCTATATTCTGAGTCCATTACCACATTATGAAACAATCTATCAACATGCTCTCTCCAACTAGCAAATGCTTCATCAGGAACGAGGAAACTTGTTGCATAATTGACGCCTCTTATAATATTCAAAGAAGTTGACCATTCATTCCAACCTTCTCCGGTCTCAGCTGTTGCTTCCCAATTGGCAGTATACAATGCTAACTTTAGAGCTTCACGAAGTTCTGATTTTGTTTTTCCAGCAGCAGTATTGTAATTTGTTCTTGCAGTTTTTGCATCCTTTTTCAAATCATTAACAATTTTATCATAAGAAGCATCATCTTTAATCTCAATACCTTTTTCTTTCAGATTATTAATCGTTTCATCAAGTTTTTGTTTTGCTTTGTTTACTTCTGTGGCAACATTTTCAGTTGGTAAACCAAGAGATCTTCTAATGTCAAATCTTCTGTTCGCATTTTTCAAATTATCATAATCTTCTTTGTATTCATTGTAAGCCATCTGTGCATTTGTATATGAATCATATTTTGAGTTAGAATCTGCTAGTGCATCTCCATAATTATCATAAGCAGTTTTAACGTTAGGAGGTATGTTTTTCTCGTATTCTTGTTTCCATTGATTATAGTTATTTTTAAAAGTATTTTTGTCTTTTTCAGGAACGGCTGATTCATCCACATAGTTATATCCTTTTCCATCTTTTTTATAGTAAATAAAACTATCTCCGTGTCTAACAGCGACGTAATTGTTATTTTCACATCCACTTATTCCACATCCAAGATTAGCATCTCCTATAGAATAGCTTTTTGCAGGTTGTATGTTCACATTTCGCAGTGTCTGACTATCAATTGAATTAAGTATGTTATCACATGCACTAACTGGTTCACTATATTTCCTTGCAGTATCACCAATTGATCCAAAACTTCTGAAAAAACTTGTTACTTTAGAAACACTTGCAGCAATATTACAAACGTTTTTCATGCTGTCACCAACTTTATCAATGCTACAAGCAAGAGAGAGTGCAGGACCAAGCATGTTAACAGGATTGCTAAACGTTTCTTTCATTAGTCTGGTTGTATCTTCTAAAATAGCTGTGTATGGAAATACTTCAAATACTTCTCCAATCCAATATTTACAATTAGCTTCGGCTCTTATTCTTCCACATTGACTAACAGGAAGTCCTCCTCCTGCAACATCAACGGATAAACATTGTAAATATTCACAATCTACAGCTTTAAGTTTTTGAAGATTATATAAGAATGATGGTATACAACCAGTCGCAAGACTCATTACCATGCTATTATCAGGATTTACAAATTCGGTGTAACTATCATAGCCTGCAAATTGAGCTAATTCCTCCATTCCCCACCAATCACCCATATTATCAGTAATCGCGGTTTGCCATTTTTGTTCACAGGTCAAAAATTTACAGGCACCTTGTACATTTGGAACTGAAAAAGCACTTTCAGGAGCTATTCCAACTACAAGAGCAGATTTAGTTAGTGGTTTTGCTATTTCAACTTGACCTGCCTTGTTGAATACTTCTGCAGCACCACTTAAAGTTCCTGAAGCAACATTTAAAGTATTTAATCCCTCACAAATAGTTTTTGTTGTACTCATAAAAGAATAGTAGGATGAAGTTGCTTCGTTCCACGTTTCAGATTTATTCATAACTCTACTTACTTCTTCTTTTATTTGCTGATCAGGACTTTTTGGATTCGCAAGTTCTATTTCAAGATTAATAACTTCTCTTTCAGGTTGTGATATTAGAAACTTACCAACATTGGTGTCTTTTCTGGTTTGAATATTAAGAGTGCAGTTGAATTTCAGTTTTTCTAGTTCTTCAGGAAGTTCAGTTCTGAGTAGTGAAAATACAATCACAGGATTTTTACTACCTATTTCATAGTTAAACATTTCTGGTCCTTGAGAACTCATATATGTTTGACCACCCTCTGCTTGACAATCAGTAACCCATGTTCTTAGAACTTCAATGTTGCTCGCCCTTGATGTCAATGTTGTGTGCATGTAAACTTTTTTCTGAACATATGGCACCATCTGCTTGTTTATTATCTCTGGTGAATATTCATAGCTTATTGTCCAGTAATCAGGCTCTTCATCTTCTAAAAGTCCAAGAACATCAACCGGTTCAGTAGTATAGGTAAACTCATTTCCAGCAAAATCACTAATGGTTATTTCAGCTTTTGCAGTGTATGGATCAGAACCCACAACTGTGGTTGAGAAGACACATTCCCAGTTTTCTTCTTTTTCTTCACAGGTCGCCTCAACAACATCACCACCAAATTCAGAAAAGTTTCCGGTCCCAAAAACAGGGCCCATGTCTTCACTGACATTAACAGTTACTATCATTATGTCTCCAACTTTCACATACTCTGCAGTTGATGATTCAATTTTTGTGGCCAGAACTTCAGGCGCTTCCCCATCACACAATATATCCGTTCTCATGGAATTACTTAGTCTGTTGTAGGCGTCATCCATTGTTAGAAGTGGCAGTATTTTGAGAGGCAGCATCTGCCCTGAAACACAGGTTTCCTTTGCCCTTCCATAGCAGGTCATACCGTCACATTTGTAGATAAAATGTTTTCTTCCGGCAAGAGAAAATCTTACCAGTTTTTTTTCAAATGTTGCTTGAGAATCCTGAAACTCCATTACAATCTCATTGTATCTTCCTGATGCAAAGTAACATGTTTCATCAATGCATCTGTCTGTTCCTATGAATGTTATTTCAGGCTTTGTGTTGTCAATGGTGAATGTGTATGTCTTATCAATCGTTTCGCTTGTTGAGCCGGCGTTGAGCGTTAACGGAATTGTTACAGTCGCATCTGTCAGCATCAATTCTATTCCCCGTATGAAACAGGTGTAAACATCATCTGCAAAGTCGCAGTCACTTACTCCAACCATTTTATTTGCGTAATTATTAGATGAGACAACTGCTTCATTACTATTCAAACTTGAAATATCTACAGCCAAACTTGTAAAACCTGCTCCAGAAACAACTATTTTCAAATCAATGTTTGGAACCTTACCATTGGAAACAGCAGTTATCGGAGTTCCATGACTGTAGAATTCAAACTCAGTTATTTCTAGAGCACTAGCATAGGGTACCAACAGAATTAACAGCAGTATAATTAAACTCTTCATCAACTAACGCCTCTTTGGAATCTTTATTGAGGCTATAACTTATATAGTTTTCTATTTAGAACTATTTAATTTTCCCATCAATATTCTTGTCAGCTTTCACTATTTCAGAAACTGTTTTCAGAGGTTTTCCTTCAAAGTATGCCTTGCCATCTTTTGCTTCTAGCTTTACTTCTGAAAACTCATTGTAGGTTATCTCTTTATCATTTGGCTTTGCACCTTCGACGAGAACGTTTTCTCCTGGTTTACTTTTGTCAACAAATAGTATACCAACTTTTTTATCATCACCGGCTGCGAGAAGCATGCCTTCAGACTTTTCGCCGCGAAGTTTTGCAGGCTGCAGATTGCTGACAACAACTATCTTCTTACCCTTTAGTTCTTCTGGTTTGTAATGGCCTTTCAATCCAGCAACCAGCTGTCTTTTCTCTCCAATGTCAATCTGCATAACGTAAAGCTTGTCTGCATCAGGATGAGGTTTGATGTCAAGAATCTCTGCAACCTTCAGATTCAATCTTGAAAAAAGATTCTCTTTGTTTTTTAGAACAACTGGTTCAATTTTTCTAAAGACAATGGATTCTTTTCCTATTTTGTGATTCTTCAAATCAAAGTTCAAGTCTGCAAAAGACAGGTTTTTCAGATTCAATTGTTTTTCAACATCGGCTGCAAACACAGGCATTATTGGCTTCAGCAGAATCACAATATTTTTTGCAAGGTTCACACAGAGAGACAATACTTCATGAGTTTTCTTCTCGTCTTTTTTTATGAAAGCCCACGGCTCATTGTCCTGGAAATATTTATTACCTTCTCCGCTGATGTTAAGAATGTTATTGACAACTTTTCTCAGCTCATAGTTTTCATACAAACTCTTTGTCTCTTCAACTTTCTTCAGAATACTGTCTGTGAATTTCTTGTCGCTTGCAGCAATTACCTTTCCATCAAAGTTCCTGTTCAAGAAGGACAGTGTCCTATAGATGAAGTTTGCAAAGTTTGAAACCACTTCGTTGTTTATCCTGTCTGTGAAGTCGTTCAGGTCCAAATCTATGTCAGTCATATTTCTTGAAAGATTTGCAGCGTAGTAGTATCTCAAAAACTCAGGGTTTGCAACTTCCAAAAATTCCTTTGCTGTAAGAAATGTTCCTCTAGACTTTGACATTTTTTCTTTGTTAACCGTCAAAAAACCATGAACCAGTACATTCTCTGGCAGCGTAAAGTTTGAGTGCATCAAAACTGCAGGCCAGAACAACAGATGAAAATAAATTATGTCTTTTCCTATAACATGCAGTATCTTAGAATCGTTCCAGTATTTCTCTCCTTTTTTAATATCACCTTTCAGGTAATTCGTCAGGCTTGAAATGTAACCAACAGGAGCATCCAGCCAGACATAGTAATACTTATCTTTTGTTCCTGGAATTTTGAAACCAAAGTAGGGTCCGTCCCTTGAAATACACCAGTCTTCAAGTCCTTCGTTGACCCAGTGAAGTATTTGATTGACAACCTCTTTCTGAAGATTTTTATTTTCTGTCAGCCATTTCTTTAGTTCCTTTGAAGTGTTGCTTAGCTTGAAGAAAAAATGGGTTGACTTCTTTCTAATAGGAGCATTATGACAGATTGTACAATATGGATTTACCAAATCAATGGTTGAATAGGCTGAGTTGCATTTTTCACAAACATCGCCGTACTGATCCTCTGCATTGCATTTAGGACAGGTTCCTTTTACAAATCTGTCCGGCAGAAATCTTTTGCAGTGGTTGCAGTAGGTCAGTTCCATTTCTTTTTCATAAATCCAACCTTTTTTCTTTAGTCGCTCAAAAATAAGGTTTGAGAAATGTTGGTTTTCCTTGCTGTTGGTGCTATAGTAGGAATCAAATTCAATGTGAAAAGATGCAAAGTCTTCTTCATGTTCTTTTTTGAATTTTGCGATTAGCGCTTCCGGTTTTATTCCAAGTTGGGTTGCTTTAATGTCAATTGGTGCGCCATGTGTATCGTCGGCACAGCAGTAGACTGCATTCTTTCCTGCAAGCTTTAGAGCTCTCACTATTACGTCAGTTTGAATGTATTCCACCAAGTGTCCGATGTGGATGCTCCCATTTGCATAGGGCAGGGCGCTTGTGACAACTATTTTTTCAGCCATAGAGAGAGTTTAGGCTAGGGGTATATTTAAAGGTTGTTGTAAAAACTATTCTGAAGAGAATTATTTCTTTTTCTTCGGCTCTGCCATCTTCTTTGTGATTGGAATCTTTTCTTTGCACTTCTCACATTCAAAGACTATGGCTTTTACACCTTGAAAGCTTTTTCTTTTGTAGGGAACCTGAATTTCTCCTTCGAATTTACAGACAGGACAGGTGTATTGTATGTTGCAGGTCAGTGTGTCTTCGTATTGCTGCTTTGGAACAGAGTAGCCGCATTCAGGGCAGACGTATTCTGTCGCTCTGATTTTTGGCTTGCCTGTTTTTTCATCCAATGGTTTTCCCATCTTTGCTTTTCCGCACTCAGGACAATCTTCCTTGAAAACCCATGCAACTATTTTTCCATTATCCATTACTCTTCTTGTGAAATAAACACATTCATCCATGCTGTTTGGCATTGTTAAACTCATTATAATCACCCTTCCAATCTTTTAACTTCAATACTTATTGCGTTGTCAAGCACCCTTATATACTTTGGGCATTCAACATACTCATATCTTTCTTTCTCACAGTACTTTATTAATTTTTCTTTTTCTTTTTCAGAAGAAAATTTCACAACAACATTAAGGCCTTGTTTGTCTTTGTGGATTATGTTGTAGATGTTCAGGTCTTTCTTTATTTTATCTGCGTGTTTTTTGAAAAAAGAAAGCTTCTTTTTTAGTTCTAAAAGTTTTCCATAGAGTTTCTCATAGTCAATGTCAACTTCATAGTCCAGAAAAAAGTCATGATCATACTGATTATCAGTTGCGAGAAATCCACCTTCTTCAACATTTAGGGGTTTCCATCTTCCAAAGCTTCCCAGAATTATATCCCCAAACTTGGCTTCATCTGTTCCGATGCTTCCGGAGACATCATTGATTACCAGAACCTTTCTTTTTCTGCAGTCGTTGTATAATCTTTTCATGTCCTGCAGTGCAAAGTAACCCGGCATTGAATTAATTAAAAGAGCAGCTCTTTGAAATAAGAACCTTGAAACATCTATCAAACCATAATCTGTCTGAACATGCACCTTGTTAAGTTTCAGCTCACCTATAAACTGGGAATAGGTTATCCAACCACCCTGATCCTGAATAATAACATCTTTATTGCCCAGATCTTTTGCAAGCTTCAGGCTTACTTTTATTGCAGCGTTTCCTCTCTTTGTAAAAGCAATGTATTTCTTGCCGGTCAGTTTTTTCAGTTCAGCAATGCATTTCTCTCTCATGGCTTTAGAAAAAATTTATATATTAATAAATGTAATGATTAAACATGAAAAAGAAAAACCCTACACTGGCCGCATTTCTTAACTTTATAATTCCAGGACTTGGATACATCTATGCAAATAAGAGATTGCAGTTTGGATGGTTGGTTCTACTTTCAATGGTTCTATATACATTATATAGCTATGACAAACCACAATTACTCTCAGAAGGAATGCTTACTCTAAGTTTTGTAGTTCTGTCATTTGCGTTTGCATTTGACGTTTATCGAGAATTGAAGCTAAAGAAATGAATGCCGAAGAAGTTCTGAAGGAATTAAGAAAATTTTATAGCAAGAAGAATATTGAAGGCATGAATCGATTTGCAATACCTGGAGAGATTGGTGTAAGCGTCACCCAAATGAGACTGATTGCAAAAGCAACTGGCAAGAATCATAATCTTGCTTTGGACTTATGGAAAACAAAAATTCACGAAGCAAGAATTCTAGCAAGCATAGTTGATGAACCTGAAAAAGTTTCAGAGAAGCAGATGGAACAATGGGTTAAAGATTTCAAATCATGGGATCTCTGCGATCAGGTTTGCAGTAATGTTTTTGACAAAACACCCTGGGCCTATAACAAAGTTTTTGAATGGGTAAAAAGAGAAGAAGAGTTTGTCAAAAGAGCAGGATTTGTGTTGATGGTATGTCTTTCTGTACACGATAAAAGAGCAGATGATAAAAAATTTTTAGAATTCTTTCCAATCATCATTCAAGAAGCAACAGATGAAAGAAACTTTGTTAGAAAAGCAGTGAACTGGGCTTTGAGAGGCATAGGAAAAAGAAATAAGGCTTTGAACAAAGAAGCAATCAAAGTTGCAAAAAAAATTGAAAAGATTGATTCTAAATCAGCAAGATGGATTGCGAAAGATGCACTGAGAGAATTGCAGAGCGAGAATGTTCAGAAACGACTGAAGAATTAAATGTCGCTCTGCTTACTCAAATCCTATCACAGTAAACCCGAAGGTTAACTCAAAGAGTCTTAAGAGCAGAGCAAAGATAAAAAAAGAGTTGTCATTTATAACATTTTTCTTGTAATAGTTTATTTTTCTCAAATTCATTGTAAATCTTATCAAAAACTCAATTTAGAAATTATAATTTCGCAAATTTTTCGAAAATTTACTGAAATCATTTATTAAGCTTCGTTGAAAATTATTAAGTGATTTAAAATGAAACAATATTCAAAAAGAATAATCTTAAACAAAGAAATTTGTGAAATGATTGGCTTCTTTATTGGCGATGGTTATCTTGGTAACTATGGAAAAAGAAAGAATCAATTTTTAATTGGTTTTGTCGGCAATAAAACTCTTGACAAAGAGTATTTCACAAATCATCTTTTATCAATTATTAAAACAAATTTTCCTTTCACTAACCCTGCTATCAGATACAGAAACGATGAGAACACGATTATGTTAAGAATTTATTCAAAAGAACTTTTTCAATTCTTTACATCTCTGGGTTTCAAACCAGGTGTTAAATCAAGAAAAGTTATTATTCCAAAACAAATATGCAAAAACAAAGAATTCTTGAATCATACAATTAGAGGAATATTTGACGCTGACGGATGCGTATTCTTAGATAAGAGGAAAAAATATAAAAATCCATATCCTAGAATAACGCTTCAATCTGCAAGCATTCCACTTATCAATCAAATTGAAAAACATCTTTCTAAAGATTTCAAATTGTATGTGAACAAAAGAAACAGAAATGGATATCGGAACTATATTGAGATTTATGGCCATAAACAATTAGAAAAGTTTTTAAAAAAAATAGGTTTTTCAAACGAAAGACACAAAGAAAGAACAATGCCTCTGTAGCTCAGCCGGTAAGGCTAAAAGTTAATTCTTTGCCTCGTCAAAGAGCGTTTAGATATGAAACATATCTCGCTAAACCTTGGTAAGGTAAAGGTCCCGAGTTCGACTCTCGGCAGAGGCTTTCTTAAACTTTAGCGTAGAAAGACTGTGGCTAGGCCCAAAAATTTTTCATTTTTGATTGTCTCGGCAGAGGCTTTTCTAAATCCAATTAATAAGTTTTATAAATAGAAAAACTATCTTGAACTCAAGCACAGATAGTTTTGTGCTTTAAACATGGAGAGTGAAAAGAATGGATGATAGGAGAGGCGGTTTCCGAGGAAACAGTGGCCCACGAGATAGAAGAGGTGGCGGCGGTTTCAACCGAGGCCCAAAAGAAATGCACAAGGCAATTTGTGCTGATTGCAAAAATGAATGTGAAGTTCCATTTAAGCCATCAGAAGACAGACCAGTTTATTGTAGAGACTGTTTTGCAAAACACAAAAGGTTTTAAGTAAATATTTCTTGAAATTTTTTAAACACAATTTTTTTATTTTCCTTTTCTTATAAACGGAAATTTAAATTTTCTACTTGATCTTTTAGTTGTTATGGTTGGTATAAAGTCTTCTCTTGCAGTTCTGACGTCTTCAATGGAATAGAATGCTCTTGGATTAAACTTCTTAATTATTCTCATTGCTTCAGGAACCTTATTTCTCTCTATAACCATAAATATTAATTTTACAGGACCGTCAGGACCTTTTGCATCCATATGAGTAACTTTGTAATTCAGTCTGAGAGTCTCTTCAAGAATAGTTGCATCACTCTTTGTTATGACTCTCATTATAACTTTTCCCTTGGCAAGCTTTTCTTCAATAATCATTCCAACATAGGTTCCTGTGGCAAATCCGCCTGCGTAGGCAATAAAACCCACAACGTTTGGCATATTAACGATTATCTGCCTTACGGCGGTAAGCCAAATCAACACTTCAAAGAATCCAAGAACAGGCGCTATTCTCTTCATTCCTTTGGAAATAAAAATCAAACGAACGGTACCTATGCTGACATCAACTATTCTTGCCAGAAATATGAGTATTGGAAGGATAACCCAAGCATATAAATCTGAACTTAAAAAAGTTTCTAAAATCATATTTTTTTATTTGAACAATCAGTATTTAAATTTAGTGATTTGAAAAATATTGACTCAAGGGTCAAGCTACGACAGAGACTTATTTAAAATAATATTTATATAACAATTAATATTCTATAATTAAATGGTTAGAAAAACCAAGGAAGCATTTACTTGGATTGTCAATCTTTTAAGAAGCCATGAGATACCTTTTCTTATCTCAGGAGGTTTCGCAGCCAATATTTATGGATCAAATCGTCCCCTTGCAGATATTGATATTGAAATTCCTAATGAGAAAATTTTTGAAATTCAAAACAAAGTTCAGAAACACATAATTTATGGTCCTGAAAGATACAAAGATGAAGAGTTTGATTTATTACTTTTGACCTTAAAATATGAAGGTCAAGAAATTGATATTTGTGGAGCTGATTCAAAAAAATTATATGATAAACAAACAAAAGAATGGGTTGAAGAAAAAACAGATTTAACTAAAGCAACCAACAAAAAAGTGTATGACATAATTGTTCCAGTCATCCCTTTAGAAAGTCTTATTGGTTATAAAAAAGTAATATCTCGAGATGTTGATATCCAAGATGTGAAAAATTTATCAAATTAAATTCAAACTCATTGCTTGTTTTCCCCAAATAAAAAACATTTTTAAACAATCGTTAATTAGTTTCTTATATGTTCACAAGTAAACACGCAGGAATTATTCTGATTATAATTGGATTAGTAGTTGTAACTCTTGCTTTTGCTGCCAAGACAAAGGAAGATTTCTACATTGAATCACTCATTGAAGCTTCCGATGGTGTTTGCATATTAGAAAATGGCTATTGTCTTCACGAAGACAGAAACTGGACAGGATACATTGTTTCATGGACTATAGGAATAAGCTCTATTCTTATTGGTTTATACCTTATATTTTTTGAGAAAAGCTATGAAAAGTTTCAGCATGAACAAAAAAGTTTTGCAAAAGAAATAAAGCAGGCAAAGAAGAAAGATGAATTTGCAGCGTACCTTGCAGGTTTCTCTGAAGAAGAGCAAATCATACTAAAAGCAGTTCATGAACAGGACGGGATAAAACAGTCAACTCTTAGATACAGAACAGGAATGTCCAAATCAACTCTTTCATTACTGCTAAATTCTTTGGAAAATAGAGATACCATTAGCAGAAAAATATCCGGAAAAACAAAGGAAGTCTATCTCAGAAAAAAGTTCTAAAAAAAAGCTCTGTAAACGTTCTAGGACAATAATTCAAGGGTTTCAAACGTTCTAAGCCATTTTATATCTCAAGAAAGGAATATATGTTTCTCAGCAATACATGTCTGAATTGGAGGTTTTCACTATGAAGAGCACTATTTACACAAAAGGAATGCATTGCACAGCATGCGAGCAACTGGTAACTGAAGAACTCATTGACAACGGAGCAAAGGAATCAACTGCAGATTTCAAAACAGGAAAAGTGGTTGTCAATCATGATAAATCATTATCACTTAATAAAATCAAACACATAATCAGAGAAGAAGGATATGAGGTATTAGAATGAACAGAGTATATGTACCGGATATAGAATGTGACAGCTGCGTAAAGCTAATCACAAAAAAGCTATCAAAGAACAATGTCAAAAACTTTGAAGTGAAAGAAGATTCTGTAATAATAAATGATAATATCAACCCAAAAACAGTTGTCAATATGATAAATGAGATGGGTTACAGAGCTTCAACCGAACCATTTGAAAGGAAAACTTTCAAAGAAAGAGTAAGGCATTTCAAAGAAAATAGGCATCTGTACAAAGTAGAAATGCAAGGAATAAATCATGCAATCAGTGTTACCATAGCACTTTTTGGCCTGACTGCACTAATCTACTTTTTTCTTTTCAGAGACATAGAAGGATTTCTAGGAAGCTATGGTTGGTGGATATTCTATCTGATCATAAGCATTGTTAGCATAGGAATTGCAACCTGGCATTACACCGCCTACAAAGCAAAAATAACCTGCATGACAGGAATGATGATTGGAATGACCTTTGGAATGCAGACCGGAATGATGATTGGCGCAGTAATAGGTGCAACAAACGGATTTTTCTGGGGCGCAATGGTTGGAATGATACTGGGAACAACCATTGGAGTCATAACTGGAAAATGCTGCGGAGTGATGGGAGTCATGGAAGGAGCAATGGCCGGACTCATGGGCGGAACAATGGGACCTATGATTACAGTCATGATGTTTTCAGATCATGTTTTGTGGTTCATGCCTTTCTACATGATAATCAATGTTGGAATAATCATTGGACTTTCATACATGCTTTACGAAGAAGTGGTTGAAGGAAAGAAAGTTACAGTAAATCCAATGGACGGAGTAACACTCATCTCAATAAGTATAATAGTCACAGCACTGCTTGTGGCTCTAATGGTCTACGGACCAACTTCAGCTTTAATTAGCTTTTATTAGGAGGATAAAAAAATGAAAAATAAAACAAAGATAGTATCGATTAGTGGCGCCTTTGTCATAATAATGGCAATAGTCATTTTTGGAGTTATAGGAACTCCGGGTGGCGAAAAAGAAAGCAAAGTTACTGGTAATGCAGTAAGTACTGCACAAGTAGGTGCTGATGGATACCAAGAAGTTACACTGAGTTTCAAAAACTACGAATATCAACTGAGTCCTAGCACTTTTATAAAAGATGTTCCAGTAAGAATGACAGTTGATCTGAACACTGTTTACGGATGCATGAGAGATGTTGTAATACCCACATTTGGTGTTAGACAGTATGTTAGCACAGGAAACAATGTCATAGAATTCACGCCAACAAAGGCAGGAACCTTTAACCTTATGTGCAGTATGAACATGGGACGAGGAACATTCACCGTTGTTGAATCCGATGGTTCAAAAAGCGCATATGTGGAAGCACCAGCAGAAACCGGTGGAAGCTGCGGAGCAGGAGCTGGTGGATGCGGATGCAGAGGAGGTGCCTATTAAAATGAGAACCAGATTCCTAATAATGATTTTGCTGCTGATGGGTTCAGTGGTTCTTACTGCCTGCAACAGCGAACCAGGAGAGTATGATGACTTTGCTACTTGTTTGTTTGAAAAAGACGTGACCATGTACGGAACCGAATGGTGCTCCCATTGTCAGAATCAAAAAAAGGAATTTGGAAAATCTTTCAAATACGTTAATTTTGTAGACTGTGATAAGAATAGAGATGAATGTCTTGGAGAAGGTGTAGAAGGTTATCCTACCTGGAAAATAAACGACAATCTGCATCCAGGAGAACAGGCTCTTGAAAGATTAGCAGCATTATCAGGATGTGAACTGAACAATGAATAAAACAACTTTGGACACAAAGAAATTTCAGAGTAAAGATGAAATTTCTGGTTCCAAAAACAACAAAAAAGTTGTTTTTGATATAACTGGAATGACCTGTGCCAGCTGTTCAACTCTTATTAACAAGGCACTCAACAAAACAGAAGGAGTTGAAACAGCCAATGTCAACCTTACAACCAACAAGGCAACAGTAAGCTTTGATGAACAGATAACAGATGTTAATAGTTTAATAGCCATTGTCAGGAAAAAAGGCTACGGCGCAACAGAGAGTTCCGGACAAAGTGACTATTCCAAAGAAGCACTTCAAAGTAAAATACATTATGAAAAGCTACGAGAGCAACTAATCATTGGACTGTTGTTTGCAATTCCAGTTTTTATTCTGGGAATGTTTTACATGAAAAACCCAATCCCCTTCCAAAATTATATCATGTGGTTTTTAGCAACACCAGTCCAATTTTTCGTTGCCTACCCAATGTATAAGAGTGCATTTGCTGCACTGAAAGGTTTTAGCGCAAACATGGATACACTCATCGTTATGGGTACAAGCGCTGCTTATTTCTACAGCGTATATGTAATTCTTTCTGGAGGAATGCACATCTATTTCGAAGCAAGCGCTGTTCTCATAACAATAGTTGTTTTTGGAAGATTGCTTGAAGCAAAAGCAAAAGGAAGAACATCGGATGCAATAAAAAAACTGATTGGTCTTAAGCCAAAGATTGCAATGGTTATCAGAGACGGAAAAGAATTCAAGATTCCGGTTGATGATGTTATGGAAGGCGATCTGATAATTGTCAAACCAGGAGAAAAAATACCTGTTGATGGAATTTTAGTTGAAGGATCAACATCCATTGATGAAAGCATGATAACAGGTGAAAGCATTCCTGTTGAGAAAATAAAAGGAGACAAGATTGTCGGAGCAACAATAAACAAACATGGTTCATTCACTTTCAAAGCAACAAAGGTGGGAGCAAACACAACACTTGCTCAAATCATCAAACTTATAGAAGATGCTCAGGGACAAAAGGCACCCATACAGAGATTTGCAGATTCAGTTGCAGGCTGGTTTGTGCCGGTTGTTCTTGGAATCGCGATAATCACATTTTTTACATGGATAATGATTGGACAATCCATTTCATTCGCACTTGTTGCAGCAGTTGCAGTCCTTGTGATTGCCTGTCCCTGCGCTCTTGGTCTTGCAACGCCAACAGCCATAATGGTTGGAACAGGAAAAGGTGCAAAGCAGGGAATACTAATCAAAGGCGGAGAGGCTCTTGAAACCGCGCATAATCTCAATCATATTGTTCTTGACAAAACAGGAACAATAACAGAAGGAACACCTGCAGTTACAGACATAATCACATTTGATAATGATGAAAAAGAATTTTTGAGAGTTGCTGCAAGTCTGGAGAAAGGAAGTGAACATCCTTTAGCTGAAGCAATTGTCAGGTCTGCAGAAGAAAAAAATGTTTCTTTAGAAAAAGTAACTGATTTCAAAGCATTGGTGGGAAAAGGAATAACAGGCACCATCGGTAAAAAAAAATATCTGCTTGGAAAGCCAAAGCTGCTTGTTGAAAATGGAATCGTCATAAAAGAATACATTGATTCAATTGAAAAACTTGAAAGTGAAGGAAAAACAGTTATGGTTCTTAGCGATAGAAAAAAACTTCTTGGAATAATCGCAGTTGCAGATCCGATAAAGAAATCATCAAAAATTGCAATAGAGAAATTGCAGAAAATGGGTCTGCAGGTTCACATGATAACTGGAGACAACAGAAGAACTGCCAAAGCAATTGCAAAACAAGCAGGAATAACAAGTGTATTTGCTGAAGTCATGCCTGAAGAAAAAGCAACTCACATAAAAAGATTGCAATTAAAAAATCAAAGAGTTGCAATGGTTGGAGATGGTATAAATGATGCACCAGCTCTGGCTCAGGCAGACATAGGAATTGCAATGGGTTCAGGGACAGATGTTGCCATGGAAACAGGCGAGATAATCCTGATGAAAGATGACCTAATGGATGTTGCAAAAGCAATCAAACTTAGCAAGATTACAATGAGCAAAATAAGACAGAACATGTTCTGGGCTTTGTTTTACAACGTGCTTGGAATTCCGGTTGCTGCAGGAGTGTTTTACTTCTGGACAGGATGGTTGCTTAACCCAATGATAGCAGGCGCAGCAATGGCCATGAGCTCTGTAAGCGTTGTTTCAAACTCATTGTTACTGAGACATAAGAAGCTGTAGTAGTATAAAAAATTCACACATTTTTCAGATATTCTTTTACAGATAAGTATTCACCAGTTCCATGTCGATTTCTAAATGTATTAGAAAATATGCTTATTGTCTTTTCTGCAGTTGCATGAGCGTAGTATGCTTCAGGATCAAAAGTATGACTATTTTTTATGGTTTTCAAACTGTCTTGAGCTTTTTGCACGCTCCGAACCACTGAAACAGGTAAATTTTTCTCTCCGCCATAAATTTTAGAAATTTTTTTATAACTATTTTGTAGATTTTCTTTAATCTCAGCAAGTGATAGACTTGTATCAATATCTAAAAATATTCTTGGTTCTTCATGTACATGTGTGTGCATTATTTTTAGAATTCAAAACAAATATTTAAACCTATCTACTTCACAATCTGCATGTGAGGATATGCAATGTTTATGTTTTTTATTTTAGAAATTCTTTTCAGGAATATGGTGTTTATCTCTGATTCCATCCTTCTAAGATTCTTGTAATGTGCAAGATATCTTACGCTTAGACCAACTGATGAAGCTCTAAGCTCAACTCTTACATGGGGTTCTTTTTTCACATCTTCAAAGATGAACTTTTTCTTTCCTTCAATTTTATTTTTTTCTTCTTCCACTTCGTTCATGCGTTTTTCTATAATCTTTTTTTCACCCCATTTGTTGGTTTGGTTGTGATGTTTTTTTAGAACATGCAGTGTTTCTATCAAGTTTTCATGTTTTTCTGACTTTTCATGTTTTACTGAATCGACATACTTATTGACAACATTGAAAGTCACTTCCTTTAGTAGCTCTTTTGCTTTTTTCCAGTCGCTCTCGTAGGTTACATCGATTGAAAGGTTGTCCCAGATATATTCTCCGCTCTTTGTATAGTTTGTAACAGGAAGAGTGAGAACACTGGCATTTGGAATGTATATTACTTTACCACTGTATTCATCGCTGTCTTTCAAAAGACCATCAACAATTGTGGCCATCATTCTTATTTCAATAACATCTCCTCTGTCCTCTCCAACACTTATCCTGTCTCCGATTGTGTACGTTTTATTGAACAATAGATTAAGCCAGGCAACAAAGTTCAGTATCGGCTTTTGCAGTGCAAATGTAAGTCCAAAACCTATCAGACCAACGGATGTAAGCCACACTGAAAGATTACCAATTATTACAGAAAGAATACCTATTAGTGCAAGAGTCCAGATAATATATCCTGCTATTGATTTAACTGAGAAATATTCTTTTTCCTTTCCAACATACTTAAAATATCTCGATATTACATTGTTTGTGAATGACTGTATAAGTTTTGCAATTATTATTATGAGAAATATTGTTATGAATTTAGGAATCCATGAAACAAGGTTTCGGGATATTGTCTCGTAGCTGTCAATTATGCTGAAAAAAAATTCATATCTGAAGATGTATAAGAAAAAGAATACAAGCAGTATACCTCCTAGGAAAAAACCCCTGTTTTTGTCTTCCATCTAACACCTCTTCTAATATTAGAAATGATAGTCAAACTATAAAAACTTTTCTCTATATGCATAAACTTTAAATAGAAATCCCTAATTGTATTCTAACATGCGAGGGTTGCAGAGTCTGGTCAAATGCGCAGGACTTAAGCCCGAGAAGGACATGCACGTATTGAGCGTGTGATTAACCATTACTTGGTTAGAAATCCTGTCCCTTAGTGGGTCCGAGATGGTGGTTGAATATTCAATCTCCACGGAAAGGTTCGAATCCCTCCCCTCGCATTACTTTGAATAAGGCCTCTGGGATGTATGCGCAAGGAGGTCTTATTACTTATTTTTCTCACTGGACATCATTTTTGGAAGATGTAATCTTGCAATCTCCCCTTCTTTAAGGTTATTTTTTATAATTGGATAGATATATACTCCAGGCAAATTTTCAGCAAGCCATTCTGCTCTCTTTGTCTTACCTGCACCATCTGGGCCTATTACAGCTATAAATTGATTAGACATATAGTTATCACTAAGTAGTAGTATATAAATATTTCGCTTTTTCAGCTATAGATTTAAATAAAACACTACATTTCCAGAAAATAAGATGCTAAAGGTGTATAAAAAAAGGTTGTTGGTTGGTCTGATAGTTATGTTATTTCTCTTCGCCATAATAGCAATACTGGCTCTTCTTGACCTGAATAAAGGAATTGCTCTGTTCGGATTCGGATTTAACTACAGATTTGAAAACATAGCAGTAATAATACTGTCACTGATAGGAATGTTCAAAGTAATACATGAGATAATCAAAGTCGAGCACCAAAACATTTAAATTAGCTAAAGAAGCATTGGTTCTATCATGGCATACAAACAGGCAATACTAGTGAGAGCAGATTTAAAGCTTCCTAAAGGAAAACTCGCTGCTCAGGTCGCACATGCATCAGTAGAAGCAGTTCTTAGGAGCGACAAAGAAAAAGTCAAAGCATGGCGAAAGGAAGGCATGTCAAAGATAGTTCTGAAAGTAGACAACCTAAAACAACTGCACGAATTCAACCAGCTGGCAAAAGACTCAAGTCTGATAACTACAGTCATCACCGACGCAGGAAAAACAGTCATTGCACCAGGAACAACAACCTGCTGTGCAATTGGACCGGACGAAGAAGAAGATATTGATGCAATAGTCGCTAGTTTGAAATTACTATAATTTTTCTACTTGACCAAAATATAAATTTTGAATACCTGGTGCTTTATCAAATGCAACAAAATCAGAATTCTTTTTTATGTAGTATAGACCTCTTCCTCTGGTTAAACTTTGAGCTGGTTCGACTGACTCATCTACATTTATTAATTCCTTATAGTCCCAATCTATTTTAGATTGATTTCCAATAGCAGCCCAACAAATTCTTTGAGTAGAAGTTAAAATACGTGTAAATAATAAGTTTGCCTGTGCATCTATGTCTCCTCCATTAGCGTGCTCAACAACGTTATTAAGACACTCTGTTATGTTTGCTTCAAAACAATTAATTTTTTTCTCGCTAAAATTATTTTCAAACAAATCTTTTTTTATGTCTGAAGCTTTTTGACATGCACTTTCCACATAGGCACTTATTAGAAATTCGTGCGGTACTAGACTCTTCAAAACATCAAGATTTGTTTCAGGTTTTGCAATAGCAGATTCGGCTGCATAAGTTATGCTTTCAAGCAATTCTTCTTTTAACACATTATAAAATAATTTATCTAGAATAGACGATTGCTTACTATAAAAATCAATAAGAGTCGCATTTTTATCAAAATGTGTGTTTTTTACAATCTTAAATCCATCAATTCTAATTATTCCCCCCATACAGCCTTATTAGGAAGCCAACTTTATATATCTTTCCAAGAAATAGAAAACTTTATATTGTTCTGACGAGTAAATGAATATATGGGCGAAGAAGATCACTTGATTAATGAAAGATTACGAAAGCTAAATGAGATTAGGGAACTCAGAATAAACCCCTATCCTTACAAATACAACCAGACACATCATTCTGATGAACTACAATCAAAGTATAAAAAACTCAAAGCAGAACAAAAAACAAAAGATAATGTTTCCGTTGCTGGTCGAATAATGATTCTGAGACGGATGGGAAAAGCAACTTTCGTTGATATTCAAGACGAGAAAGGAAAAATTCAGGCGTATTTTAACCAAGATATTCTGGGAAAACCAAAATACAAGTTTCTAAAAAAATTAGACATTGGAGATTACATAGGGGTAAAAGGAACCGTCTTCAAAACAAGAATGGGAGAAGTAACCATTCAAACAAAAAGCTATGAACTATTATCAAAAAGCATTAGACCACTTCCTGAGAAATACCACGGCCTACAGGACGTCGAAGCAAGATACAGACAGAGATATCTCGACCTAATCTTCAACGAGAAAAGTATGGAAACATTCAAAATTAGAAGTAAAGTAATCAAAGGAATCAGAGAATTTCTTGACAAAAAAGGTTTCTATGAAGCAGATACACCTGTTCTTCAGCCAATCTATGGTGGCGCCAATGCAAGACCATTCACAACTCATCACAATACTTTGAACATGCAGCTATATCTTAGAATAAGCGATGAGCTATATCTGAAAAGATTGGTCATTGGCGGCTTTGAAAAAGTCTATGAAATTGGAAAAGATTTTCGAAATGAAGGAATGGATACTCAACACAACCCAGAGTTCACAATGATAGAATGGTACTGGGCCTATGCGGATTACAACGACAACATGAAACTTCTTGAACAAATGATTGGAAAACTTACAAAAGACATAATGGGAACCAAAGATATTGTTTATCAAGGAAAGAAAATCAGTTTCAAAACACCTTGGAAAAGACTGACCATGAAAGAAGCTTTGAAAAAATTTGCTAAAATCAACGTCGACAAAATGAGCCAGAAGGAACTAGAATCAAAACTCAAAGGACAAAAAATTGAAATTCGCGGAAAGATTACAAAAGGAGTTCTAATCAACGCTTTATTTGAGGAATTTGTGCAATCAAAAATTGTTCAGCCAACATTCATAATTGACTATCCTAAAGAAGTTTCTCCGCTTACAAAGATTCACAGAAAAGACAATGAACTCACCGAAAGATTCGAACTTTTCATCAATGGAGAAGAATATGCCAATGCATATTCAGAATTAAACGATCCAATTGATCAAAGAAACAGATTAAAAGAACAGGTGGAAAACAGAAAACTTGGAGATGACGAAGCACAACCAATGGATGAAGATTTTGTTTCGGCAATGGAATACGGAATGCCTCCAATGAGTGGACTTGGTCTTGGAATAGACCGTCTAATAATGCTTCTGACAGATTCTCCGACAATAAGGGATGTAATATTATTTCCAACACTAAGACCAGAAAAAAAGTAAATCTTTTTAAAACAATTACGGTTTTAATACAGAATGGACAAAACAGTTGTAGGGCTATTGGAAAAAGTAAAACTAAACGGCCACACAGGCAATGAAGAAATAATTGCCAGAATGGATACTGGTGCGACCAACAGCGCAATAGATTTAGGCTTGGCTTCTAAACTCAAGCTAGGACCTGTAATAGAGTCAAAAATGATTAAAAGCACCCACGGCTCAAAACTTCGACCTGTAATAGAATCTGAGATTGAAATTTGTGGAAGAAAAATAAAGGAAAGATTCACTCTTGCAGACAGGAGTCACATGAGATATCAAGTTTTAATAGGACAAAACATACTAAAGCAGGGTTTTCTGATAGATCCTTCAAAAGAAATGACAGAGGAAAAGAAAAAATGAAGCAACAAAATTTGAAAAATTTTGTAATCCATAAATTCAGTGGGGTGAATTTATGAAAGCAGCAATCATAAGTCTGGGAAGCAAAAGTTCAAAGTGGACTGCAGAAGCAATGCTAAAACACTTTGATGAAGTCGACACTCTTGATCTAAGAGAAATAGAAATTAACATTTCCGGAAGAAAATCAGAAGTACTATATCAAGGAACTCCCATTAAGAAATATGATTGCATTTTTGCAAAAGGATCATTCAGATACGCTCCTCTTCTAAGATCAATCACAAGTCTGCTTAATAAGGAAACATACATGCCATTGTCTGCATCTGCGTTCACCATAGGACATGATAAACTACTAACACATCTCAGACTACAACAACATAAGATACCAATGCCTACCACCTATTTAAGTGCAACTACAGAAGCTGCGAAAAAAATTCTTGAAAAAGTTAATTATCCAATAATTATGAAGTTTCCGCAAGGCACCCAAGGAAAAGGAGTGCTGGTTGCTGATTCATTTGCTTCAGCATCATCCATGCTTGATGCATTGAGCGCACTTAATCAGCCATTTCTTATACAAGAATATGTTGACACAGGCGGAACAGACATCAGAGCTTTTGTGGTTGGCAATAAAGTCATCGCTGCCATGAAAAGAAAGGCAAATGTGAAAGAAGTAAGGTCAAACATCCATGCAGGTGGCATTGGAGAAAAAGTCGAACTTAATTCATTGACTAAAAAAATTGCCATAGACGCTGCTCATGCAATAGGTGCAGATATTTGCGGTGTTGATATCATGGAATCTGCAAAGGGACCCTTAGTAATCGAAGTGAATTTAAGTCCGGGACTGCAGGGAATTTATGAAACAACAGGCATTGACATTGCAGGAGAAATTGCAAAACTTCTCAAAGAAAAGACTCTTTCCAAATCAGAAGAGAAAAAAACCGATGGAACCACTGAAATGATGAAAGATCTCGATGTTGAAAAATCTAAAGAAATAATTAGCAATCTTGATTTCAGAGGGACTAGAATACTTCTTCCCGAAGTTATTACTAAAATTGCAGACCTAAAAGAAACTGACGATGTACAGATTAATGCAAAAAAAGGTTATATAACCATCAAGAAATTCAAAGTCAGTTAGAACTATAAAACATTCTTTATATTATATATATTCTTGGCTACTTCTTCACCTTTTTTGGTGAGTTCTAGAATTTTTAACCTGCCTTGTTTTTCAAATACAACAAGTCCTGCCTTATTCATTTCCTGCAGAATTTTGACAACGTGACTGTATGTGCAGTCAACAACTTTAGCTAGAGAAGAAGCGTATATGTCTGCGTTTTTATTTAGCAGAGTAACTAGCATCATGGCTGGTTTCTCTCTGAAAAAAACATTGAAGATTTTTTCTTTTTTCCCCATCATTTAACCCCGCTATATTCTGCTTCAATATATTTAAATATTTATATGTAATGGAACAGATATTATCCATCATATATGTGATAATGTATAGTTTAAAAAGGAGGAGGTCATATTTAAATCTATTGTTTTTTAATAAAAAAATAGTCTATTTTTGTACACCAATCACCCTAATTCTAAATCCATACCATCAAATCTGTGGCCACAGTTCTTACACACATATTTACAATTAATAAGAATTAAATCCACTCCACACCTAGGGCAGAAGGCCATCTTAATAATAGTATGAGTAAAGAAGTTTAAATAATAATCGAAAAGAAAAAAAAGAAAAAAATTCTAAATCATTTCACCGATTTCAACGTAGTCATCTTCAGGAATTGTTTCTTCGTTGATGACATTTTCAACCTCTCCGACAAGAGCATCGTCAGGCATATCTTCAGGTGCAACTTCTTTCTGAGTTGTATCAACCTTTGTACAGCCACTAAAGACTAATAGTGCTACAAGTAAAATCGCAAATAGTATTTTCACCTTCATTTTATTTACCTCTTGGTTTTCGCTATTTATATTTTGCGATTTTACTCATCGTCTTCAGACTCGTTGTCATCATTGTCATCTTCTTCATCGTCATCGTCTTGGTGTTCTCGTAATCTGATTTGTTCTTTAACAACGACTTCACCACCACTCTTTACCTGAGTTCGGGTTCTGATTTCATAGCTTCCATTCTCATCTTCATACTCCTGACTTTCTCTGTTCTTATAGCCTGGTCCTTCACCATCACAATCTTCATCACACTCATGATTTTCTTGGTATTTATACCTTGCATTCTGAACAGCCATTTTCTTGAAGACATCTTCTTTGACTTTACCTTCCCGAATATTTTTCACTGCCTGAACTTTTCTTCCGTTGTTCATTTTTTGGAATTCACTAACAATTTTTCCTTTAGCTTTCTCAAAGTCAGCCTGTTCTAAAGCTTCTTCAATTGTTTCTTCGTCAATTCCTAGTTTTTCAAGCAAACCTCTAAGAGATTCTTCGTTGAAAAAATTTCTTGCTTTCTCAAACTTTTCTTTGTACATTCCGTCCATGTCAGATACATGTTCTCTCAATCGTTCTCTGAGAGCCAGAACATCTTCACCTGTGAAGAATTCTCTAGCAGTATCTCTAAAAAGCTTTGAGAGATCCCTTGCTCTGGATTTTATTTCAACATACTCTTCAGCGAGTTCTTCTGGGGTTTTATTCTCAAGATTCATGCCTTGAATCTCAATAATTAAGTCTTCCATGTCTTCGAGAATAGCAGTGAGGTTATCCACGCTTGCATTTTCATCATTAGCTAAAATAGCAGCTATAATTCTCTCACCATGGTCTATGTTCCTATCAATGGACCTCTCAAGCTGTATAAGCCTTACTTCAGCTCCGTATGGAACTTTGAAAACTTCAACGTCATCTTCATCTTCTTCGTCTTCGTTTTCATCTTCGTCTGATTCATCGCCTTCATCTTCGTCAGATGCATCTTCATCATCTTCCTCATCTTCAGCGTCTTCATCATCTGCGTCGTCCTCATCATCGAGTTCTTCACATTCTTCTTCATCGCAGAAGTAACCTTCCGCACAGTCTTCATCAGATTCACAATAATCCTCATCTTCTGTTTCATTATCATCTGCAAGTGCCAAAGGAACTAATGAAAGTAACATTATTCCAACGATCATCATTGCAACCAACTTTTTCATATTCATTTTATATCTTTCTCCGAATCATTTCTTTCTGATTCAATAGCTATTAAGGCGGAACAACATATTAGTTTTTCCCGGAAAACACCGGAACAAGGCGGAACGATTATTTTTTTAGAACAATTACGTTGGACATTCCACGCTTATGTTTTTCGATGAGATTCTTCTTTACTAGTGACTCTATGTTTCTTGACAATGATGCTTTTGGAAGTCCTGTAGTTTTTTCTATCATTGCCTGAGTTATAGGATCTTTGTTTTTCTTGATAACATTCATTATCTGATTTTGTCTTTTGGTCAAAGTCTTAGGATTATATAAAAGTGCAGTCTTTTTTCTTTTGTTAAAAAGCAAGTAAGCACCTGCAATCAATGAAATTATAACAAGGTATAAAACAGGTTTTAGAACTTTGCTTCCTTCGCTAACAAACGCACTGATAGTGTACTGAATAACTATCACAAACTTGTCGTTTTCACCAGTTCCTATTATTGTAATACCATCTCCATCATCAATAATTCTTGAAAGTTTTGGAGTCTTCAAATAATTAACAAATGAGTTTTCAGGCAAGTTTAACTCATAGATATAATTAGCAAAAGTTGCATTTTCTACCGTGATGTTTAACAGCCAGTATGCTCCATTCTTTGAAGTGAACTCCTGACTTGTTCCCTGAAGCATTGGATGATTGGTTGTGCCATCAAAGATTATGGTTCCATCCTTTGAAACGTCAATAGTAACATCCGCATAATAATGGTCTGCAGAGACTAGATTAAGACAAAGAATTATGATTATGGCCATTAAAAAAATTCTTTTATTCATAGTTCCAGTTGATTAGCAATACAATTTAAAGGTTGTTATTTTGCAAGCGTGTAGCCCTTTGCTTTCTTCATTACGTGAACTGTGTCAGGATTAAAACCAGCTCCTATTATAGCACCTCTTAAAGAATGACAAGCATTTTTTTCTCCATGCTTTATGTAAATACCTTTAAACTGTTCACCATTTTCAGGATTATGTAAATATTTAAGATGTTCAATTATTTCTCTTACGTCTGCATGACCACTAAGACCATGCATTCTTCTGACATTTGCTCTTAAAGGAACAAATGTTTTCGTTTTCTCTTTTGTTTCAAGATCATATTTAGTAAAAGATATTTCTTGATTTTTCAAATCTTTTTTATCCCAAATTTCTTTTCCTCTTGTACCTTCTGCCTGATAACCTGTAATCAAAAGAATATTTTTTGAATCATCAAGAGTTGTCCTAAGTATATCCTCTATTCTACCACCTTCACACATTCCAGAAGCGGCAATTGCAGCCCAAGGACCTGGCGGTGGATTCATCCAAATGGATCTTCCTTCAGCAGCAGATTTCAAATGTACCAAACTATCAAAATGAAAAGGATTATATTGTTTACTAGCAAATTCTTTGGCTGCCATTTCATCAAAATTCTCTGAATGTTTAAGAATAATACTTCCAACATCATTGGCTGTCGGACTGCTTGAATAAAACACCATATCTTCAGGAAGCTTTCCTTTTTCGTTCAGTCTATAGAGAAAGTTCCAGAGCATATGAGTTCTCATAATGCTAAAGGCAGGAATTATTAGTTTTCCATTGTGTTTTGCAGCATCATTTGCAGACTCCTCTAAAATAGCTATGGAATCTTCCAAATTATGATGAACCTTATCACCATAGGTTGCTTCTATAACAATATAATCAATTTTTTTGGGAAAGTCTTTATGTGGATATTTTAATATTGGAATATCTGCAACTTTGTGACCTAAAACCTTATAATCTGTTCTTCCAAGATCAAAAGCCGTAAGCAAGGTTATTGGTTTTGATTTTCCTGGCTGTTTTATTTCACAGAGTATCTGTGCAGAACCAGGTATATGCCCTGCTTCAAAGAAAGTTATTTTTACTCTCTCGTCAAGTTTTATTTGCTTTTCATAGGGAAAACCAGGCATTCCATCATCTGACTGGAATAATTCCATTGCAGTGTCTAGTTCTTGACTAAAATTATCAGATCTGCCTCTCCATGCCTGTTGAAACTGTAATCTTGCAATATCTCTTGTCATATGGGTTGAATAAACTTTCAAGGATTTCCTTTGCTGCTGAGAACAGGAATCCAAGAACTCAAAAAAATCACCTATGTGATCCGCATGCGCATGGGTGAATAAAACATTTTTTATTTTCAGATCATGAGCAGATTTAACCAATAATCCTGCATTGTAACCCCATTTTTTCTTTTTTTCGCTTCTAAAATACTCTGTGCCGGTATCTATTTGGTAATGTTCATTGCCAACAGTAAGTAGAAGATTTGAACCCGGTACCTGTTCTGCAGCACCGAACTCTGCAATTTTTATCATGCTCTCAGGGTTTTTCCTGACCATAGAAAATAGTAATTAACCTAATAATATAAAGGTATGTTAAATTAGAACTCCTGCAGCATTTTCTGGCGTTTTCCATCGACAACAATGAATGGTTTTGCTCTGTTTATCCAACCACCAAATTTGTGGAGGTCTTCATAATTTCTTACTTTAACTCCTCTTTTAGAAATCTTCTTCGCAGTTGTCGGACCAATGCCTGGAATTCTAATTAATTCTTCATAAGATGCTTCGTTAATGTCAATTGGCTTGTCAAATGTTGCTTTTGCAAGAGCGAGTTTAGGATCCTCTCTTGGAAGCATTCCTTCATCCATTATTTGATGAAATTCTTTCAGTTGAAAGCCATACTCCCTCATTAAGAAATCGACATTATACAAATGATTCTGTCGAATGAGGGATTCAGGCTGTTCATTTTCCAGAGGCGTTCCCTTGACAGGTCTAAAAGCAGAAAAGTAGACCCTTTTAAGTTTTAATTTATCATACTCCCAGTCAACCATTTTCAAAACGTCCTTGTCAGTTGCAAGGTTGTTTACAATCATCTGTGTTGACTGACCGCCTGCAAGTCCAAGCCTTGAAATCCAGGCTTGCCGTTTCAGCAAATCGTTTTTGAAATCTTTGTTGGTTGATAGTTCTGCAAGCACTTCTTTATTTGGAGCTTCAATGTTTATGCTCATCCTTGTGGAGAGCTCTGAAGCCTGTTTGATGAGTTCGTAGGATGTTCCTGGAAGGACCTTGAAGTGAACATAGCCGTTAAAACGGTATCTGTTTCTCAGAAGCTTTACAGCTTCCAGCATCTTCTCGGTCATCCCATCAGGATTACCGGTGACAGCCGAGCTTATGAATAACCCTTCGACTTCGAGCTTGTGATGGAGGTGCATAAAGAGCTTTGCTAATTCGTCGGGTTCGTAGGAGGTGGGTTTCTTCGTACAACCGACAGCGTTGGGGCAGTATTTACAGTCGAAGGAACAGCGATTGTCCATGAGCGTTTTGAACAACCGGCATTCTTTGTGCTCGGCCTTTGCAGTATAAATTCCTCCAAGGCCCTGGTCTACTTTTACTTCGCAGGCCTTTGGACCACAGGAGTCATATCTTCCTGCATCACCTAGGATCTTTGCTTTGGCAAGGACATCCATACAATAGAAATTAATTTATCCTTTTAAATACCTCACGGCAACATGTCCAGTGACCAGTGTAGAAAACTTCTAAAATTTATTGTAATCTCTGAAATATATCTTGATAATTTATTTCCATCCAATCCAAGTGATAATCTTTCATATGTGTTTTATCTCTATCAGCCATAGTCCTATTATGCACATATCTCATCTCTTCAAAAGGCTTTTGGTATATTGATGAAGAAACTACCAAAGTGTTTAGTAAACCTTTTTCATGTAGCTCTTCTAAAACTTTAATTGCATCTCCAGGAAGAGAAGCGTGTGCAATATAACCTTCAGAAACTGAGAGAAAGAGTTTGTAGGCTTCTTCAACAACTAGTTTCATTGTATTAAGTGTATTTCCAATATCGTCAGCAAAAGCTGATCTATGACCTTTAATCTTATTTTTTAGTTCATCTAATTGTTCTTTTTCAAATTCTTTTTTGAAACGCTTTCCTATAAAGTCATCATGATCTTCATTTTTGTATGTATTCGGATACCTCATATCAAAAGGGACGGGATGGCCTTTTTTATCTGTCAGATTAAAATCTTCATCTTTATCCATATGTCTATCATAAACATATGATGAATCAAAGTATACCTCGTCAATCTTCTCTGCTTCCAATCTTTTTTTGTGAAAAACAACTACCCTTCCTGAGAATTTAGAACCAACTCTTCTATAAAGCTCTCTTGCAAGTACAAAAGCATCAGGTACTGAACCTTTATCAGGAGCTAAAACATAAAATTCTTCGAAGTTGATATTCATATCTTTTTTCAAAATACTAATATACTCATTAACTTGTGTCAGATTAATAACTTTTGAGCCTCTTATCACATTATTTTTATCTCTATTCTCATAATAATCTATTTGTTTTTTAGAATGTGCCTGAGTCATAAATATAGCGCTAACATTATGGCTTTTGAATCTGTCAGCATCTTCCCAAACTCTTATGCATTCTTGAGGATATCTGTTATTATGATCAGATCTTCCGTCTAAAAATGGTATTACAACACTTTGTCTTCCTACATCACCTGGTCGAATCATTTGGACTCCCACCTTATGAGTTAAAGCGCTTAGTTCATCTAAAAAGACAAGCTGACTTTCTGGTTCAACAAGGTCTGAAAGATAACCTTTCATAGTATATTTAAGTAGTCCAAGCTTACCAGAGTTAAAATCGACTTTTCCTGCTTTACCTGCTTCCTCATATGCTGAAAGCAAAATCTTTTTTCTGTCTCTGAAAATTTCAAGTATATCATTTACTATCTTAAGATTATTATAAGTAAATGTATCTTTCTTTGCAACATCCTTAAGTTTCACAGGTAATTTGGTAGATGTAAAGGAAGTAAATTTTTCTTCAACCTCTTCAATCTTATTAAACTCTTTATTTAGATTAAAATATTCTCTTCCAAGAGTATCAAGGATTCCATCAAGCAAACTTTTCATAGGATCTGCAAAAAATGGATTCTCTAGTTTTGTTACAATATATGTATCCCCATGCCTTATCATATATTCTATCTGATCATAGGAATAGTTTCTACTAGGGTCAACAATATGAAAATTTTGTCTGCCACCTTTATACGGAAGTCTCAAAGAGTCCAGCCTCACAATTCTTCGGCTCATCTGATGATCTTCATTGAAATGTTTAGCAATATCATCAGCAGTTTTTTTAGCAGACAGACCATGACCGGCAAGAAGTATAAGTCTACCCTCAAGATTTGGATCGTGTTTTTCTTTTGCCATCCCTGAAAACAAGTATTTCAAGTTTGTTTTTATATGTTTTGAAAATTATTCACTAAAGAATGAGAAATGTTTTTAAATTAAGTGTGTTTCCAGAGTTCTATGACACAACTAATACCAATCGATGAAGTACACATAACGCCTATAAATGCAGAGAGAACTTTCCATTCACATTTGGATGGAAAAGTTCATCATGAAGTTGCTGAAATGTATTTTATGAAAGAATACGACAAAGAACCTAAAACAGCAGCGGAAGCTAAAGAAAAAGGCGTAACAGGTTTCAACGGAATGAACAGTTCATTCCCAACTATGAAATTCTACAAAGATGTAAATAGAACTATCTTTAGCGCAGACATCATGCCTACAAGATACTTGATAGGACAAGCAATGAGAGATGTTATGAAAGATGGCTCACAATCAGAAGCAAGCATTGAAGAGCTGTCACCAAACATGGCGAATGTTTCATTGATGGCACCTGTTAAAATAAATGGAAAATATTTTCTTTTTTCACAAATAAAAGGCGCTGCACTTGGTTCAGGACAAATCCATGCAGGTTATGTTGCAGGAAACATAGCAGGAAAACATGTTATTGATGCTTATAATAATCCTAACAAAAACATTCTTGTAAGTGCTATGAAGCAGGAGGTATTGGAAGAAGCAGGAATAGAACTAAATTCAATTGATTCAACTTCCCCAGCATATTTTGTTGATGAAAGAGAGACTGGACGGGTTAACATAGCATCAGTAGTTAGAAACGCAAATGCTGATAAGATGCTGCTAGCATATCAAGATCAAACAATTATAAAATTAAATAACAACGAGAAACTTGAAGTAGGAGGAGTAGCTATGCTACCAATAGCAGGAATCGCACTTATACCAATCGAGAATAATAATCATAAAGTTGAGGATATCACATGCTATGTGCCAACAGAACTTGGTTTAGATAAGATTGTTGACACAAAAGGCATAAGACCTTACACCAGAATTGTTCTGGAACATTTGGAAAATAAAGAGAATAGACATATCTTACTAGAAAAAGCAGGCTTCTAAAATGGATCCGACAGACGTAAAGCTAATAATGTTTGACCTTGATAACACTTTAAGACCTTCTATGACTCTAGGTGTCAAGGGCGCAAAGCCTTGGGCGTTTGCAAAAGCAGTCGTTGATTTTCATCCTAAGTTTGAAGGTAAAGAGGATGAAATTGAAAACATTTATCTGCAGACTACTGGCCTGAACAGGATAGTTCAACTACGAGAAACTGAAAAGCTACTTTCTGCTGATTTTGAAATTTCCAAAAATCTGGAGAGAGAATGGAGTAATACATTCAGTTCTTACATCGATGAAAAAAGCATTCCATTGTACAAAGATGTAAATGAAACTATCTCAATACTGAAAAAAAGAGGTTACCTGCTCACAGTAGGTTCATCAGTCCCTCAGGAAAACCTAGAAGAAGTTCTTGAAATATATCCGAACTTAAAATCTAATCTAGATTTAACACTAGGAAATCAAAAGTGGAACAAAAGAGAGGGTGAAACAGCCAATTTCGTGAAAGGTGTTCCTTACATATCCTTTGCATGCGGAAAATTTAACTTAAAGCCACAACAGATAGCATACGAAGGAGATGCAGTCGAAGACATAAGAAGTGGTAATGAAGCAGGAGTCTACACTATTGCAAAAGTCAACAAAGATATGCCTGAAATAAAAGTAAAGTTAGAAGCAGAGAATCCTGATTTGATAATATATAATAATTCTGAACTGTTACCTATCTTCACAGGACCTCAAGTATAGCTTTATATAAATCCATGAGTTTCTTAATATATGAGTATAGATAATGTTGTGAATGAAAGGAAAACAAGATTAAAACCAGTTTTATCTAAAACAGTATCTACCAAATTCAATAAGTACTTCAGATTAGAAGATTTCTTTGTCACAAAACAAGATTTAGCAAGATTTCTAAGTATGAAATTAGAGGAAGAATTTGATATGTCAATAAAACCATCATCCATACTGGATATGTATGTTTGGGAGAATTATGAGACTGCTCCTGGAGAGATTTCAAGGTTGTTGAGTGACCTGATAAAAAATAAAGACAGTCATTGGAAAACTTTCAATAAAGAGAAGGATTTCAAATATCTTGGTAGGAGAGTTGGCTCTAGTTATGCTATAAACATATTGGAAGACATAAAGAAAACAATAAAAACAAACCATAATAGAATTATAAAGAACAAAAGATTGTTTTATGAATTCATTGCTAACAATTCCACTCTGACAGTAAGTATTCTTAATAATATAACTTCCAACAAAACAAGCAAGTCTTTTCAGAAGTCCATATCAAGTGGAAATTACAAGAGTCTATTTCATTTGAAGACCTTAGTAAAGATAAACAGGGTCAAACCTAGGAACAAATATTTCATGAAGATTGACAAAGATGGATTCGGTCCAAAAGCAGAATTCAAGGATGCTCGAGAGGTTATTGAAAATATCAAACAGGCAATATTGAATCAATACGAGCAGAATCCACTATCCTATCATCATCTGTTTAAGTTCTTGTCTGAGAAAACAGGTTTGGCTGTAAGGACAATAAATGACTATCATAATCTTAATGGTTCTATAGATATCAAAAACTTTCGGAAATTGAGAGATTTCAAAGAACTTTTAGAAAATGAAATAATAGATATTCCAAAGAAGTATTTCTACAGAGAAGTGACTCTTGAACAGGCAAGAAATGAGATTGCCGAAGCCATAAAAGAAATTGATTTTCTGAGCAATAAGTCAGCGTATGAGTATCTTGGTAAAAGAATTAATAGGAGTGAAGAAACCATTAAAAGATTCTTTTTTGACGGAAAGAGAATGAGTTCTGATGCATTGGAACAAGTATTTGATGAAGCAAGAGCAGTCAGAAAAAGATATGAAAAAAAAGATTTAGATGGATTAATTCCTTATCTGACTGCAACCTATAAGGTTTCAAACAAGATAATATCTAATTTAATGTTCTTAAAAAGGGACCTATATCAAATGACTATAGCTCAGATAAGTCAAGAGGTGGCTAGTAAAATATCATTAGATCTTACTGCAAGAACCATAAAGGATTACTGCTATAAAACCAAAAAGAAAGGAGAAAGAGAAGTATTCAATGTTTTGATAGACTCAATAAACAAAAAAATACCTTTTGATAAGAATACAAAAATGGTTACTTTATTGAAAAACTATTATAAAATATTATTGAACGATGAAAGCGGATTACTTCTAGAATACGCAGTAAACAATCTTGTTTCACAAAACAATTTTCCAAGTAATCATTTTGCAGAGAAACTCAATAAAATAAAGAACCTAAAACCATACAACACAACACAACCATATGAATTAGGAGACTTTATATTCCATCCTGAATTCGGATATGGTCATATAAAAATAGTTTATGGAACTCCTGAAATGAATAATCAAAAAATAAAAGTAAGATTTTCTGAAGAAGTCGAAAAAAAATTTATTTCAGGAAGAAAAGAAATTACTAGAACAGATCCAAACTAAAATATTTTCTCAGACTAACTCCTTCTTCATCTATCTTCAGATTGACCTGCCAGTTTTCAACGCCTTTCTTATTTGATTGTCTTGCAGCCCGAAGTATTTTTTTATTATCACTATCTAACCTTGGTCGCACAAAGGGTTTTGCATCGTAGATGTAACATAGAAGAACTATTGCTCTGGAATTCTCGTTTATGCTTTGGGCCAGATCATTGAAATGCTTAATGAGACGGTCAAAGGAATCAAACTTGGAATGGGTTTTTTTAGGAGCATTGTTTGAAGGCAGAGTTATCAGAGGCATCTTCACTTCCAGATAATCATTGCCTACCTTGAAATCTATTCTTGAGTTTCCAAGTCTGGACTCTCTTTCAATGTCCGAATTTGTTTTCAGCATTTCTGGAAAGAAATTGTTTTTCAGGAAGAATTCAATGTACTTATTGGCTTTGGTTTGATTTATGCCGATCCATGATTTGTCAGATTTTTTTATTGAATCCAAGGATATTGCTTCCACTGTGAAGTCCGTTGAACGGTTTGGAGTAACAGCTTTTGAAAGCAGACAGGAAATGTCTGTGAATTCAATGTCACCAATCCTGCCTGTTGAAGGACAGTGACAACGATGGACTTTACCATTGACTTCAACCATCATTATGAAACGATTAGGTCGGGATTTTATCAAACCTTCAATCAGTTTTTCTTTGAAAATGTATTTCATGGAAAAGAGAAAAATAATAACAGTATAAAAAGCTAGTGCCCCAGCGAGGAATTGAACCCCGACCTCAAGCTCCGCAAGCTCGCATTCTATCCGTTAGACTACAGGGGCGATATAATAAAAAAGAAAAACTAACTATAAAAATTTAATTAAATTTGCGGCGTGTTCCGCGTCCAAACTGTTTTTTAGGAGGTCCACTTCTTCTTGGTCCGTCTCTAGAAAAACTTCTAGAAACTTCACTTCGTTGACTGCTTTTATTAGAATCTGATCTTTGAGGTTTTCCTTCGTTTCTGGGACCTTCCCGATTTGGAGAATTTCCTCTAAAACTTGAACCGCCTCGCGGTACTTGCCTTCGGGGTTGTCCTCTTCTTGGTTGACCACTTTGTCCACCTCGTGAACCACCTGATCTTCCGGCTCTAGAAAATCCTCCTCTTCCAGGTCTTCTTTCGCGTCCGCTTTCTCCTGAACTAACCATTTGAAACTGAGGAGTTTCTATCTCATCAACCTGTAAATCTCTGTTCTCAAGAACTCTTCCAAAGTTTTCATGCTGTCTTGAACCTAGAATATTTACAACCTTTCCATCTTTGCCTGCTCTTGCAGTCCTTCCAATTCTATGGATGTACTCCTTTGAATCTTTAGGTATGTCATAATTATAGACATGCGACACTCCTTTGATGTCAAGACCTCTAGCTGCAACATCTGTGCATACCAAAACAGAAGCTTTATTTGCATGGAATAAATCCATGACCTTTGTTCTTTGATTCTGAGAAAGTCCACCATGTATTCCTATAACACTTAGTCCCTGTCTTTTCAGGCTTCGAGCCAAAAAGTCAGTATTATGCCTTGTATTAGAAAATACTAATACTAAACCAGAATGATCTTGCTTAAGCAAGTGTGTAAGCAGAGAAAACTTTGCGCTGTCTGAAACATTGTAGTATATCTGTTTCAACTTTGAAGGATCAACATATTCTTCAGCATTAATCTTCACAGGATTATTCATAAAAGGTTTTGCTATCTGCACAACCTCTGATTGAATTGTTGCTGAAAAAAGTAAAGTCTGTCTATTATTTGGACAAAGTTTCATTATCTTCATTACATCGTCGATGAATCCCATGTCAAGCATCCTGTCTGCTTCATCAAGAACCAACGTCTTTACAAATCTCAAATCTATTGTTTTTCTGTCAATGTGATCAAGAAGTCTTCCCGGCGTTGCAACCACAACATCAGATCTTTTAAGATCAGCTATCTGTGTATTAATTGAAACTCCGCCAAAAACAGCAGTTGTTTTCAAAGGTTTGTACTTTGAGAACAATCGTAATTGTTTTTTTATCTGTTCAGCCAGTTCTCTGGTTGGTGTTAAAACCAATGCCTGTATTCCGCCGCCTTTATGTGAGTTCTGAATTATTCCTGCACCGAATGCAAGTGTTTTTCCAGAACCAGTAGCAGAACCTGCTATGACATCTTTTCCTTCGTTAACTGAAGGTATTGTTTTTCGTTGTATTTCACTAGGCTCTGTAAAGCCTTCTTCTTCTATTACCCTCATTATAGGGTCTATTATTCCTAATTCTCTAAATTTATTCATTTAAATATTCTCCAAGAAAAAGCATAACGCGTAAAAATGTAATTCATTTCTGCATAAGTTATCTCTTTCTTATAGCATTTTTTAATTAATATATTATTGGTTTGACTAATCCTTTAAAAAGGTTTGGAATTCGTTTGCCCAGTTAGGAAAATAGAAACTTATATCAGGAAGAACTATGCCTTTTTTTGCTTTTATTTGAGCATCAACACCTCCTTTTGTCCCATCATTGTTTTCAGGAACAGAATAATCTTCACAAGATCTCATCACAAAAGAAGATACACATATATCACCATACATACCTCCAGCTCCTAAAATCAATTCTTCAATTGGTTTTCCAGTAATATCTGAAATATATTTTAAAGAAGCACTGGGAGCTACAAATTCATGTCTAGAAAATATTTTGTAATTGCCAGAACTTTTCAAAGAAAGCATAGTTTTAACATTTCTTTTGCTAAAATAAGGAACAATTGCTACTGGTTCGTTATATTCTTTTATTTTACTCATTAAAAAAACTGCTTGCTCTTTGCTTATTTCTGAAGTAGGATAATCTGCATGAATTTGAATAATTCCATCAATTCTTTCTATTTGGCTTTCTGAATCCATAAAAAAAGGAAGGTTTACTTTTTTAAAAAGGTTTAGCAGAGTCTAGAAAAATTTCATCAGCGTATTGAAAAAACCTTGTTTTGCCTGCACTTTCATAGCAAAACCAACCTGATTGCTTTTTGAACCATACTGATCAGTTGCTGTAACCATGCATTCAACAATGTCTCCTTCTACAAAGCTTGAGAATTCCTCGCCAACAAAGATAAACTCATCATTGACATACCATTCCTTTTTAAGAGACACAGTTTCTGGAATATTATCAAAGAACTCTACTTCACAACCAACTGTTTTGCCTTCTAAAACCTCTGAAGAAAAACTGACGTCAATTATTTCAGGAGGTGGGTTAATAACAGTAATATTTACAGTCGCATAGGCTACACTAGTCGTTCCACTAGCTATAGAAATAGATAATAAGAACAATAAAAGTAATAGCAACATCCTCCCCATGGAAATAAGTAATACTCAAAAGTATATAAACTTTTAGAATAATTTAACCGCAATAGTACTCGGAGCTCTTCTTCCAATACAAGGACCATCCTTCGGGTCAAAGCCAGCTCTAACCATGTTGATTCTTACATGCGTTGCACAGGAATAGGTTGAAAGCACACCGCCAACTTTTAATTTCTCAGCAACTGCTTTGAAGAATTCTTCAGTCCACATGTGAGGATGCTTTGCAGGCGAAAAAGGATCAAAGAAACATACGTCAAATTCCCCCTTGACTTTTTTGATCGTTTCTCTGGCATCGCCATAGATGATTTTTAAATCAACATTTTTATTTTTTCTCTCGCCTTTAACAAGGTCATAGCTTTTGAACTTCGGACTAAGTTCTTTCAGGCTTTCAGACAAAGATTTATCAAGTTCCAGACCGACAATTGTGATTTTGCAGTCAGGATTTGCTTTCAAAGCAGCGTCGATGGCAGCCGCAGAGTTGTAGCCAATGCCAAAGCAGACATCGAGAATTCTAACTATGCCTGTTTTAGCAATTTCAACAATGTTTGTCGGCTCAACGTATTTTTTAATTGCTTCTTCTTCAGCACCACTAACAGAATGATAGCTCTCCCCCATGTCGCTGACAAAAGTGTAGGATCCATCACCAGTCTTTATCTTCTTCATGAAAAAAAGTAAATGTCAGCTGTTTATAAAATTAATCTCACAGCAAAGAGAACAACAATAACAACCAAGAACAAATAATATTTTTTCAAAGTTTCAGAAACTCTGTTTTTCTTTGTTTCATAATAAACAAGCGTTCCTGCAGGAAAGCTGTAGAAAAAAACAAGGTATGGAATTATAGACGACAAATTAAAGAAACTAAACACCAGCAGCACAGCTGAAACAGCGTAGCTTGTCCTGTAGAAAAACTTCTCCATGGAAAACATTACAAGAGAAAACAAAACTAAGAATATCAAGCCAAGCCACCAGACACCAAGGTCATAGAATGAATAAAAAACAATCAGGATGAATAGTGCTTTCATCAGCATCAAAAAATACTTTCTTCCTTCTTTTAGCTCTTCTTTTGTATACTTTCCTATTATTAATCCTACAAATAAACCTAGAAAACAAATTATAGAAATTATGAACTCAATAACTAGGGCGTCCATTGTACTCCACATTGAAAATCACCTATCTGCAGTTCAGAACTGCCAATTCCAGTCCACACCTCTCCTGTTTCTGAGGATATGAACTTAATTTGAGGTGGTTCATCATTGGTTTCAACGAACAGACAGAACTCTCCAACAATTCCAAGCCTTTCCTTCAAAGCACCATAGTCTTCACTCGCAAGCTCCAGAAATTTCTCGTCGTTAAAATATCCTGTGTCAGGATCAACAAGTCCTTCTTCATAGAGTCTACTGGCAACAAGTTCAGCTTTTTCAGAATAATCCTCAACAGTGGATTCATCT
>JBDRCD010000010.1:0-161726 GCA_043822105.1 archaeon | reverse complement strand
GGCCTAGCGATCTGTTGAAACTCCTTGATTGGGGTTCAGCATTGACCAAAAAGTTACTCCGGGGATAACAGAGTTGTCGCGCCCGAGAGCTCAAATCGACGGCGCGGCTTGCTACATCGATGTCGGCTCATCCTATCCTAGTTGTGCAGAAGCAGCTAAGGGTGGGGGTGTTCACCCATTAAAAGGATTCGTGAGCTGGGTTCAGAACGCTGTGAGGCAGTTTGTTTGATATCTACTGGAAGTGTACAATGTCTGAGAGGAAGGGACGCTTAGTACGAGAGGAACGGTGTCTCGGCGCCACTGGTCTACCTGTTACCTGACAAGGTAGGCAGGGCAGCTACGCGCTAAGGGATAAGTGCTGAAAGCATCTAAGCACGAAACCCCCCTCGAAAAGAGACACAGAACTCCCATAGAAGATGGGTTTGATAGAACAGAGGTGTAATTTCCAAGGCAACGAGGAATTGAGCCTGCTGTTACTAATCGTTCGAAACTATTTTTGCGAAGTCTTTGTATGCACGGCTATCATTATTTATAATAAAAAAATATTACTTTGTAGATTGCAGTCTATTAAGATAAACTTTATATATGCTTAACATTTTTTAGTTTTTATGAAGAAAAGAATACTTGTTACAGGCTGTATGGGTCAGATTGGTTCTGAGCTTGTTCCTGCTTTAAGGGAAAAATTTGGTAGCGATAATGTTGTCGCTGTTGGTCATAGAACAGAACCAACCGATGAGTTTAGAAACGCTGGTCCCTTTGAAACGGCTGACGTTAGAAAAAAAGATGAGATTAAAGTTTTGATTGAGAAATATAAAATTAATACTATATATCATTTGGTTGGCATTCTTTCTGCTGTTGGTGAACAAAAGCCTGATTTAGCCTGGGATGTTAACATGAACGGCCTGAAGAATGTTTTGGAACTCTGTGTTGAGTATAAGATTGACAGATTGTTTTGGCCAAGCTCCATTGCATCTTTTGGTCCTACCACTCCTTTGGAGAATACTCCTCAGAGAACTGTTCTAGAACCCACCACTATTTATGGTGCCACCAAAGTCGCCGGTGAGCTTCTTTGCCAGTATTATTTTATCAAATATGGCCTTGACGTTAGAAGTCTGCGTTATCCTGGAATCATTTCCTGGAAGACGCCGCCTGGTGGTGGAACTACTGACTATGCAGTTGCTATATATTATGACGCTGTCGAGAAGGGAAGCTATGAGTGCTTTGTTAATGAACAGACAACTCTTCCTATGATGTACATGGATGACGCTGTGAAAGCAGCAATTGATTTGATGGATGCAGATCCTAAAAGAATTACTGTCAGGACTTCTTACAATCTTACCGCAGTTAGTTTTTCAGCTAAAGAATTGGCTGAGAACGTTGCAAAACACATTCCAGGGTTTACTTGCACATTCAAACCTGATGAAAGGCAGAAGATTGCAGACTCCTGGCCTAGCTCTATTGATGATTCTCAAGCAAGGAAAGATTGGGGCTGGAAGCACGAATTTGGCTTGAATGAAATTTCTGTAGATATGATTAAGAATTTGAAGAAATAGATTTCTTAGTTTTCTTTTGGATATATCCATTTTTTTACAAAATACTGAGTTACCCGAATATAGTGGTAAATATAGCTATGTCCCAAATAGTATGGTTTTTAGTATATTTTCTCGACGAAAAGGGTATACTAATCTATACAAATATGTTTAAAAAAAACAAAAACTTTATAAAGTGTCAAATCAAGAAATATAGTTGTTAGAAAAGAAGTAATTGGGGGTTATCTGCTGAGAATTAGACTAAAATAATAGCTGATTTTATTCAGAATGGTGATTAAAAAAATGGAACAAGTATTACTAAACAAAGAGAAAAAGGTAAGCACTACTAAAAACATAATCACAGATGTGGTTACAGAATTGGTAGGTGAAGAGGCGCTTCCAATAGTATTCTATCTAAAAGGAAAGAAAAAGATTTCCGAATTCATAATCGCAGAAGAGCTAGACTTGGAGATACATAAAACCAGAAACCTTCTTTATAGGCTATATGAACACAACATAACATATTTTCTAAGAAAGAAGGATAAAATAAAGGGTTGGTATATCTGCTACTGGGACTTTAATGACAAGATAATTCCAGAACTGGCAGAAAAAATCAGAAAGGGAAAAATAGAGAAAATAAAAGAGAGGCTAGGGAAAGAGACAACCAACACATTCTACATGTGTAAGAATGCCTGCGCAAGAATGACTTTTGACAGAACAATTGAATATAACTTCAAATGTCCTGAATGCGGAGAAATCATGCAAGAACAGGATAACAAAAGAACCATTGAGTTCCTTAATGAAAGATTAAAGGAACTAAGCGGTTCTGAAAAAAAATAATTCTAATTGTAAATTTTTCTTAGAATATCAGATCTGGTGATAACACCCTTAACAATGCCTTTATCTTGAACAATAACCAAAGAGAAGAATCTCAATAGATTAGAAATAATTGATTCATCTGTTTTCATAGAAACTATGGGCGGAACATCACCCATGACATCTTTAACTTTTAGTTCTTTGTTGAAATCCAACAAATGACCAATTATTGTTGTTTCTGAAACAATTCCAACCACAACCTGCTTGTTCATAACAGGCAATTGACTGATTTCATGCTGCTTCATTTTTTTAATCACTTCTCTAATGGAATCGTTTTCATTGCAGGAAATAACTCCTTTGTGAATGAAATCGCTTGCTTTCAAAGAATCTTCTGTTTGCAGAGAATTCAAAGCATCGAATATCTTGTTAACGTTGGAATGAGTAGGATCTAGCTTATCGCTTTCAATCTTTGCAATTAGCGACTGAGAAACACCTGATTGTTTAGCTAGTTGAGACTGCGTAAGACCAAGAGTTTTCCTAATACGTTTTATTTCTTTAATGTCATAATTCATACTAATTAGGAATAAAGAAGAGTTTATAAATATTCTTATGATAATAAGCCTCTGAAGGGAATTGCACCCTCGACCTGTGGCTTACGAAGCCACCGCAATAGCTGCTATGCTACAGAGGCGTGATTATAATTTCGTCAGAAGTTCTTCTTTAGAATGCTTTTGCTGACAATCTTTGCAGACTAGCTTTTTCTTGCTTTTCTTATTCTTCATATAGGTACCTAGAACCTTGTTCAAAAACGTCGTCTCGACTTTTTTACCGCAAACATCGCATTTCATGAACTGGAATAAACCCGAATGGTTTATAAACATTTTGGACACAAACTATATAAACTCTCATTTGTTCTATTTTAATATGAAATACTCTAAACTTGTCGACGTATATGAACATATTGAGTCGACGTCAAAAAGGCTTGAAAAAACATATTATATCTCAGAATTGTTAAAGGATACAAAGGAGAGCGATCTTAAGGAGATTATTCTGCTTCTTCGTGGACAAATTTTTCCAGACTGGGATAAAAGAAAGATTGGTGTGGCCAGCAAGCTTGTGTTGAAAGCAATAAACACTGCATCGGGCGCAGGAATAAAGGAAATAGAGAATATGTGGCGAAAAATTGGAGACCTTGGCCTTGTAGCAGAACAAGTCATCAAAAACAAATCACAGTCAACATTATTTTCATTATCATTAAAGGTTTCTAAAGTATTTGCTAATTTACAAAAATTAACAGATATTGAGGGCTCTGGAAGTGTCGACAGAAAAACACAGCTCATAGCAGAGCTACTTTCAAGTGCAAAACCTAAAGAGGCCAAGTACATTGTAAGAACTGTTCTAGAGGACTTAAGAGTTGGAATTGGCGACGGAACCATGAGAGACGCCATAATCTGGGCCTATCTGCCTGTGAAAGTCAATTATGACCCTGAAAAAATTGCAATTGATGTGAACAGAGAAGAATACAACAAAATTGCAGCTATAGTTCAGTCAGCTCTTGACAAAAGCAATGATTTCACAGTAACAGCTCTTGCAGCAATAAAAGGTGAAGCAGAGCTTAAAAAAATTACTCTTATGCCTGGAAATCCAATTAAAGTAATGCTTGCTCAAAAAGTCACCAACATGGACATGGGATTTGAAAAAGTTGGAACTCCAGCAGTACTAGAATATAAATACGACGGCTTTAGAATGCAGGTTCATAAATTCAAAGGAACAGTTAAGATATTCACTAGAAGACTTGAAAATGTTACAAAGCAGTTCCCTGAAATTGCAGGCTATGTTAATGAGCATGTTAAAGGAGAAAGCTTTATCTTAGACTGCGAAGCAGTTGGTTTTGACTCAAAGACCGACAAATACCTTGTTTTCCAAAACATATCCCAAAGAATAAGAAGAAAGTACAATATAGAAGAAATGGCAAAGAAGATGCCTGTTGAGCTCAATGTTTTTGATTTATTATTCTACAATGGAGAAGATTATCTAGAAAAACCTCTAAAAGAAAGAAGAGCAATGCTGGAGAAGATTGTAGAGGATAAGAAATTCCAAATAATACTTTCTAAAAAAATAGTAACCTCAAATAAAGAAGAAGCAACCAAGTTCTACGATGAATCTCTTGCCAAAGGAAACGAAGGAGTTATGCTAAAAAGCCTTGATAGTCCTTACAAACCCGGTTCAAGAGTTGGTTTCATGATTAAGCTTAAACCGACAATGGATACTTTTGATCTGGTAATTGTTGGCGCAGAATGGGGTGAAGGAAAACGAAGTGGCTGGCTCACATCATTCACTCTTGCTTGCATTGATGAGGATGATAACTTCGTGGAGATTGGAAAAGTAGGCACAGGAGTTAAAGAGAAGCCTGAAGAAGGTTTATCATTTGAAGAGCTTACAGAAGCACTGAAACCATATATAATCTCAGAGAAAGGGAGAGAAGTCAAGATAAAGCCAAACATAGTTCTAGAAATAAAATTCGAAGAAATACAAAAGAGCCCAACCTATGGCAGTGGCTACGCGCTGAGATTTCCCAGAGTAGTTCAGATGAGGGATGATCGAAGGCCTGATGAAATATCAATTTTAGGCGCAATAAAAGAAGACTTTGAGAACCAGAAGAAAAGCTGATCGAATTTTTTTACATTCTTGTTGTTTCAAAAATGAAACATCGTTTCAAAAATGAAAAACTTTATATAGATGCTATAACATTATAGACGACACAGTGGACACACAAGAGCTTATAGCAAAGTTATTTGATGAGAAGAAACTAAAGATTCTTAGATTTTTTTTCGACAATCCGGAAGACGATTTCTACATAAGAGAGATATCTAAGAAGACCAGAATCCCTGTGGCAACCACATTCAGAATAATAAACAAACTCAGAGATCTGGATATAATAAGAATAAAGAGAATGAAGAAATTCAAAGTATACTTTCTAAACAGAACAAAAGAAGTGGAGCTACTGCAGGACATCGTCGTTCAGAAGAAATCTGCACTCAACGAATTCGTCGAGAAAGCAGGAATAATAGACGAGATAGAACAGATAATCCTCCACGGCAAAGAAGAACAAGAGAAAGCAAATGTGCTTCTAGTGGGCCACAATATACCTGTAGAAAAAGTAAAAACAATAGTTATAGAAATAAAAGAAGCGTTTAATTTCAACATAATTGATCTTTCCATAGAGCCAGATCAATTCACAAAAATGTCTGATATGGGCCTCTTTCCCGGTCGAAGAACAATATTGTTTCAGAAATAATTATTTGAATATAGATTATATAGAACAACAATCTTTATATATCAGAATGGGAATCTATATATTAATTGGGTTTGTTGGCGAGGACTGATTCAAACACTGTTTTGGCGAACAGTATTATAATCGTTGGCGAAAAAAATTGTTGTTTCTTAGGAAGTGTATTAGATAATATACTTATAAATATTTAGGTACTCCATAATATATTTCCAGAAATACAAAGGAGTGAAACAAAAATAAAAAAAAGCTAAGGGGGCAAAAAAATGGACTTTGTTGTAGAAAAAGCAGTGAAACAAGAGAACGCATATAACAGTCCTACTGAAGAGTTTGATGTAGGACAAGCCAATATTAAAGTAATTGGCGTTGGTGGAGCCGGTAACAATATGGTTAACTGGCTATACAAAAAAGGCATCAAGGGTGCCGAGATTATAGGTTGTAATACGGATCAACAACATATCAATATTATTGATGCAGATAGAAAGTTTTTGCTTGGAAAAGACGTAACTAAAGGACTTGGTTGCGGAGGATTTCCAGAAAAAGGCCATGAAGCTGCACAGGAAAGTCTACAGGAAATTAAGGAAGCTTTGAAAGGTTCAGATATGGTATTCGTTTGCGCAGGTATGGGCGGCGGAACCGGAACAGGAGCTTCACCAGTTATTGCAGGTGTTGCTAAGGACGCAGGAGCCATAGTAATCGGAACAGTAACAATGCCTTTCAACATTGAAAGAGCGAGAGTTGACAAAGCAGAGTTTGGACTACAGCAATTGAGACAACAGTCCGACACAGTAATAGTCATTGACAACAACAGACTAGTACAGATTGCAGGAAATCTGCCAGTACAGCAGGCTTTTGCAGTAGCCAATGAACTAATTGCTACAATGATCAAGGGAATCGTTGAGACAATCGCGATACCATCTCTAGTAAACCTAGATTATGCTGACGTGAAAACTATCATGACAGACGGAGGGGTTGCTGCTATTGGAGTAGGTGCAAGTGATACAAATAACAGAGTAGAAGAAGCAGTGAAAGGAGCTCTAAGCAACCCACTATTGGACATCAGCTATGAAGGAGCTACAGGAGCAATTATCCACATCTCAGGAGGTCCAGATATGACCTTGGATGAGATTAGCAGGGCCGGAGAATTGATTACAGAAAGCATGGATGACGACGCAAATGTTATCTGGGGCGCAAGAGTCCAGGAAAACATGAAGGGAAAAATTACAGTGATGACAATTATCACCGGAGTCAACAGCCCATGGATACTTGGTAAAATATCCAAAAAACAGGCAGCTGCACAACGACAGGCAATGTCTGAAGAATTGGGAATTGAAATAGTAAGGTAACAAAAATCTAAGATTTTTGGAACCAAAAATTGTAACACAATTTTTGTGTAAGTCCTTACTATAATAATTTTTTATTATCATTGAACAAGGTTCAAGCTTCTTTCTTGGCCTTCACCGTGTTTTGCATCACCCCCAATGATCCCCAAATTAACGTGAAGGCCATCTTTTTTCTTTTCTACTTGATTAAATATTAGTTTATTATATCAATTAAATTCAATAATCTCAACTTTTTTGTAATTAAACTAGAAAACTTTAAGCCATTACCCTCCAAATCTATCACAACTATAACAATTAATTTCTGGATTTAATAACTTATTTTCAGGTTTAAAATGTTCTTTCCTCATTTCTGTAAATAAAACCGAATTCCAAATATCCTTTAATGATTGACTCGGACTAATTTGACCCATTTCTAAACCTGGAGAATCATAAGCTAAACAAGCCCCAACATTACCTTCAAAATCTATAGAACAGGTGATATAAGGCAATATACACCTAGTTTGTCTCTCATAATTTTTATCTTGGTTATTAGTAAATCTGTTAGGCATTATACAAATGTCTATATCTAAATCATTAGCAATTATTTTTGCTTCTTCAATTTCTTTAACATTTCTACTCCACTGCCCATTAACTGTTTCCCAAAACTGTATCATTTGCCATTCTATAATTGTTGACAATCCCTGTTTATGAACATAATCAGCTACTTTTTTTAGATTGGCTAATGAGAATTCAATGTTTCCTTTTTGCCTATATGTCCCATGAGTTTCTTGTGTTACTCCATCAATTGCAAAAATTATTTTATCTAAACCTTCATCAATTATATTAAAATATTTGTTACTAATATTTCCACCGGGTTTAAACGATGCATGAGTAGAAATAACTGTACCCACATTTTTCATTGAAGCTATTCTTACCATCTCAACTATATGAGGAGAAGTCATAGGTTCTCCTTCATCATATAAGTTTGCTTCAAGTAATGTTGATCCATTTTCCTCCATTATTTCTGTATAAAGATCCAAGTCCATAAATGGAGTTTTACCATTAAGGTTTGATCTTGTTTCTTCACCTACACATTCATAACATTTTAAATGACATGCTATTGAAGATTCAAATTTGATAATTGATGGAAGAGAATAAACTTTATCCATACCTATTTTATAGCTAGCTAACGCTTTAGAAAGATTCAACAATTTACTTGGAGCGATATGTCGTTTCATAACACTCCAGTGCCTTTTTAATGTTTCTGAAAATCCAGGAAGTTCTAATTCCACATCTTTCTCAGTCATAAAAATTAGTTATTCAAAGAATTATATAAAGATAGTGTAATTTTTGGCCCAAATAATCGTGAAGGCCATATTTTTTCTTTGTTAGAGCAGACTTTAATCTAATGGACTTTTTATGCTAATAAGCTTTGGTTTTATAATATGCAAATAACCAATTGTTGTTCTTGCTTCATTATGACCAAGAAGTGACTGAACGCTCGTAACATCTATTCCATTTTCAAGCAGATGCGTTGCAAAAGAATGACGCAGAGTATGAGGGTGAATGCTTTCATTTCTATTCAGAATGCAAGAAGCCTTTTTTATAATTTCCTGAACAGTTCTTGAAGAAAGATGAAGTCTTTTACGTCCAGAAAATAAATAACTCTTGTTCTGCTGATGACACAGAATAATTAACTCATTAATCTTTGTTTTTAAACATTTAGGAATAATAAATGGCCTGTCTTTGTTTCCTTTGCCCTTCCTAACCCAACCATTATTTAACTCCAGATCAAAGTCTTCTGGCTTCAGATTTACAACTTCACTAACTCTCAAACCAGAACCATACAATAATGAAACAATTAACCTGTGCTTTGAATTATTAATAGAATTAATTAGTAACCTTACTTCTTTCTTTGACAAACATATTGGAAGTTTTTTTGGCGTTTTAGAATATTTTATGTTGAGTTTCATACTTTTTCTTAGTATTTCTTCCATCATAAAACGAAGAGAATTAAGAGCAACATTTAATGACGAACCCGCAACTTCTTCACCTGCACACCCATACTGTTTCATCCAAGAGAATTCCTTATTCATAAATTTAATTAAAAACTCTCGACAATCCTTCTTTGAAAATTCTCTGGGAGTTTTTTTGCAAAACAACAAAAACTTTCTAACATAAAAAATATAGGTCATAATAGTCCTGTGACTTAATCGACGACGAATCATTTCCTTTTTCATGGCTTCAAGAACATCCATGAAACAAAACCAGTAAGAACAGTTTATATAATTTCACAACAAAAAGTCGAAAATCCTACGAACAAATCGAGAAATCAAAAAAACAGCACCAAAACATCCCCTATTCACTAGCAAGTCACACCACATTTTCAAACTCAAAAAACATAATTCAAGCACTTCAACACCTCAAAACCGCCAAATTCCAACAAATGCGCATATATGTTGTTAAACTCAATAATTTTTTGGGCTAAAAAATAGAAAGGGGGCAGTTTTCTAAAACCTAAAACGAAAGAGGGGAAAATTCCGTTTTTTGCTTCTTTTTTTCTAAAAAAGAAGATAGAACAGGCGTCTTGTTTTGAGAAGATATTTAAATAAGAAATTAACTGTATAATATTATGAATCACGATAAAATAATAATAAAAAATGCAATGACACACAATCTTAAAAATGTGTCAGTTGATATCCCAAAAAACAAATTAGTGGTATTCACAGGAGTATCTGGTTCGGGCAAGTCATCTCTGGTTTTTGATACAATCTACACAGAATCTCAAAGGCAATTAATAGAAACCTTTTCTTCCTTTGCAAGAGCAAGGATGCCAAAATTGTCAAAACCGCCAGTTGAAGAAATAAAGAATATCTCGACTGCGATTGTTATTGACCAAAATAGAATGGGAACGACACTAAGAAGTACTATTGGAACAGCTACGGAATTATATACTTATTTAAGACTTCTTTTTTCAAGATGCGGAGATAAATTTATAGGTCCTTCTTTTGTGTTTGGATTTAATCATCCCTTGGGTATGTGCCTACATTGTAAAGGGTTAGGAAAACAGATTAAAGTTGATGTAAATATGCTTTTGGATAAAGAGAAAACAATCAGGGAAGGTGCAATCACTCATCCAGATCATAAGGTAGGGGGATGGAATTGGAGAGAAATGGTTGCAGCAGGCATTTTTGATGTAGATAAGAAAATAAAAGACTTTTCAGAAAAAGAACTCAATGATTTTCTCTATGCGAAAACTATTCCTATTGAAAAAAAGCATGGAGCAGGCACTTATTCAAAAAATTTCGAGGGCATAGCTAGAAAACTTGAGAGGATATATATAAATAAAGCAAAAGAAGAGTTGTCTAAAGAGAGAAAAGATGCTTATCAAAGGTATTTTGTTTATGCTGATTGTGATTCCTGTGGTGGTTCAAGAATTAATGAAGAAGCGAGGAGTGTTAAGGTTAATGGCAAGACAATTCCTGAACTGATAAACATAGAGTTCAATGACCTTTATGATTTTCTCGGTACTGTTAAAGGAGATATTGCAAAGCCAATGGTCCAGAAGATGAAGCAGATTCTTTCTCATCTTATTGAGATAGGTGTAGGCTATCTTTCTTTGAATCGTTCAGTAGCTACATTATCTGGTGGAGAAAGCCAGAGAGTGAAAATGGCAAGACAACTTGATTGCGATTTAGTGGATATGATTTATATAATGGATGAACCATCAATAGGCCTTCACCCAAGAGATATTAACAAATTAATTGAAATGTTGATTAAGCTCAAAGAAAAAGGTAATAGTGTTTTTGTTGTTGAACATGATCCGACATTAATCAGATGTGCCGAGTATATCATTGATATTGGACCAAAAGCAGGAAGTTTGGGTGGAGAGATAATATATTCAGGGACATTTGAAGGCTTAAAAAAATCAAAAGGATTGACTGCTGAGTATTTGAACAAACATGAAAAAATTGACAACGATAGGAAGAAATCGAAAGATTATATTAAGATTGGTAACGCATCTTTGCATAATCTAAAGAATATTTCTACAAAAATTCCTAAAGGAGTTTTAACTTGCATAACTGGAGTTGCAGGTTCAGGAAAAAGTAGTTTGATAAATGATATTTTTGTAAAAGAGAATAAAGATGCAATTATTATAGACCAATCTCCAGTTGGAAAATCTTCCCGTTCTAATCCAGCGACTTATATAGGAGTTTTCGACTTAATAAGAAAAGAATTCGCTGACGCAACCAACACAAATCCTGCCCTGTTTAGTTTCAATTCAAAAGGAGCATGTCCTAAATGTAAGGGGCTCGGAACAATAAGCTATGAAATGAGTTTTATGGATGAAGTCAAAGTTACTTGTGACGAATGTAATGGAAAAAGATATACTGAAAAGGTTTTAGCATTAAAGTATAATGGAAAAAGTATTTTTGATATTTTGAGCCTGACTGTTAAGGAGCTAGTTGATTTTTTTGAGAATAAAGAAATTAAAAGAAAACTACAAATTTTATGTGATGTGGGTCTGGATTATTTAGAACTTGGACAACCATTAAGCACATTGTCTGGTGGAGAATGCCAAAGAATCAAACTGGCATCTGAACTACACAAAAAAGGAAATATATATGTTATGGATGAGCCAACAACAGGTTTGCATATGGCAGATATTGACAAATTAATGAAAATAATAAAAAATCTGGTTGATAATGATAATACTGTAATTGTAATTGAGCATAACCTTGATGTTGTTAAACATGCTGATTGGGTTATAGACTTAGGCCCTGAAGGAGGTTCTAAGGGTGGAGAAATCTTGTTTGAAGGAACTCCTGAAGAATTGATTAAATGCCAGAAAAGCTATACAGGAAAATATTTGAAAGAATTTTTATAAATTTCTTTTTCCGCAGAAAAAAGCACTCTGTCCGATAGGACTCGGAATTTCCCCCTACGAAACGACGAACTGAAAATTGCCCCTTGATGTTTATTCTTGATGGCTCACTGTGTTCGCTTGATGGAATACGCCCCCGAAAAAACTTTTCGGACGAAATTTGACCCCACGTTGTAGGGTCAAAGAAACTAACAGGAATTATATTCAATAACGCCAACATTTCATTTAAAAATTAGAAATTTTTATGGCGTTACTCTGCGAAACCTACGGTTTCTTGTTTCGGCTTAAAAAAAAGCCTCAAGAATATAACAAGGGTTAAACGAAATTGAGAAAAGGCACTTAAGCCTTAACAAAACAATAATTATTTAAATATCCATTATAAATCACAATTATGCAAAAAATAATGCTTTTAATTTTTTTTTTGATTTTACTAACAGGATGTAATGTTAATGACATTAGTATAATCAATGATGTTAAATGTCCAATCACAAATGCAACTTTAAATGAAGGGTCAAGTATGCAATCTCCATTTGCAGTATTGCCAAAAGAAATAGCTGATTGGAAAGTTGAATTTAATACTCCTAAATGTAGAATGGGTACAAATCAAGGCGAATTTCCTGATCATTATTACTGTGGATACTCTTCTGGAATAAATAGTGCAAAATTACATAAAACTGTTCTAAATCAGGATGGTTCAATCAAAGAAAAATTAGACCTTAGTTATTCAGTTGAATTTGATAAAGAAGGTAATTTCATAAAATCTAATTGTTTACAAATAAAATGAAATGGCCATTAGACCCAGAAGATTCTAAGAATTTATATCTCTCACTCATTGGAGGAATAACTGTAAGTATATTATTAATTACAAGCGAGATAAATGAAATAATATTTGGAAATACTCTAATTAGTAAGCTGGTTTTGGTAGGGTTTTTATTTGTGTTTTTTTTCTTATGTGTATTCAGATTTTCATTTATAAGAAATAAATTATATGAAATAAAAAATAAGTAATTTAAGTGCCTTTTCTCAACTCTGCGGTTTGTTTCGCAAATCCTCGGGGACGGCTTGTAGCCTTTCGCTTCGCTCACCCTCATATAACAAGGATTATATTCAATAACGCCTTTTAGAGTTAAAAAATTACAAACTCTTGGGCGTTACTCTGCGAAACCTACGGTTTCTTGTTTCGGCTTAAAAAAAAAGCCTCAAGAATATAACAAGGATTAGTTTCAATTCAGAAAACGACCTAATTAGTCTATAGGGCTGGGCTTATATTCGATAGTCCATTCACCATTATTTCTAACTATATCTCTTGTAAATGCACTATGTTGTATTAATCTTTCTAAGTCTATTGGATTTCTTATTAGTAATTCTGGCATTCTAAAACTTCCATCATATTCGCTTGCAGGAACTCTTGATAAAGCATATTTTCTAATTGCATCTTGTCTATCTCCATTGTGTTTCCATTGAAAATCTGCATGATGTGCTCTATCTACAACATATGCCTCATCTGATGGAAGAATCTCAAACCTTACACCCACTATTTTTTCTCCAATATCTCCAGTTAAAATGTCCCATTCATCCTTCCAATGTTCATATCCTTTCCAAGGTTCTGGTGCTTCTTTATCTGGAAATGCAAAAATATAACCATCATGTGCCCAATCTGGCAATTTAGGAATATCTGGATCTGCAATACTTCTTAATCTCACAAATCTTCTTCCAGGTTTGATGACTTTAGAATCATTTATATCATGATTTAATTCATTCCATCTTCTTTCGCTCATATAATGAAATCCAGTATCTAACATAACAATAGCAGATAATAATAGATTTATAAATCTTTCTATTTTGTTACTACTATTTAGATACAATAATGAATAACCCTTGCCCTTCATTGTTTAAATTTATGTGTCGCATTCGCTCCGTGGATGAACGGCCGTTTTCTGAACTTTTCGGACGAAATTTGACCCCACGTTGTAGGGTCAAAGAAACTAACAGGAATTATGTTCAATTTCATTTTTGCCCTGACGAAAGTTTTATATACATAAGAAATTAATCTAACATTATGCAAAATAATAACATTTTTTACATTTTTGGAATCTTACAAGCAATCACTCTAGGATTAATTCTATTCTTCATTTTAGGAACAACTAATATAGGAAAAGATACTTCTATTGTTTTGAGTATTCTGTTTCCGTTGTTCACATTAATTATTGAATACATAATTTATTCTAAAAAATAAGGGTAAAAAAATAAATTATAAGAAGTACAGCATCATTTAATTTTGAGGTTATATAGTATATCCTTTTTTGATGACTTTTTTTAATCTATCGGCTTCATAAATTTCTGTTGTCTTCTTTTTTAACTTAATAAATTCTTTCCACCATAAAACTCGATTGTCATATGATATTTCTAAATGATCACATGCATGATTATACATATTTAAGAATTCCGCAGGCCCAATCGAGTTCACATATGATAATGTTTTTTGATAAATCTCCCTAGGCATTCCCATTATCGAAACAGTTTTTTTTGTGTCAATTAGTCTATTTAAATCAATTATGGGAAATTCTTTTCCATCAAATATAATTTTAGGTTGGTTCGTAACATTTTTACAAAAGAATAATGCTATTATAAAACACATAAGATTTCCAGAGTAATAAGTTGCATAGGATTCTGTTGATAATTTTTTATTAAAGAAATATTCTGCATCTGCTTTTTTTCTTTTAGTAACAAGGATCCAAAGATTTTTTTTAAATTCTAATATTTTATTCTTGTTTATTTCAAAACGATTTGAATTTCTTGAAGCGAATTCTGCAAAACCCTCTGCCCTCAACTCAAATAATACAGAAAAAAGGAATAAAACTCCATAATTAGATATCTTTTTAGATTTCAATTTTAATTTATCTTCTAGTTTGTCTTCATAAATAAAAGCTTCCGCTATATTATCAACATGATGATAAAGTTCATGCACTAGAAATTTATATATCAGTTGATAATTTATCTTCTTATAAAGTGCCCAAGGCATAACTATGTTATTAAGAACCCATACAGCATTAAACTCAATATACGCATGATCTTTATCAGATGGTTCGGGATCATAAGCCCCATAATATTCTCTTCTTACAATCCTTATCACTTGAACTTGAATTTCAAATTCCTCAGAAGTAATTATCTTTGGATAATCATTTAGTACTTTTTCAAGTATTTTAATAAAAAAATAATTAGCAGTTTTCATGAAAAATTCATAGCTATACCTTTCAGATAAATATGCTGCAAGTCCTTTATAAGGAATTGTTTGAAATTCTTTATAAAAAATTCTTTTTAAATCAAATTGTCTAACTTGCTCAGGGTCTTTTTCCTCCCTTTTTGTGTGATAATCTAAGAAATCTTTAAAGTCATTTCTATACTTTCTTTTAGAATAATTATTATAATTAAAAATTATTTTCACATTTTTTCCATTAATATGAAAATTCATTTTATGTAAAAAAAATTATAAAGATATAAATCTTTTGATATTATAACTGATCGAAGAAAAAGCTTTCGTCGTTTCGTTATACAACACTCACATTTTCTGTCTCAGCCATAAAACTCTCTCTTTTCAGGTCTTCAATTATGTAGTATACATTCTTTTCCAAAACTCTGTATTTCTTCTCAAAGGTTTCCATGAAGTCTTCCATCTCTTTTACGTGTTTGAATACTCCTTCTATCAAAAAATCATAGCCGTTGTTGATCTTGAACAGAGAGTTCACATTGTTTTGACATAACAAATATGCTCTAACTGCGTCTCTATCTTCAATATCAACCTTTATTGTAATGTTTGCTTTGCATAAATACCCTAGCTTTGCAAAGTCTATTAGTGTTGTGTGCTTTGTTATAATGTCACCTTCATGCAGCTTTAATCTGTCGTAGAGCGTTGATATTGGTATGTGTGTCTTCTTGCTTATCTTTGTCAGTGTTTCTCTTGCGTTGTTTCTTAAGTGTGCTAAAAACATTATATCTTTTTTATCCATTGCCATCACCTTTTTCATTTGTTTTTCGTTTCTTTCGGAAAAACAATTACTATTACCGGAAAAAAAGATATATAATTTATGCATATAATATATATAGTACTATATAATTATATAATAAACGAAATGTTTAAATAGTAGAAAAGCTAAAACAGAGAGTAGAAACGACAATGAAGAGACGAGCAATACAGCTAGCAGGGAAGACAATAGTTCTATCATTACCAAGCAAATGGGTTAAACAAAACAATATTCAAAAAGGAGACGAACTAGACGTAGAACTGGAAGAAAAAAGTCTCACAGTCAGCACAGAAAAAGCAAAAGAGAGCAAAAAAGTAATCATAGACGCAGAAGAAGATTTTAATCCACTATATATTGCATACCTATACCAGGCAGGAGTTGATGAAATAAGAGTCAACTACAAAGACCAGGAAATATATTCTAAACTGCAGGAAAAACTGCCGGACCTCATGGGCTACGAGATAATAGACCAGGGAGAAAATCATGTAGAAATAAAGAATGTGTCTGTAGAGCTTGAAGAACAGTTTGAGAACATGTTCCGAAGAGTGTACTACCTCATAGAAGAGATGGGAAAAAACAGCTTAGAAGCAATAAAAAACAAGGATAAAACAAGATTAAAAGGAGTTATATCTCTGGAAAACAGCGTCGACAAATTCACAGACTTCTGCAAAAGAGTACTGAACAAAAAAGGCCACAAAGACCACAACAAGACGCAGTTCTACTACGTAATAATCAGGGATTTAGAGAAGATTGCAGACCACTATGAAAAAATGAGCACATACATGATGGAAAACTCATTTGTACCAGGAAAAGAAACAATGGAGCTATACAGGGAAGCAAACGAGTTCTTCTCAAGGTTTCATAAATTATTCTACAAGTTTGATAAGGAAAACGCTTCAAAATTTCAAAAAAAGAAAAAGGAATTAGGGAAAAGAGCAGAGAAACTAATGGGAACTGTGGAGAGGAAAGAGCTGTATCTAATATACAATCTTGCCAGTCTAGTAAAAATGACTGGCAACCTCTACGGACCATATTACACGACGAGGATGTAGAGATGAAAGCAAAAGCAGCTTTAACATTAACCACAGTAGTACTGGCACTTAGTTCTCAAGTCAAAGGACAGACACTGTATGCTGCAAAGAATGAGATACCTACATCTAAATCAAGTTCAGAAATTGCTTCTGCAAAAGAAATTGATTTAGGATCAATTACAAATTCTCAATACAATAAAACATTCGATAACTATTCCCAAAAATTCAAGATGAAGATAACAAAACCATTCAAAGTTTCAATAGGATTCATAGATATAGTTGTGAACAAACTTTATTCATTAATAAATGCTGAAGCATATTTAAAAGTTGGACCATTAAAACTAGGAAAGAAAGATTTCATTTTTGAGAAAGAAGGAAACACCCTTAATTCAAAACAGACATGGGAAAATATAGTTGTTAAACAAAATGAGTCAGGAATCTATAAAATTGTTTCATATAACATTGACAGCGACTACAATCCAACAAAAAAAGAGATGAAACTAATTGAAGAAAAGAAGTTAAACGTAGGAAAATATCTGCCGGAAAACACTATGATTGTAAATGATATTTTCATGTCCATACTTAGAAACAATTTGGAAGGAGATGTACAATTTGCATACGCAGGAAAAGTGCATAGCATTCACGTGAAAAAAAAGGTTTTAAAAAATAATACAGTCGAATATTCCACTAACTTTAATGGTTTTCCAGAAACAATGTGGGCTGATAATGCCAAAATGAGTGCCAGAATAGAAAAAAATGGTTCAGGAGAAATAATTGTACCTGAATACCTAAAGATTGAATTTAATCCTCCCAACAACATACCTAAATTCACAGTCGAAATAGAAGAAGTAAAACCAAAAACTTATCTCGCCACTTTCTAAAATAATTTACTTCTTCATATGCTTCAACATCACAATTGGTGGAATGAAAAGAATCAATATCAAAAGTATATGAAAAACTATGTACAGCACTATTGTTAGTAGAATTGAAACAATTACCAACAGTATCGTATGATTCCAAGTCCACTTCATAATTCTGTATAATACACTAACATTTTTAAAAAGATTTCCTTTCTATAAAGTTATGTGTGGAATAATCGGTGTTTTCAAAAGAGAGAATTCAATGAAACTTGTAAAGGATGGTCTAAAGGTTTTAGAGAACAGAGGAAAGGACGGAAAAGGTTTTTTTGAAGGGAAAAAGTTCTCTTTTGGACACTGCCTGCATGCAATGGTCGGACATGTAGAACAACCATTTGTGGACGATGAACTAATGGTTGTCAACTGCGAAGTTTACAACTGGAAAGAACTCAACAAAAAATACAAATTCAAAGCAAGAAACGATGCAGAAGTAATTTTCAAACTAATGCAAAAGAAAGGTGTCAATGAAGAATCCTTAAATGAATTAGATGGTGTTTTCGCACTAGCTTTCAAAAAAAGACACAAACTATTCCTTGCAAGAGATATCATAGGAGTAAAACCAATGTGGTACAGCCACACAAAAGGGTTCCATTTCGCATCTGAAAAAAAAGCACTTGAAAAAATAGGCATTCTGGACATAAACGAGCTTAATCCGAGAAAAATACTAGAATACAACACAGAAGATGATTCAATCACATTCAAAGACAGAAAGTTTTTTTCAATAGAACCAGAACACAGAGACTCCATAGAAGTAATTGCCAGAGAAGTAGAAATAAAAATAAAATCAGCCATAGCAAAGAGAATACCTGATGTAAAATTTGGAATACTGTTCTCAGGAGGAATCGATTCAACGGTTCTTGCTTTGGTTCTAAAAAAACTAGGACAAAAATTCACCTGCTACACAGCAGTCTTAGACGATCCAGGACTAAAAGAACCTCAGGACCTATCATACGCCAAAAGAATTGCAAAGGATCTAAAGTTAGACCTGAAAATTGTAAAGATAAAAATTTCAGACGTTGAAAAATATCTAAAGAAAATAGTTCCACTAATAGAGGATTCAAACGTTGTAAAAGTAGGCGTCGCGCTTCCATTCTACGCCGCCTGTGAAGAAGCAAGAAAAGACGGAGTAAAAGTGATGTTCTCAGGTCTTGGCAGCGAAGAAATATTCGCAGGCTATCAAAGACACAAGGAATCCACAAACATCAACAAGGAATGCGTTTCAGGGCTTCTAAAGATGTACGAGAGAGACCTTTATAGAGACGACGTTGTAACCATGTATAATCAAACAGAACTAAGACTCCCGCTTCTAGACAAAGAACTCATAGACTACTCTTTGAAAATACCAGAGAAGTATAAATTAACAGACGGACATGAAAAATACATACTGAGACTCGTCGCTTTGAATCTCGGATTGAAGGAAGAATTCGCCATGAGAAAAAAGAAAGCAGCACAGTACGGCTCAAACTTTCACAAAGCAATACAAAAACTTACCAATAAGAACAAGTTTGATAGAAAATCAGATTATCTGAGAAAATTTTATCCTTTGCATAATGTCAAACTAGGGGCACTTCTAAGCTCTGGTAAAGACAGTGTTTACGCAGCCTATACAATGATGAAGCAGAACTATGAAGTGGGATGTTTTATCACATTAAAAAGCGAGAATCCGGATTCCTACATGTTTCACACGCCCACAATAGAAATGGTCAAACTACAGTCAGAGTCAATGGGCATACCTTTAATCATTCAGGAGACAAAAGGAGAAAAAGAAAAAGAACTGGTTGATCTAAAAAAAGCCATAGAAAAAGCAAAAAAGGAGTATAAAATTGAAGGAGTTGTCACAGGCGCATTGTTTTCAAACTATCAAAGAGACAGAGTGGAAAAGATATGCGACGAACTGTCACTTAAGATATTCTCCCCTTTGTGGCACATTAATCAGGAAACAGAAATGAGAGAAATAGTAAGAGAAGGATTCAAATGCATAATGACAAAAGTCGCTGCAGAGGGTCTCAATAAAAGCTGGCTCAACAAAGAAATAGATGACAATATGATTGACAAACTCGTTGAACTGAAGAAAAAAGTAGATCTAAACATAGCCGGTGAAGGCGGAGAATTTGAAACATTGGTTCTGGATGGTCCGATTTTCAAAAAAAAGATAACAATAGATAAATTTTCAATCAATGAAGAGAACGATAACACTGCAACTTTAGTCGTGAAAAAAACAACCTTTATATAAGCAAATTACTTATTGAGAATATGAAATTCAGAAAACTATGTTTTCTGAGTTCATAAAATTATTTCAAGGAAATTTTATGAAATTAAACCAATGGCTTGTAAATTTGAGCAATGCTCTTGTTAATAATCTGACACTGCTAAAAATAGTGACAGCCATAATAATATTACTAATAGGTTTTATAATAGGAAGAATAGTCGGAAAAATAGTTCTAAAACTTCTGAAAGAGATAGAATTCAACAAAAACATAAGCAAAGCCATCGGACACAAAACATATTTAACAGATACAATCTCAAACTGGATATCCTATCTGATTTACTTTGCAACCATCGTTATAGCTTTTGAATATCTTGGACTGGCCCCATTTATTCTAAGCTTTATACTGATAATAATAATTCTGGTAATTAGTATTTCAATAGTTTTGTCTGTGAAAGATTTTCTGCCAAACTTTGTTGCAGGATATTCCGTAAGAAGAAAAGGTGTTTTCAAAGTTGGAAGTCTGGTGCAGGTTGGAGAAATAAGCGGAAAAATAATAAAGATGAATCTTCTGGACACGCACGTTGAAACCAGAAAAAAAGACCTGATGGTTCTTCCTAACTCATACTTTCTAAAAAATTTAGTTCTAAAGAGAAAAAAGAGATAGCTATTGTAATTTTTCGAGCATGCTTGCGATGCCCCAAATCTGAGTTCTTATAAAATCAGGTATGTTAATATCACTGGAAATATCATCCAAATCACTCAAAGATTTGTTTACTTTCAAAGAAATATCCTTATCGCTTTTTAAATCCACAATCATCTGAGAAATCTTCAGCTTTGTATTCTTTGGAATTGAGGTATCTTCTTCAAGTTCAATAAGAGAATCAATTACTTCTTGTATTTCCATCCTAATCACTTCCTATTAAGTTCCTTCATCACTTCTTTTTGAATATCGTCTGCTTTCTTTCTAATGTCCTGTTCCTGTTTTTCGATGGATTTAAGCCTTAGCTCCTGTATTTCTTTTTTAGATTTAAGGTCACTCTCAAGTTTTTTCTTATCAACTTCAACCATGATATTTCCAATGATCCTATGGGCTTGTTTGGCACCTGACAACTCCTTTAAAGCATTGTCAACTTCAACTATTTGAGTTTGAAACTGCTGTTTTTGATTTAGAAATCTCTGCATGCTCTGCTCAATCATCTGCAGTTCAGCTATTTTTTCTTCTGTTTTTTTGTCCATTTGACTTTCTCGTAAATTGTTAGGTTTTTTATTATTGAGTTCGCAACGGCTCTCAAAGAAGTTGAGTCCTCCGCAGTTATTATGAATTCGACGCTGTTCTTATTCTTGTTAACAGAATAAACAGCTCTGTTATTCGTAAACTTCTTTGTTTCAGGTTCAAACAATTTTACTATATTGTTTGCATCACCCTCAACCATTATTTTAGCAGAGTATTTCATAAATCATCCCTATTTATGAACTGCAAAATTTTATTTTGCGATTTCATTATACAGCTTTAACTTTTGTATTTATGGTTCTTTCTTTGAAAATAATTTTAGAACCACAGTATAGACATCTAACTCTTTTTTTTATCTGAATGTCTGAAATCTTTTTATTGCATGAAAAGCATTTGTAGGAACTCATTGTTCTTCCACCTCTAATTTGATGGCAGCTGGTTTTGCAACTGTGTATGCTTTACTTGTAAACTTAGATTTACACTTTCCACACTTCCAGATACCTACAGCTTCTCTTCTTACCTGATCATAATTGCAATAGGGACACTTGTGTTTCATCCTCTGCTTTATCTCTATGGCTCCAAATCTATCTCTAAGTCTCTTTCCATATCTTGATCCAAATCTTTTTACAGAGCCGTATACTGCTTTTTTAGCCATGTTTTTTCGAAAATTTACTCCCTTTATAAACTTTTTTAGTGAATTTCTCTAGTCAAGACGCTCAAAAGCGTCCAGTATGGCTTCATGCCACACCTGTTTTTCCTAGGTTTCACAAAAACTACGTTTTTGGAATACAAAACGCAAGTTTTGCTATTTATTAAAAAGCTATGGGGCTGCCCAGATTCGAACTGGGGTCCAAAGGTCCCAAACCTCTGATGATAGATTGCTCCCAGCGATCTCCAAGAAACTCTTGGATTCTTGCTAGACCAAGCTACACCACAACCCCGACGGTCATTTCCGTCGACACCATTAGCCTCCTTTTAGTCGGCGGCCTTCGGCATCATGGTATCGTCTAGAATTAGAAATCGGTTTATAAATATTTTGTATTCTCGAGCAAGATTTTAGAGATGTCAAAACCCAAATTTAGATTTGATTTTGTAAGTGTAAAACCATCGTAGCCTTTCTCCCATTCTATCTTTCCTCGTACTTTGTTATATAGTTCTGTTCCTGGCAAAGGAGTCACAGGTATATATATTGCATTTGTAGCGCCAATTTCCAGAAGTTTATTGCCATAATCAACAGTTCTCTGTATATCTTTCATAGTTTCATTAGGAAAACCTATCATAAAATCCATTTCAATAGATATTCTATTTTCTGATAACTTTTTTATGTGTTCAATTGTTTTATCATTATCAGCGTTTTTGTAGGTAATTTTTCCTCTTTCAACCAAATTCTTAGTATTTGGGGTTTCAACTGAGAAAAACATATGAGAACAACCATTTTTTATAATTGAGTCTATTATTTTCTCATCAGTTCTGGATCTGTCAATGGCTAAAAGAGTCCATTCAAAATCCAAAGAGTGAATCTGTTCAAATAATTCCAACGCATAGTTCTTGTTTAACAACATATTGTCATCGTGCAAACCAATTTCACCATAACCTTGTTTTTTTATATTTAGCAAATTTGTTTTATTCTGTTCAGATGTGTAATGTGTAAAACCTCTTCCCCACATCATATTTGTCGTGCAATAATCACAAATATTTGTACATCCTCTTGAAGACATATAGGGCATGGAAAATTTTTCTTTTCCTGAAGAAGCTCGAAAAGTTGCTGCAGGATAATCATTCTTCTCATAAATAGAAAAATCCGGAAGGAGAGAATTGCTCAGGTTAATATTTGTTCCAATGACATTTTTTTCAGGATTAATCCCTTTCTTCAAAGAATTAACTAGATTGACCATTGCAATCTCACCAGATCCTATAACCTTATAATCAATCGATTCCTCTGTAATGCCCAATCTTAAATTTAAATTAGCAAAGTCTTCAGCAGTTTTATTGCCTCCTTTATACACACCAGTTATGTGATTGCCACCAATAACAGTTGCTATCCTAGGATCAACATTCTTCACAATATCAACTATTTCAATGGCATCTGGAAATTGAAATGTATATATGCATGAAACACCAACCACCTCAGGTCCGAATGATTCTATTTCTTTTGAGATTTCATCAGGTGAAAGTCCGATTCTTGTTAATTTCTCATTCTCCTGTCTTCTGTTAAACCCTTTTGCAAAAACATCCAGAAATTTAACTTCATGATTATCATTTTTTAGATATGAAGACAAGTAAGCTGCAAATAACGGTTGATAAGATTTTAGATAATCAAATTTCAAGTTTAGAGTTTTTGCAGGGTGTATGAGCATGACTTTCATTGAAATCACCCTTTATAATCATATTTTTTTGCAGCTCTGTTAAGGTCATCAGGTGTTTTTACAGGATCACCATTCATTTCAGAAAGTGCAGAAACCTGACATCCACAGCACACTTTACTTTCCAGAATCTTCTTTCTAAAAGGGTGATTCATTATTTCATCAAATGAGTTTTTGAGAATATTACCATAAATTATTGGAGTTCCATAGCAAGCCCAAACATCTCCATTCAGATTTACAACAAGATTATAGTCTCTCTTATCACATCTTGCCTCTCCAAAAACAGTTGTATTGCTAAGCAGATAGGGCAGTCCTGGTTTCCAGTCATCATTAAACTCTTTTTTATCTATTTTCAATAACTCTTCACTAATTTTTAGAGCTTCTTTGTCACCTACTCTTTTATCAAGATTATTCTGCATTCTTCCTCCAACAAATGGTTGTTCAAAATGAGGAAATATGTAATTTCTCCTCGCCCAACGCAGACCTTCAGGAAGAAAGTTTTTGTTTTCTTTAAATAAGCAAGTTTCAATTCCAAGTCTTGTTACAGCATTGTTTTGATTATCATATTCAACTTTGTTAAAACCTAATTTTATTGCATAATCCAATCCTTTTGGAACAAATAATTCATCATTTTTTATCCAAGGTTCTAAATCTCCACCTCTATTAACAGTTAAATAATCATGTGTATCTTTAGTTCCCCACAATTTGAATAACAAAGAAATGTTTCTATCATACAATCTTTCCAGTAGATTTGGATTTTTATTAAATATTACCCCATTTGTAAACACAACGGTTTGCATTCCAAGCTCTTCAGATACATCTAACAAAGGAAAAGTATTTTCTTTTTGATTAAACAAAACATTGTCAAGAAAAGGCTCACCTATTCCAGCTATTCTTACTGTTTTTGCACCATGATTTTTTGCTTCTTTAAGCGTTTCTTTTAATTCTTCAAAAGAAAATTCTCTTTTCATTGAACCATCGGACTCTGTATAACATGCAAAGCATTTCAACTGACAGGTTCCATTTAGCATTGGGCTAATAAAAAGTATTTCGTTATTTCTCCGAGCTTCTGCTTTCTCCTTTTCTGAAAATATTCCTCCCCTAATTGAAGGTATAATTATTTCTCCCATCATTTTAATCAAGAAGTAGTAACCATTATCAACATATTTATTTTATACCTGACATGTTCGGCTATTTCATATAATCCGTCAAAGAAGGAATGATTTTCTTTTCAGCTTTTTTTAGATGTTCCTGAAATGTAGAATGCGATATTTTTTTTATATTTGCAAGCTTCCTAATGTCAATTTTCTTTGGAATCTCATAGTAACCTTTGTTTATTGCCAGTTCAATTATCTCTTTCTGCAAAGAAGTCATTTCAGGCAGAAGTCTTGGAAAGAATATGCTCGATAGTTCCTCTCTTTTCATCTTTATAAGTTTAAACATGTCCATGTGCTTCTTTGTTTGTTCAATGTATTTCATCAGGGACTCTTTCTTTGGCGATGCAACTTCCCAGTGTTCTACACCCTCAGTATCAGTTACTGCAGGCTTGATAAAAAGTATATCTCCTGTGTATGCCCCACCTGCCTTTTGTTTTTGTTTCTCAACTAGGAAAAAAGTATCACCAGTTCTTTCAAGTTCAACAAGATCCTTGTCTTTTTTCAGACTTTCAATATATTTTTCTTTGTTCTTTCCCTGCATTATGTGCATTGAATAAGTGTAGATAAAATTATCTTTCTTGAAAGTATTAAACATTATAGACTGAAGAATTATTTTAAACTCCTGACATCTGTTTCCAAGCATACAATCATGCTTCATTTTAAACTTTGCTACCCACATACCTTACATGTAAGGCTTTAGAATTTAAATAATTATTCTTTCTTAGCAATCTTCTCAGTGTTCTTGCACTTTGGATAGTTGCTACATCCGTAGAACTTACCATACATTGAACTTCGAAGCTTCATAACACCTTTTTTGCACAATGCACAGGGTCTTTCCTCTTCTTCAGCAACTTCTTGCTCTTTTGAAGGACATTTCGGATTCATGCACTCCTCGGTTTCTTTTCGGCCTTTGAATTTAATCAAAATCGTAGGAACTTTGCAGTCTTTGCATTTATTACCAGAGGTTTTTATAAAACCAGAATTAGGAATGTTAAAGGTTGTTTTACAGTCAGGATATTTGTCGCAGGCCACAAATCGTCCGAATTTTCCTCTTTTTATTAGTAGTGTTCCTTGATCGCAGTTTGGACATGATCCCATTGACTCTTTTTCAGTTGTTTCTTTCTGTGCTGTAACGAGTTCTCCACCTATCTTTGATTCATTTTTCTTGAAATCCTTAAGTATTTCTGTTAAAACTTCTTTTGCCTCATCCAAAACATCATCTTTTGTCTTTTTTTCTTCTCTTATTTCCTGCATCTCCTCTTCAAAATGCCTTGTCAGTTCTTCTTCAACAATTCTTGGACTATATTTTGATAATGTTTTGATAACTCCAATACCCATGAGTGTTGCTTCCAGTCTTGTTCCCTTGATAAAATCTCTTTGATACAATGTATCTATAACGTTTGCACGTGTACTTTTTGTTCCAAGATTTCTGTTTTCAAGCTCTTTGATTATGCTTGCCGGACTGTATCTTTTTGGTGGCTCAGTTTCTTTTTCATACTTTATGATTTCTTTCACTTTTACAATGTCTTTAATTTTTGCATCCGGAATCTTTATTTCTCTGACATTATTATGTTTACCATAGTAAACATACCATCCTTTTTTGATGGTGATTGTTCCTTTTGCAATGAAAAGTTCTTTTTCCACATTGATTTTCAGAATTGTTTCAACTCTTTCTGCCGATTCTCCAAATGCCGAAAGAAATCTTCTGACAATCAAATCATAAACCTTTTGGTCATTGGCCTTTAGACTTTTTGATTGTTTTCCTGTTGGATAGATGGCTGGGTGGGCAGGATCATCCTTTGCTCCCTGTCGTGGATAAACCTTGTCTTTTGAAAGTATTTCTTTGCAGATTTTTGCATAGTCTTTATTTTCCTGCAGCTCCGCCAGTATTCTTTTATAGCCTATTGTTGGCGGAAGTTTCTGGGAACTTGTTCTCGGATAGGATATTTTTCCAGCCAAGTATAAATTCTGAGCAATGGCAAGTGTTTGTTTAGGAGAGATTTTCAAACTTCTGTAGGATTCCATCTGAAGAGTTGTCAGATCAAAAGCATATGGTGGAATGTGTGTTTTTTCATTTCTTTCACTTTCCACTACCACACCATTTTTTCCTTTTGTTTTCTTAAGTATTTCATCAACAACTTCTTCTTTGAAAAACTGTTCTGTTTCATGCATTGCTTTAATTTCTTCATTCTTAACTGTTCCGTCCAGTTCCAACTGCCAGTAGGGTTCGACTTTGAATTTTTGTATTTCTTCTTCTTTGTCGACGATGAGTTTTAGTGCTGGACCCTGAACTCTGCCTGTTGAAAGTGTTTTTTTATGGCCTTTTTTTATTATTGAAGAAGTTAGGGCTCGGCTCAGATTTATTCCGTATAACCAGTCCAGAAAATGTCTTGTCTCTCCAGCGTTTGCCTGGCCCCAATTCAAAGTTTTTGCTTTGTGATTGTAAGATTCAATCAGGTCAGGTTTTGTCAGGGTACTGAATTTCATTCTGCCCGCGTCTTTTTTCTTGCAAAGAAACCTGACACAGTTAAGTCCGATGACTTCTCCTTCAATATCATAGTCACATGCAACCGTAAAACTACTTGCATCTTCAGAAAGTTTTTTTATGGTTGTAGCATATTTGGTTGAGTAGGAAGCACCGCTTGTCTGACTTGTTGGTCTCCATTCAATGTCAAAGCTAGGGTATTCATAACCGTGCGTTTTTTCTGCAACACCAAACAAATGACCAACTGCGGAAACAACAACAATGTCTTTCTTGTCATGAGAAAGCATATAATAGGACACTCCACCAAGTGTTTTTTTGACAGGTTTAGCGTCGCTGAGAGCATAGGCTATCTTCATGGCTGCAGAAGGTTTCTCAGTGATGATTAATTCATAAGTCATGTGGGCAAGAAAAAGAAGTTGTTTTAAAAAAGTTGTGAATTAGTAATCTTTATATAACAAAGTCAAAGACTTTGTATTCCAAAAATTTAATTTTAAACAATAAGTTTTATAAACCCTTTATTTTTCCACTAAAGCTATGGCAGACCATAAAGCTCCAGCAAAAAAGAAGAAAACCAGACAACTCTGGAAAAACTACAAGGTTGAAGGAGAGACCATCACAAGAAAAAACAAATTCTCTCCAAAATCAGATGGTGACTTCCTAGCAGAGCATTCCAATAGAAGATCTTGTGGTAAATCAGGTTACATGGAAAAAAAGGAACAACAAAAATAATAATTTTTTCTATAATCCTTTAATGTATCTCAAGAATTCTTGTTTAACTTCTTCTTTTGCTGCAGGAATAAATTTTATAGTCGCTGCATAGTCATGTCCGCCACCATTTATCATGGCGTATGGAAACTTCTTTTTCAACGTTGTCATCAGTTTTTCCAAGGAAAATTTAAGACCGTCAACTCTGATTGTTATGAAATCTTCTGCAATTCCAAGTGTCACTCCAGGACCTTTCTGCATTCTTCTTGCAATACCAGTGACTTTTCCTGAAGAAGGGTAGCTGTTCATCAATACGGTTTTGTCAAGGTCAAGTATTGTCAGAGTTCCTTTTCTAAGTTTCTCGACTTTCAAAAATTTCTTGATTACAACTTTGTATTTTTCCATGCTTTTTTCTACTTCAGGCAGAACAAGTGCAATCACTTTTTCCTGTTTTTCATTGAACAGATCATAGACTGCATTTGATTCCATGAATCTTAACTGCCATGCTTCAAAATCAAGACAGGTTGCAACGTTCTCAAGCAGTTCCCTTTTTTTCCCGGAAAGTTTTACATAGGGCTCAACAAATTCATTTCCACTCATGTCTGCTATTCCAGCAACCGCTGCAAACATCGGATCAGGCTTTCCTATCTGACTAGCTATTTCATAGCCAAGCATACCACTGCAGATATCTCCTTCACCACCAAAAACTCTTGGATTAACATGAACCTCAACCAATTCATCAACTTTCTTTGAGTACAAATGGTGATCAATTATTATTACGTCAACATCATAGAGCTTTATTCTTTCCAGAGAAAGCAAATCCTGTTCTCCGCATCCGTTGTCGACTATTATTAACAGCGGTTTTTTCCTAAGAGCCGTCTGATCCTTGAAAAAAGATATGTCTTTCAATGCATCAGAGTAGTCATAGTATGGTGCTTTCATAGGCATTCTTCTGTAGTTCTGCCAAATTTTGTTGGTCTGTTTTTCAATGATAGGAATTATAACACTCTCAAGTGCAAGTGCGCCACAGTAGCCGTCTGCATCTGCATGATGTCTTAGATAAATATTTCTTCCCTTCTCTGCAGCATCTTTTATCATTATGGCTGCCTTTCTGATTCTAGACTCCATCTTATTCATCAAATCGTTTTTTAGATGAAGTTTTGTTTTTGGCTGCAGTTCACTGATAACAGTATAGGGTTCATTTACAATTTCCACTTCCACCATATTTGGCGGAGAAAGTCTCCTTATTCTTACAGCGATAAATCCTTCTCTTTTTTGTCCTGTCTTTATCTTTATATTATCACTTAACTGTATGCATTCTCCTTTTGCTTCTCCAACATAGCATTGGTTCAGAATCAAGTCGTATATGGTTGCTATTTCTTTTAGTTTCTTTGCCTTAATCATTTAATCATATCTCCATTTTGTGTGGCCAAAGTGTATAATCATATCTATTCCTATGTTTCCGCTTTCTATTGGCAGGTCGCATGCACCATAACAGGAACCAGCCCATATGAATATTTCTGCTTCAGTCTCTTTTTTCAGTTCTGCCTGTATCTCGGCTGCTTTCGGTTTAAGACCATCAGGCAGGTGCAATAAAACCTTGGTTGCCTTTTGAGCATTAATTTCTTCTATTGCTTTCTTTAAATCGTATTTATACATTTTATATTAGAAAAAAAGTTGGTTATATTTAAAGTTATAGAAAATTTACTTCTTCTTAGCAGGAGACTTCTTAGCTGCTGTTTTTTTAGCAGGTGTCTTTTTTGCCGGTGCTTTCTTGACCGCAGTTTTTTTCTCTGCTTTTTTTACAGGTGTTTTTTTAGCAGGTTTCTCTTCTTTCTTTTCTGTTTTCTCTTCTTTTACTTCTTTCACTTCAACTTCTTCTTTCTCTTCTTCAACTTTAACCTCTTCAACTTTTTCATCTTCGCCCGCTTTACCTTCTTCAAGCTTAAAGACTCTGATTTCAAAGTTTCTGGAAGGTGCGATTTTGGAAATGGTTTTTCTTATTTCCTTCTGTATTGTGAGTTTCAACAGCTCTTCGATTGATTTCTCAAAGGTGTTTTTAGCAACTTCTTTCTTCATCAATTCCCGAACATTCATTCTAATCTTTGTCTGGGTTGATTTGTGAGCATATGAATTTGTTAGAATTATGGTCTTTACTCTTACTCTTTTGCCATCGGCAGATTTTGTAATGAAAGAATCAACTATTTTTGTTCTTCCTCTTCTAATAAGTCTTTTTATGTAGCCAGAAATTAATTCATATTTTGTAATTGTTGTAATACCCTGACCTTCTTTAACATCTTTAATCAGGAATTGCATGTTTATGCTGTGTTTTTTAGGATCATTAAGAACATTTGAAAGGTTCTGTGTTATGTGCCTGCCCTTCATCATATTTGCGTCTGCAAGCAGCAATTCACCCAGTACTTTTCCTCCAAACATCTTTGGAGCTACAATAGGAAACCACTTCTTCTTAATTTTTTTTGTTGATACTTGTTTTTTAGCCATTTTTCTTATAGTCGGCAGAAAATATAGGGCCTTTAAATAGATTGCGCTTTTTATACGTCGATGTTCATGACTTTCTTGGCGTTTTTCTCAATGAAAGCTCTTCTTGGTTCTACTTCTTCTCCCATGAGAATTTTAAACATATGATCTGCTTCTACAGCGTCATCAATCATTATTTTTTTCAAGGTTCTGTTTTCAGGGTTCATGGTTGTTTCCCATAGCTGTTCCGGATTCATCTCTCCAAGACCTTTGTATCTTTGGATGTGTGTTCCTGTTCCCAAATTTTTGAGAATCTTCTCTTTTTCTTCCTCGGTTTGCGCATAAAATTTCTGCTGTCCTTTCTTTATCAGAAAAAGAGGTGGCTGTGCCAAATAAATGTAACCTGCCTCGATTAGTTTAACCATATATCTGTAGAAGAATGTTAGTATCAGTGTTGTGATGTGATTACCATCAACATCTGCGTCGGTCATAATTATAATTTTGTGATACCTTGCTTTTTTCAGGTCAAATTCTTCTGCAATGCTTGTTCCGATTGCAGTTATTATTTTTATGATTTCCTGACTGGTCATTATCTTATTTATTCTTGATTTTTCAACGTTGAGAATTTTTCCTCTGAGCGGCAAAATAGCTTGGAATTCCTTATTTCTTCCCTGCTTTGCGCTTCCGCCTGCAGAATCTCCCTCAACAAGATATATTTCACTTTTGCTTGGATCCTTTTCAGAGCAATCCGCAAGTTTTCCCGGCAGAGTTGTTGTTTCCAAAATACTTTTTCTTCTGACAAGTTCTCTTGCCTTTCGGGCTGCTTCTCTTGCTTTTGCAGCGCCTATAGCCTTCATAATAATGCTTTTTCCGACCGCAGGATTTTCATCAAGGAATGTGTTAAGACCCATTGTAACGAGGCTGTCAACAATACCCTTAACTTCGCTGTTTCCAAGTTTGGTTTTTGTCTGTCCTTCAAACTGAGGATTCGGAATCTTTATTGAAATAATCGCAGAAAGACCTTCCCTTACATCCTCACTTGAAAGCTTGACTTCTTTGGTCATTCCTTCTCTTTCAGCATAGTTGTTCAGAGTTCTAGTAAGCGCGGTTTTGAATCCAATCAGGTGGGTTCCACCTTCATGAGTATTAATGTTGTTTACAAAAGAATAAACATTTTCAGAGTAAGATGTTGTGTATTGAAAAACAACTTCAAGTTCTATGTCTCCCTTGGTTTTTTTCAGAGCAATAGGAAGATGAACCGCAGTTTTTCCTCTGTTAATGTATTCTATGAAACTTAGAATTCCTCCTTCGTAATAAAACTCTTTTTTCTTATCGGTTCTCTTGTCTTCAATGGTTATTTTCACACCTTTATTCAGAAATGCAAGTTCTCTTAACCTGTCTGCAAGAGTGTCAAAGTCATACTCTGTTTCAGTAAATATTTGAGAATCCGGTTTGAATGTGACAGAGGTTCCTTTTTCTTTTGTGTTGCCAAGTTCCTTTAGCTTTGCTTCTGGTTTTCCTCGATTATATTTTTGATAATATTTTTTTCCGTTTTTGTAGACTATGACTTCCAACCATTCTGAAAGGGCGTTTACAACCGATACCCCAACTCCATGAAGTCCTCCTGAAATCTTATAGGTTTTATTGTCAAATTTTCCGCCGGCGTGTAGCTTGGTCATGATTAACTCTACACCACTAATCTTGTATTTTGCGTGTTTGTCGACTGGAATTCCTCTTCCGTTATCGGTTACGGTTATCTTATTTCCTTTGTGAATTGTGACTGTAATGAAATCGCATTCACCAATCATCGCTTCATCTATTGCGTTGTCAACAACTTCATAGACAAGATGATGGAGCCCCCTATCGCTGGTGCTACCAATGTACATGCTAGGTCTTTTTCTTACTGCTTCCAAGCCTTCCAGAACAGTTATTTTCTTTGAGTCGTAGCTCTTATCTTCTATCATAATTTTGCCTCAAAATTATGGAGATCCAAAAATTTTATATTTTTGATGTCTGCCATTTTTTATCGTCCCTGATACCCTATTATTTAGGATACTGATTCGTTTAAAAAACTTTCGATGAAAATAACAGAAATCATAGATTTCTGGGATGACAAAAAGCAAAAGCTTTTTGAAACTCAAAATCAGAGATTTTGTTGTATTTAAAAACAAAAAACGTTTTCAAATAAGGAGAATTTTCAGCACCAATTTACACAAAGTTTTTATATCAAGAAAACAAAGAAAAAACCATGAAAAACGGACTTGCAATAATTCTTGTAATAATGGCTATTTCAGGAGTCTATTTTTTAAGCTCGGGAATAACCGGAGAAGTCATTTCTCAGAGCTGCTGCTTCCCACCAGACTGCCCAGAAGAATATCTCTGCGAGGCTGCAACACCACATTTAGAAAATCCAGAAAGTTGGAATAACTATGCGACAGGATATATTGGTCTGTTGATGATATCCATGGCAATGGGAATATTTTACTTTCATCATAGAAAATATTAACTTTTAACAATATCAATCTTTTGTTCAAAAGAACAACCATTTGATTCTCTCAAAATAGGAAATAATGTTTTGAGTTTGGTAATAGACAATTCTTTACATATTTCTTTTGCAATTGAAGACATGTAAGACTTTGGGAAATGCCCATCATAATTTTCTGGTTTTGAATCAATTATTTGAGAATAAACAATATCTTGCGCAGCAAGATATTCCATTTCTGTTTGACTTAAAGTCCCTTTTATAAGACCACGTCTTAGTCTGACATGTGGTGCATATAAATATCCATCTGGATTGCAATTTTCTCCTTCAACAGCAATCTGCTCAAGAATTTTAAGTTGAACATTATGAGTGGATTTTAATTTTTCAGAAATTTTGTCTACATTAACCCCCCAAGATATGCCTGACTCTATAACTACTGGGCTTTCATAATTATTAATGTTTGAAACAATCCAGTCAACATCATTATTTCTTCTTTTGTTAAAATAAGCCACGCTTGAAAGAGCATAAGCAATGCTTTTACTTACAATTAACTCGAATGTATTTGATGATTGTAAAGCTTCATAATAAATAGGATTTGCTTCGTCATGATGAATTCTTAGTTGTGTTAAATCTCTAATTTCATTTTCAGGCAAGAGATTATCCATCATTTTCTTATTTAAGACTCTCACAATTTGAATTCCTTTCTGATTGAGTTCAACAGCCTTTTTCTCATTTACAATTTTTGAGTTAAGGGTAGGTCTTCTTAATTGTACGCCCATTTCTTCTTGAACCAAATCAAAGAATTGTTCAACAGACATATTTCCATTAAGTGTTTCTTTGTATTCTTTAGGTAAACGATTTTCGAGTTCCCTAAAGATTGTTTTTCCTTTACTACTTTCATTAAAAACTAAATCAGATAATTCTTCCCAATTTGTAATCATAGTGTAAATAATTTCTTCCTTACTCATGCAAAATAAGAATCCTCAATTCATATTTAAGGCTTATGCAAAGAAAATAAATAGGTTTTAATATTTCTTTGAATTTCTTAATTGAATGGGGGGACTTGAAAAGATAATTAGCAGAGCAGATGATTGGTTGACAGAACATCCAAAAACTGCAAAAAGAATATCAACAATAAACACTATAGCCATATGGAGTGGAGGAGTGTATACTTTTGATATTCCTGATAATCCATTTTACAAAATACTCTATATTCCTTCAATAATCGGAGGAAAACTTATGGGCGATCTGAGCTACAAAAAAAGACTTACTTTTCAGACTTTGAAAAAAATAGGTGTTGAATACAAGACAATAAAAAAAAGAGTAAAAGGAAAACAATTTGTAAAAACAGAAAATAGAACTTTAGGTCAAAGAATAAAAGACTATTTAATAGAACATCCTGCTGTTGATGCGTCCATAGTAACTTCAGCAGGTCCAATTATTGGAGAAGGTGTTAACATAATAGACAAAGGATGGTCAGAACATTTAGAATATGTTTTGAACAATCCTAGTTCAATGAGTTATTATGGTCTACTTCCTGTACTCTGGGCAGTAATGTTTGCAGCTTTCAAAACAGGAACCAGTTTAAACCATTCTTCAAATGCAAGTATAAAAAAAAGAAAGAAAAAACTAATCAAATTAAAAAAATCAAAAAACAAAGAAAAATTCTATGAAGAAATAAAAAGAGCTTCTGATGAAACAAATGTTTCAATGTTTACGCATGAATATGCTTTAGCTTGCATGGAAAGAGGAAACATTGCTAAGGCTTTTGAAACGGTTCTTAGAATAACCGAAGAGAAAACTAATGATGTTATTCTTTACGGCGATTATAATAGAATAAGAACCATATGTGATACTATTCATTATTTTCACTCACGAATTGAAGATAATCCTAAATTATTTGTAAACTATCTTAGTTTATTCCAAACACTTGACAGTATCGGTGAGAGAAAAGTTGGTTTAAAGCTTCTCGATGACTATTTGGTTGAAGCTGAAAAAGATGAATCTAACAAAGACAATGCACTTCTTGCCTATTCAATGCTTATGAAGAAAATAAACGACAGAGATAGATTTGAAAAGAGTTTTTTTAAAGTTGCATCTTCATTGGAAGACCAGATTGAACAGATAGGAAACCATGAAGTTAGTATGCTAAAAGGCAGAGGATTTGATAATGGAGTTATGATTCTGAAAAAAAGTGATAACATCAAAACTTTAGAATACGACAGGGATTTTAATGATAAAATAAAAACAAATTTTAACAAAGTCAACGAAGATACTAGGTTTCACATCATTGATAATCCAATGAACATTGAATATAAAAATGATTATCTGGCAGTGAGTAGTTTTGAAGAAGGACAAATACTATACGACTATCTCAATGAAACAAAAGATATTGATTCTCTTAAAGACGTTGCTAGATTCCTTGGAAGGATTCATGGTTCAAATCCACTTTACAAAAAAGTCAGCAAGAAAAAGCACATTGAAAAAATAATTAACAGCGCCGCAGACATGGATCAGTTAAGAGTCAGGAAAGCTGCCAATAAAATATTTGAAAATCTTGATTTCCTTGTAAAAGAATTTGCAGGAATGTATACTGTTGTTGATACGGATGCACATGCTTTCAACTGGAACAAAGGAGACTACCGTTACACAAAAATTGACAACGTTGCCAGAGACTCAACACTTCCTGTCTATGAACTCTCTAAACTTATGGAACAGGGAGATTTCTTTGGACATGATGATAAAAGTGATGTGAAAAGATATGAAGTTATGCTAGAATATTACAATGAAGTTTCAAAATCTCATGATATCGGAGAGTTTGGCGACTTCATGAGAAACAAACTAAAGGCGGATCCGATAAAGTTTATGACACTGGTGTTCTACAGGCTTAAGAAAGATGATTTGGATATAAAGCTAATAAAAGACACCTACAATAATGCAATGCATTCTTTGGACCATCTGACTTTTACATATTCTGATTCTAAAGAAGATTTGAAAAAAATCAATGATATAAAGCTAGGTGTTATTGGTTTAATGGATGCCATCACTCCTTCACCCCAATCAACGCCAAAAAGGTCAGATATGCAGGTATCAATGGGAGAATATATGGACTTAGAAAAGACACTAGCCCGGCCATGAAGCCTATTTCTTCTTTTCATACTTTTTAATTCCTGCCTCACTCATAATTGCAATATGAGGAACGCTTCTGAAACGTTGATTATAATCAAGTCCGTAACCAACAACAAATTCATTTGGTATTGAAAATCCTGCAAAATCTGGTTGGTAACCATTATTCTCATCGGTTCTTTTCGTGAGCAAGGATATGGTTCTGACGGATTCTGGATTGTATTTTTTTATCAGTCCAATAAGTCCGCCAGTTATTTCTTTTCCAGGAATATAGCTAAGCCCAGACATGGTGAGTGCCGAATCAACAATGTCCTCCACCACAAGCACATCTTTCCCAACAACATTCTTAAGCACATGTTCTTCAGTAATCATCAGTTCACCAGTGCTTTTTCTTCCGTCATAGGAACTTACTCTTATGAAATCAAAACCAAAAGTGTCATCATACTTATCCAAGAAGTGCACTAGGTCAGCAAAGAAGTTAAACGCTCCTTTTAAAACACATAACAAAAAAATGTCTTTACCGGCGTATACCTCATTAACATCTTTAGCCAATTTTTCTATCCTATTATTTATCTGACCACTAGAAATCATAATAGAAGACAAATCCTTAACATACTTTTTAGGAATCTCAAACTGATTCAAAGCATACCTCTGATCATCAGGAACAAATATTGGTTCACTTCCCATAAATCCAGAAAATCAATGTTATTTATATACATTTGTAAACATTTTAATATAACTTTTCATTTCCATTCTTTATGGCAAAGGATGAGAAGAAGACTTTCTTCAAGGAATCGACTGTAGGACAAATAAAACAGTATAGCAAAATTATAGAAGTATCTAGAAACCTTGTACAAAATATTATCAATTTAAAGGAAGACGAAGGTCTGATAATCAAAGCAAATATTATTCCATCAAGATTCAAAGGGTCAAGACATTTTATGAAACACGGAGCCGATGTTAAACTCCACAGGTATAAATCCATCGATGAAGCAATAGATGATGACATGCTTCCTGCTTCACGGAGAATAGAAGCCCTTAACAACATAAAGGATCCTTATAAAAGCGGAATTAGTTTCAAACCTTTCGTCGGAACTGATTTCAGAACCAGAAAAATTTCCCTGGTTGAAAATGTTGAAGGTACAAAAATTTATACACATGCACATCAGCCAGAAAGCAATCAGTTTACCGCGAACATTGATGTAAAACCCTACAGCGATGCCGCAAGAGTAAGAATGGATGGTGCAGAAGTAACAACAAAAATACCTTCTAGAAGAAAAAATCACAAAAGACATGAAGTAAAGTTGTTATCGGTTCCGGTTGAATACGGAATATTCAAATGGGGAATTGCCTATGCAATAAGTACAGTTCACCACTGCGAAAGTAAATTTTACAATATCAGATATACAAGTGAACATTCCAAAGAAAGCTCAAAGATATTCAACTTCTGTGCTCACGATGTAGCAGCCTACCTTTCAACAATTGATTACTACATAAAAAGAGGAAAAAAGGTTCCACTGCACATGAGTCAATTTGCAATACCATCAGAAAAAACAGTCGATTACTATAATAAATTATTGCATAATGTATTAATCCAGACTTCAAAGGATGAAAAAGCCAGAAAACTTACAATTGCTGAAAAAGAAATTCTGTTGTGGGGTCTTGTTTTGAAAGAAAAAGCAGGATCCACATTTATGGCTCAAGGACATGCAAAAGTCAGAAATTACAATTGGAGAACAGTTATTTCATGATTAGAAAGAGAGGTTGAAATCGCTTCTGTTATCCAACTTTTTTGTGAATCATCCCTACTGGTGAACCTTCGAAGAGAATCCGGTTCATCGTTTCCGTGTCATGAGCTTGGCTCCCTTTAGGCTTTTCCTAGCACATCTCTTTTTGCTTGGTTAGTTCCTATTGGCATTGTGTTGTCCGAAGACTTCACGTTCAAATTTGCCGAAGCATATTTGATTTCTCAAAACATTTATCACGAAAGTTTTGATTCAAGTTGAAAATCGTCTGCGATCTCCACCCCCAGAAAAAAATAAGCCGAATTTATTTAAAAAGTTTTCGAAAAGATTTTTGTCGTCTATGAAACTTCATACTTCACGACGAAGCATTCTTTAACACTTTTTATCTTCACAACCTTTGAGATTTTATTTTTAATTGTTTCTTCACCCATCACCGCTTCAATCCTGTCATCGTATGACAAACTAAGAAATTCTATGTTCTCATAGGTCTGTGCAGTTCTTAGTTTAGAAAAAATGTAATCATCTGATAATTTCTTGTTCTTTTTCAGATAACCCTTATCAATCAGTATCTTTGCTTCGTCATCATAAACCGGCATCTGCTTGAAAACTTTCTTTATGACTCTCAAACCGTCACTGCCAAGTTCACCCAGGTCAGGAATTTTTTTCGTCACGAATTTTTCCTTGTCAACAACTATTTCTCCACCTACTGTTTCAATCAGCACCTTGAACTCTCCTTCAAAGTCCTCACAGGTCACAATTGCTGCGGGGATGAGTTTTGTTTTTACCTTGACTTCTTTTTCGCTCATCAGCTTTATGTCTTTTACAGAAGTTCTCGGCTTGATTATTGGAAGCAAATCTTTTTTCTCAAAGCTTTTCAGTTCTTCCATGGCATCTCTTTCTTCTCCATCTAGAATATTCACTGCTTCTCCGCCGTGCATACTTTTTCTCGGTCTGATGTTGACAAAAAGCGGTATGTCTACAACTCCTGAAACAAGCGCTGTTCCTATTGGTAGGTTTCTTATTTCTCCTTCTGATTCTGAAGTTATTCCTTCGACGCTGTTGGAGATGGCTTTCAGGTCGTTTGGATTTGTCACTTTGAGTATTATTTGCGTTGTACACTGGCTCAGAACCGACTTGTCGACTCTTGCAGGTCTCTGACTTATGACACAGAATCCCAGCCCGAATTTTCTTCCTTCGCTGGCAATGGTTCGAAGTACCTGTGAGCTTTTTGTTTCTCCAAAGCTTCTTTCAGGACAAAAATTATGTGCTTCTTCCAAAACCAAAAAGAATGGAGGTATTTCGTTTCTTTTTCTCATCTCAAACAAATCCTTGCAAAGTTTGTAGACAATTATGCTCTGTATGTCCGGCGGCATGCCTTTGACGTTTATTATGGAGCAGGTTCCCGGTGAAATTAGTTCTTTGTATGATGTGGGTGAATCTGAGAATATATTTAGATTGTCCAAGTATTCTATCACGTTTATGATGCTCCACTTTGCTGAACTCTCATCCTGCTCCAATTCCAAAAGCAGTTTTTTGAAGTTTAGATTATCAATGTTTTTCAGGGCACTGTAGAGTATTCCAAGCTGTGTGCTTGAGAGCTTTGCAGGAAGCAGATGTATTAGTTCTGAGTCGGTTATGTTCTTTGTCAGTTTTAGAGGTATCACTCCTTCATTGACTTTGGGATCGCCGTATTCTTTTACGTCGTATGCTTTTGGTTCTATTCCAAACTCCGCCAGCTTATCTTTTTCCTTTGTGTTTTCATAGCGTATCTTTGAATATTCACCGTGCGGATCAATGATTAGCAACGGTATTCTTCTTTCAAGTATTTCTTCAACAAGCACTCCTACTGTGTAGCTCTTTCCTGCTCCCGACTTTGCCAGAACTGCACAGTGTTTTGTCAGCAGTTTTTTCAGGTCAAGATACACGTCAATGTCTTTTCCGTCAAGTTTTCCTATGAATGCTCCGTCTTCTTTTTTATCGAGTTTTATTATCTCTTTTATGAAGTCATTTTCCGCCTTTAGAACTTCTGCACTCGGGTCAAACGGCATTCTCATGGGTTTTATTTTTTCGTCCTTGTCCTTGAAACCGATTGTCTTGCATTTTGCGATTGTTCCATCGCCGGTGGTTTCGAGGTCCACTATCTGACAGAGCACAAAATCATATACCTGATGATATACCTGAATATATTCAAACTTCTTTGTCTCTTTTTCCAGCTTGAATGAGAAATCTGTCGGAGTTATCTTTCCAATAATATGTCCTAAAATCATGTATTATGAAAAAATCTTATGGTTTATAATGTTTTTGCTATGAGAAATAACAAAAAATAAATTTTTTGAATTTCCGAATTTTATGTTCAGAAATATTTATAAAACAAGCATCATTTCATAAAAACATTACATTTATAGGAGGATAAGATGGCAGACGAAAAAAACGTAGCAGAGCCCCAGGGCAAACAAGAACAAATAGGTTTTCACAAAGGATCACTAAGCACACTTGCAAAGGAGAGACAGGAACTTTCCAGAATTCTACAGATTGTCGAGCAGTTGATGCAAATGCACATTGGTGCTTTAAAGGATATGGGCATCGACCTGCAGAAACAGGCAAATGAGATGGCCAAAACACCTAAGGCAAACAAAAAACCTATCGAAGACATACTTTAGTTACTTAACAGTGGTAAAAATAGCAATATTTATAAAGGTCTGACTATTACAAACACCTATGTCGCTAGCTTTCATTGTTCAACAGGATAAAGATCTCACCAGACCAGAAAATGTTGAAAATCTCTATAAAAATGCAAAAGAAGGAGATTACGATAGTTTAGAAGCCTGTGTAACAAAACAATTTGGCACATATAAAAATATCAACGACGACGAGATAAAAATAATAACTCATTTTCTGAAATACACTCTTCTGAAGCATGGCGACGCAGAAAGAAAGACAGGAAGACTTTACTCAGGACATCCTCTTGACGTAGCAAGATTACTTGCAGGAATTCTAGGAGACAAAGTAACATACTTAGACATAATTACCGCATTCATGCACGACATACCTGAAGAAACCTATCATGGGGAAAATAGATTTCTTCCTTCAGACATTAAAGATGAGTTTAAAGAATACATTGAAAAAAATATAACTAAAAACAAACAAAGTAAATTCCTGAAAGATGCCGACGGACTCGAGTTCATGGTTGGTAAGCTTACAAAGTATAATCTAGAAACAAATAAAGCAAGAAGCTATCCTGATTTCATAGCAAACATCAAACATCTTACAGCAGAACAGAAAAAGAAAGGGATGAACAAATACATAGTTCCAACAATGATTGTAAAAGGAGTCGACATCATAGCAAACCTGAAAGAATTGGATGACATAAAAAAAGGAGCAAAAGGATGGATTTACTCAAAAGCAAGAAAAGTCATGAGCATCTTTCCAGAGAGAGAACACAAAACTCCAACAAATCCATTGAGTCAGAAAATACAGGATTTAGAAGAACTGGCATATCAAAAGATGTTTAAAAACAGCAGTCACGAATTAAATCTGAGTGTATCAATTCCAAACGAGCAAAAATTATTCACAATTTACAAAGCCTTCAGAATAGTTGACGAAATCAATAAAACCATTAATGAAAGAGGTTACGATGAGTCATTGGAGCCATTAAATGAAGTTAAACAAAACATAATCTTACAAGCATTGATGAGAATTCAAACCCAAGAAAATCATCTGTTAAAATATCACTGCGAAGGATACAACAGACATTCTTTGGACACAGATATCATGCATGAAATAAATAAAATAGGTGCAGAAATATTTGACTCAAAATATAAAAAAATAGAATTAGAGATTTCAAAAAAAGCCGATCATAGATGGTTAATAGGAAAACAAAAAGAGCTGGATATGGATTCCGAACAGTTATCAAAAAAAGTAATTCAAAAAAGTTTTTATAGAACAAGATGGCGAAAAAAGAAATTTGACGTTTTTGACAAAGTATATCTGGACAACAAATTTGAAGGATATAAAAAAACAGGTTGGCTATTCAGAGAAAACACTGACAGAGGAGATAAAATAACCCATCCTTTTGATATATTAGCACCAATATATAACAAGATAATTCACGGTCAAAAAGAAATTAAGAACGAAATAAAGGGAGATCATAAAGAACAATATGTTCACTTGGAAATATTCAAGAGCTTATTTGTTCATTACCAAAGTGATATACTTCAGGGCGATAAATATCATCCTTTAACATTTCATTTCATGGAAGAGAGAAAATGAAAGCAACAAAACAAAGAACAAAAACAAGTCCAATCTTTCCAGATGAAAGAATGCAGGATAGTTTGGAAAAAATAATCTGCAGGGTCCAGTTGCTTGAACAAATACTTGATGATGCAAATAAATACCAAACAAGCCTTACTCCAAAACAAGCAGAGACAAATAAAAGAATACTTCGAAGTTATGTAAATCAGTCGGATCTTGAAGAGATAGCAAACAAACAGATAAAGATAAAAGAATTGGAAAAATTAGGAAAAAATACAACAAACTTAAAATCAGAATACATTACAAAAGTTCTTGATAAAGCTCTTCCAAAAAAAGAGTTGGAAGATATTTATTATGCAGTAACAGATATTATAGAACAAAAAGAACAAACTATGCTTAAATTCATTGAAAATCAACTTATCCGAAAGTTCTTTGTTGATGGAAAAGGAAATCAATTAGAATATGAAGTTCTACACACATACGAAATTAGATGTCAGAGTTGCAATGAGACAACACTAAAAGCTGACAATGTTAATACTCCAAGAACAGACAAAGAATTTTTCATTAAATTCAAAAAAAGAGAACTTGACAAAGATTGTGAAACCAAGAAATGCAACGGAGAAACATTCTATGTATCAGCAGGAAACCAATTCAAAGTTATAAAAGACATTGTATCAAAATATGCAGTTGAAATGGGCGGAAGGATGAAATCTGCAGGAAGATTCGTAGAAAAATTCATTGATATAATAACAAATATGAATCCGGAAAGAAGCAATCAAATGTTTGATCTGGCAGCCCTAAGAATAATAGGAATTGACGAAGAAGCCTGTAAATATATTAGTGATGAAATTGTAAAAATAGCTAGACAAAACTATGGAAGAATCATTGAGCCTGAATTTAAGAATTTTCCAAGAAAAGACTATAAAGTAAGTCCTGATCACTCAAGAATCAAGATAAACTTCCCTATGAAAGTCAGTGATTTCAAAGGAAATTTCTACAATGAAGTTTTCGAAATTCAAATAATGGACCAACTTGCAAAACATACTGAAAAAGAGAATAAAAAAATAAATCACGACAGATATGTTGAAAAACAGGAAATGCTTCGAAGAGAAAAAAGAAATCCAATATATGAACATTTGAAGCCCTACCTAATGACTATTTTTAATAGAATGGATTTAATAATGAAAACTCCTAAATATTAACAACACTCAGCCTTCTCGCTTTCGGAACATAGTTTAGAAGTTTGCCATCTTTTACCTTACCGCAACCAAGAAAATCGCCTTTATATTTTACCAGAACAAAGTTTTTTAGTTTTGTTTCTATGTCAAAATCAGCTCCTTTCAACCAATTTTCAAACTGTTCTTTGTTAAGTTCCAAAATGTTTTTCTTTGCAGTCTTTCCGACGATTTGGCTTCCTTCAATGCTGAGTCTTATGCCTTCTGGCATTAGGGTTGCAAAATAAATTCCAATGGAATCAATTCTTAGTTTTTTCAGATCCATTTTCTCCATGTCCCTGTGGATGACATATATTCTGTCGTTAGAATTTTGCAGAAACACATAGTCTGGCTTTTCCTTGTAGTTAAACTGCTCCTTTAGGACTTTAAGAATGTTCTTTTTTTCTTTTGAATTAAGGATTTTTAGGTTTTGCATAGATCACACACCCCACATAGGATTATTTTTTCTTTTTATCTCTGCAACTTCCTTCATAACTTCAATCTCTTCTTTTGATAAGAACTTTGTAAGTTTTTTCAGTTTGATAAAGTCTTCTTCAGGAATGTCTGAATATAGAATATCCCCTTCGTTGACATGCCTTTCTGCCATGATGTTTGGGATTGATACCGCAATCTGTTTTCCTTTTTCGGCTTTTGCAACATTAACATTTTCTGCCTGCATTGACTTTACCTCTGAAAGTCTTCGGAATTTGCTTAGAACAGGTGTTCCTGCTTTAAGTGTTCCGACCATTACTTCAACACCCATTATACAGGGATTGCTCTGCCTGAATATGCAACCATTTAGAACCTCCATCTTCACAGGCCTAACTAGAGAATCTAACTGTTTTGCTTCCTCGGCTTTTTTAGCTTCTTCCTGCCATACTTCATAGTCCTGAACCAACCGATAGATTACTTCATTTATCAAAATTTTTACATGCTTGTTGTTAAGCTCTACTTCATCAACAACATTGAAACCCAGAATCACAGACAGCAACGGATCTTTTTCATAGTTGCTCTCTGCATCTGTATAATCTTTCTTTGTGATGTTTCCGATTGTTGCTTTTCTGATGGGAATCTTTTTTCCTCTCAAAATATTAATCATTGCTTCCAAACTTCCCAGAGTGTCTGCTTTAATTATAATTCCTGTGTCATCGGTTTCTATCATTACTTTTTCAACTTCTTTCATCAGGTTTTTCTTGACAGCTTCAACTTCGTTTGGTTTGCATGATCTCAGAGGCATACCTGCCATAACACCATCAAGTTCCGGCGCCGAAATCTTCACTCCTGTTGCAGCGCACACCTGTCTTACTGTTTTGAATTTGCTTTTTTTGTCTCGCATTTCTGCAAGTGAATCCGGTTCCAGAAGAGCTCTTACTTTTGTTGTTACTGCGCCGCCCAAGGATCCTATCACAATTGTATCATTGACAGATAGCATACCGTCATATATTATCACATCAATGGTTTTTCCAAGACCCTTTTCTTCTTTGATTTCAAGAATTGTTCCCTTTGCATTGCCGGTTACGTCGCTTTTCAGATTTTCTTCCAAGTATTTCTGTGCAAGACCAGTTATTACCATCAAAAGTTCCTGCAGTCCTATCTGTTGTGTTGCAGAACATGGAATTATTGCTATTTGTTCTGTGTAGCTTGAAACTCTATCAAACCTTTCTGCAACCAGATGAAATCTGTCATGCAGTTGTCCGACAAGCTCGTAGAGTTTCTTGTCAATCTCCCCCTGGACATTTGGCTGCTGTGCTTTGACGTCCTGGAGCAAGGAATCATAATGTTTTGTATACCCTGCAATCCTGTCCACCTTGTTTGCAGCAATTATAAAAGGTGTTTTGTAGCCTTTGAGCACCTCAATTGCTTCAATTGTTTGAGGTTTAAAACCTTCGTTGATATCAACCACAACTATTGCAATGTCTGCAAGGCTTCCTCCCCTTTTTCTAAGGGTTGTGAAGGCTGCGTGGCCTGGAGTGTCAATAAAAAGAAGTCCTGGAATTGTAAATTTCATATTCAATGCTTCGAGAAGTTTTCCGCATTTCTTTTTAACAACATCCAATGGAATTATTGAAGCTCCGATTGCCTGGGTTATGGCACCTGCTTCGCCTGAAACAATGTTGGTTCCTCTAATTGCATCCAAAATGGATGATTTTCCATGATCTACATGACCCAAAACCGATACAATAGGACTTCTCGTTGACATGTAATAAAGTAATAATTAACCCTTTATAAACATTATTGACATGGAAATATTTAAATAAAACGATTACTAGAAATGAAACATGAAGAGAATAATTGTCTCACTTGTTATTTTGATTCTATTATTACCTATGATTATGGCTGAAGTTCCAGCACCGCCACCAACGCCTGATTTTGGGGATGACAGTTCAAGTGGAAGTGGTAGCGGCGGAGGAAGTTATAATAGTGATGATTTACCACCACCTCCAAGCTTTGACTTTGGAGACGATAAAGGAGATGATAATACAAATTCAGATATACCTGATATTCCTCCACCACCAAACGTTGGAGGTTTAGCAGCAAATCAAGAAGAGCCAAAAGAACCAAATTTAGAATGCCCAACAAAGACAAGTGGTTGGACGGTTTTTTTATTTATACTTGATATCTTACTTATAGGAGTAATCGTCTTCCTAATAATTTATCTTATGAAAAAAAATGAACAAAAACCAGTTGTTACTCAGACTACAGAGAAAAAAGGATTTTCAGACGATATAATCTACGACGGACTTGAACCTGTGAGAGAATACATCAGAGAATGTAGATCACAGGGTTTTGAAGACGACAAAATAAAAGTTCAGTTGCTTAAAAATGGATATGATGTACAGATAGTGAATAAATTGTTCTAGATTTTGGTAAACTTTATACAACAAAAATCAAAAAAATAGATTTTTGAGCAAAAATCTTACTTCGTAATATTTATATAGTAATATATCCAGAAATAAAGCTATAGCTCTCGTGAGGTGTTGAGTGTGAATAAAAAAGAAGATAAACAAATTCTATTGTTTGGTTTGGTAGTAGTGATCATCGCAATTGGTTCAATGTTCCTTTCATCAGGTTCAGATGTTCCTTTAAACCCTGTTCAGCCTGTAAAGACTGACACAAATGTAGGCGGGCTGGCGTTCTATCCAGGCGATGCCATACCACAGAGCTATGCACCACCATGGGATGTCTTTAACGATAATGAGATGATATTCACATTTAAACCTGAAACAATTGACGTTCAAAACATAGACCCTGATGATTTATATGATCTTGAGATAGTTGTTGATCATGAAGGCGGAGTAATATATGAAATTGGTTATATTTATTTTCCTGAGTGGGGACAATGGGAATCTATCGGATTTGATGGAGAACGAATTTCCGGAACAAACTGGTTAAAAGACTATGGAGAATTCACAATCTTAGATTGGGAAGGAGAAGAACTTCGGGAGCTTGGAGAAGAACTCGGTGCTGGAGAGCACTATGTCCTTTCATACAGCTGTAAAAAACACGATGATCAGTGGAAATGCGGTTGTGTAGGAGAGGATGACTGTGGCTACTGGATGATACAGAGCTTCGACGTTATATATGATGAACCAACAGTATGTGAACCAGGTACAAATTTCTGTGCAGATAATAAGATAATATACTGTGATGACTACAGCAACGAGATAGAAGTACTTGAATGTCCAGAATTCCACTACTGTGATAATGAAACAATTAATTGTGTGTCAACTTTACCTCCAGAACCTGCATTTTGCGGAAATGGCTGGTGTGAAGAAGGAGAAAATTCTGATTCCTGCATCAAAGACTGTCCAAAGTTGGATATGAATGCATATATACATCCTTGGGTTGTTGTTTTAGAAGAAGAAAAGAATAGAGTATATTCTGATGTTCATTTACGTAACTTTATGGATGAAAATATCTACAATATAACCATTGGCATGTACATACCAACCTTAAGTCTGGAGACTGAAGAGCTAATTGACGTTTTTGAACCATCTCCAAGAGAGAATTACTACTATCAACCAACTTCAAAACCAGAATTAGAAATCCCACTGGATACACCAACAGACACGTATGATGTAATGGTTATTGCAGTAGGAGTTACAGAAACCGGAGAAGTGATTCAGACAAACATTTCTAGAGACATAGGTATTACTCAACCAGGGGATATAACATGTGAAGATAGATTCGGTGAAGATTACTATGAAAGACAGTACGTAAGTGAAGAAGCACAAATAGGCGATCAAAGGTGGGGTTTCGGCCAATACTCAGATACTTGCTGCTCAGGATCTGATTGTGATAATATTTCTAGATATAGTGGCGCGTTTAAAGGTGATAATCTAATAGAATACGTCTGTGAAAACAACCGTGCGAAACCTAAAATTATTTACTGCGAACATGGATGCGAGGGAGGAGAATGTATAATACCTTTAGTGTGTGGCAATGGTGTTTGTCAATTAGGTGAAGAAATAGACATATGGTTCAATTATACCCAACCAGTAAAGTTTCGAGAAGAATCCTACGAAATATTCTTTGCTGCAGCAAATGCTGAAGAAACTGAGATAACCTTGATTGTAGGAGAGGATGAAGCGACTTTCAAGTCAGGAGAAGCAAAGATTGTTGGCGGCCTTGAAATCTATGTTGATTATATATTCACCTCAAATAGAGGAGGGTTCAGTGCTTCTGCAAGCATATATTATGGTGGAGAAACAATTAGCTGTCCACAAGACTGTGGCGGAACCATTTGTGAAGACTCAGATGGTGGAATAGACTATGATGTAAAAGGTTACACAAGTACTTGTACTTACAATAATCAAGGCGGTGGATGCGGAGGAACTTCTGATTCATGCAACGGAAATCTACTAACAGAATTGTATTGTGAAGGAACAAGTATGGAAAGCACTACTTACACCTGTCCAAATGGATGCGATGAGGGTGCCTGCGTTCTTGAATCCGGATGTTCAATAATAGAAAGAGACCCTACCAATGATAAGTATTGGCAGAACCTTGGTCTTGACACTTCAGCACACCCTGAAATCAAGAGATACAAGATACAGTGGTATTCAGGAGCATGGTCTGACTGGTACACAACTGGTGTAGATGACGTTGACTGGAAAACAAACTACGATGGAACACAAAGAAGAGTGTGGAGCTACTTCGGAGACCATAACCATATGTATGAAGAGTGTTTGTCTGATGGTCCGGACCTGTTGATTACTGAAGTGTACTATACGGGGTCAGAAAGAAAGAATGAAAATACAGGTGCATCAGAATATTTCGACAAAGCCAGAGTAGGAAACAATTATGTAACTTATCAAGTAAACATTAAAAACGTTGGTAATCAAGATGTCTATTTCAACAGCGATACAGTTGTAATCCGAGCAACAAACAATGATGGATTTGTTGGATCTATTGGACCTTCAGCTAAGACAAGTGAAGGATATCCTCTTGTCATTGAAGTTGGAGAAGAAAGAAACTATCGCTTCACTAGCGAACAATATCCAGCATTGCTTCAAACAGCCGGGGAAAAAGAAATCATCTTTGAGGTCAATCCTGATAATTACGTTCAAGAAGGAAATGAAGGCAACAATGATTACACAGAATCTTTGACTGTTTACAATGAAGGAGACTGTATAGATTTAGATGGAGGTCTCAACTTATATGCAAGAAGCGTTGCAGAAGGATATAAATATGATGACAGTGAAGAAATAGGTAGAGCATTTGATCAATGTGCAGAGAAAAGATACGAAGGTGGAGTTTTTGTAGGATGGGACTATATAGCTTCACATACCGAATGCAGAGGTAATGATTGTGGAGTATCTGAAGCTTTTTGCCACCTTATTCCACCTGATAATGCTAAAACCATTGCCACAAAAGAAGAATATGAATGTGAATTTGGATGCCTGTGGGGTGCTTGCTATCATCAAAAAATAAGTGATTACTCAATAAACAAAGACATTCTTATGCCTAATGAAAATATCAGCATAGTTGCTGAAACACTTGAAGTTGACGGAACTGTTGCAGAGAGAAATGAAGGATGGCATGTTCAGTTTGAAATCTACGAAGTAGGAAATGACAACAGAATATGGGAATATTACGTCATCCAGGAAGGATACTACAATGCAGGGTATAACTATCAAACTAAACAATGGGATATAAAATTCCCTGCACCATTAGAACCTGGAAATTACTATGTCGAATTAGATGTTTACTGTTCACAGATGTACAGCAAGTGCTGGAACATAACAAACGGAAATGGCAACCAGTGGAAAGAGACAATCTACTTTGATGTTGTAGAAACTGTAGAATTAACATGCAAAGACACTGATGGTGAAAAAAACTACTTTAAATCTGGTTCAACCAAATCTTGCCCATTGTCTGGAAACAAAGCTTCATGTCAACTATTCTTTGACGCTTGTGAAGATGGCACTCGTGCAATTGAAAACAGCCTATTTGTAGAAATAAATAATCCAATAGATATTGATTTTGGAGGAAGTACTTACGAAATAGATATAGTAGGTGCAAACTTTAATGCAGAAACAATTATTCTTTCTATAAATGGAATTGCAAAAGAATTAGAACAAGGAGAAACAAAAACAATTGGAAAGTTGGAAGTATACATAGAAGATGTATCTGTAACTCAGATTCCAGAATTACATGCCTCTGCAAATATAGTTATAGGAAGAGACATAGAAAACGTTCTTGCTGAAGGATCTTGTGAAAATGGAGGAGGAATTAACGTTGAATATGTTGAATGTGAACTCGGATGTGATAAAGGAGCGTGTATAGAAGCACCAGTTTGTCATGACTCAGATGGCGGTAGAAACTACTTTGAGAAAGGAGCCTATGGAAACAGAGAAGATTTTTGTCTTAACAACTTACATGACGGAAACATCGTATCACAGTCTGGTTTATTAAAGGAAGTAATTAGGTGTGATCCATATGACTACACAGATTATGACAATGTTTACTGTAACTGTGTTGATGGAGCTTGCACTGAAAATTCAACTTGCGGAGATGGACTTTGCAATGTAGATGAAAGCGTTGTTTTATGTCCTGAAGACTGTGAACTCAGATGCGAAGAAACCGATGATGGAGAAGACTATTATAACAAGGGAATAACAAGTGGTTTCTTTAAAAGGATAAACCTTGCCTCATTGGAGGATTATTGCATCAAGGATCCTAGCCCTAAATGGGAAACTCCTTGGAACTTAGTAGAGTATTATTGTGAAGGAACAAATTTGGAAACAAATTTCTATGAATGCGAATTCGGTTGCGAAGATGGAGCATGTCTTGAAAGACCACAATGCCCAGACGTCGAGTGTCCTTTAGATTGTTCTCTCGGTTGCACTTTCGATGAAAACGGATGCACAACAGGACAATGCATAGAACCGTCATGCGAGAACCATCCTGGACCATGCCCTGACGGAAAAGACCCTATAAACACCGGAACCGATAATGACGGATGCACAATATGGTCATGCTTAAGCGTAGGGCCAACATGTCCTTTAGAATATGATTGCCCTTCGGAATGTACTAACGGATGCACGATGGATGATACGACCTGTAATATTACTTGCGTAGAACCAGAATGCCAAAATGCACCACCACCTGGAGAATGTCCAGGAGGATTTGATCATTACAACGCAGGCGTAGGTGATGATGGATGTATAATATGGGAGTGTCCAGCTCTTCCTGAATCATGTTTAGACATACTGCAAAGAGATGAGTTTAGTACCAACAATCCTCACATAATATATCCTTATGGAGATGAAAATAATCCAGTTGAAGTCTACTGTAACATGGAGGATGGTGGCTGGACAAGGTTGAATACAGATGTTGCAGACACAGCAATTGTTGACTTCAACAGCAATGATGAATTTGTGACAAACAACATTCCAGGAAAACCTTGCAACACCTATGGTGATTTGTTCAAAGTTATAGAAACTTCTGTGCCTTTCACACAGGTAAGAGTTGAATTCGAAAGGTCAACTTCAATTGTGCAGTGTCCAAGAATTGCTCTATGGAAAGGTCAGACAAGTTATTATCTTGAAAACAATGACTGGATTGAGCATGCAACATGTGTCAACAATGACAGACCATGGTCAAACACAGATGCCAGAGATATGGAAGGCCTTGCTTCAACATGGAGACTTGAAGGAAAGCATAGTGGCGAAGATAATGTTATTCTTTTCCAAACCACTTGTACGGCTAATAACGACGACGGAGAAATAATAGCAACTGCCTGGGTCAAATAATTTTAATTCTTTTTTCTGTTTATTTTACTAAACCTAAATAAACCTATATTGTTTTCTTTTCTTTATGGAACAAATAGTTGGAGAAGGAAAAGCAATTATTAAAGTAGCTAGTGAAAAGAAGATTTCCAAAAAACTGCCTGTTTTTTACAACCCTGTTATGAAACTGAATAGAGACATCAGTGTTCTTTTGCTGAACTCTGTCAGCGACAAAGATTTGCAGATTGCTCTTCCGCTCGCAGGTTCTGGCATCAGAGGTCTGAGATTTCTATTGGAACTTAAAAACAATAAGATAAAAACATTGTACATCAACGACTACAAAGAGGATTTTTACAATACTATAAGAGAGAACTTCAAATTAAACAAACTTCCTTCAACAGACATCATTCTTTCAAATGATGACGCTAATTTGTTCATACTGAACAATTCAGGCTTTGATTACATCGACATAGACCCTTTCGGCTCTCCCAACCCTTTCCTCGATTCTGCAATTACCAGACTTTCCAGAAATGGTATTTTAGCTGTCACTGCAACCGATACATCTGCATTGTCAGGAACATTCGAGAATGCCTGCAGACGAAAATACTGGGCCAAACCTCTAAGAAACGAACTAAAGCATGAAGTTGGCATTAGAATACTTATCAGAAAAGTGCAGCTGGTTGCTGCGCAGTATGAAAAGGCGCTAGTACCTATATTATCCTATAGTAAAGAGCATTACTTCAGAGTTTTCTTCAGATGCGAAAAAGGAAAGACAAAGGTCGACGAAGTGTTAAAAAAACACGAGTTCTTTCACACTGCAGGTCCTATGTGGACTGGTTTTCTACATGACAAAAAGCTTGTTAAAAAAATGCTGAAAAACTCAGATGGTGAAGCTAAAAAACTACTCACAATATTAAGTGAAGAACTTGATACTATAGGTTTTTATGATATTCATCAAATATGTGAAGATATTAAAAAAACAGTTCCTAAATACGATGTTTTAATGAAAAAAATAACCAATAGAGGTTTTTCTGTCTCTAGAACTCACTTTTCTGGTTTCGGAATTAGAAGTAATATAGAAAAAGAAGAATTATTAGTACTTATCCGACAGCTCGTCTAACATCTGAGATTTCTGCAGAGTTAACATCTTCAAGTTCTGCTATTTGATCTGCTACAATGTCAGGGCTTCCTATACTCTCATCCATAACAAATGTTATGCTTAGAGAATTTAAACCAAATGCTACTGGCTCAATACTTGTTCTTGTTTCACCCTCTCCTGCAAAAGCCGCGATTTTTTCTTTAGCTATAACTTCTACAGCTTTCAAATCAACTTCTGGAGAAACTGGCATTATCTTCACTGTAACAATTGCATTTGCCATTTTTAGTTAGGTCCTTCAAAGCCACATCCAGGGCATTTGTATTTCTTGACTATCTGTCTTTCGTTCTTTGTTCTAGTAATATCATACTTACCACAACTTGGGCATTTGAAAGTTACTGAACCAAACTCATTGGTCATTTTATTATCTTCTGTCATAGTTTTTGTGGAAAAAATAGGTGTTTATAAAGATTACCTTTTGAACCTACTTATCAAACTCATATATATCTAGAAAGTAATAGCCATCGTCATAGCTTTCTATCTTGGTTATGTTATAGACTGAGAAATCACTATTTTTTCCTCTCTCATAGAAATAAATAAAATAGTCATATTCTGTGAAGTGAAGAAGGTTATCTGACCATAAACTGCTTATTTTGTGATTTCCATAGTATCCAAACAATGGAAAATAGTTTGAGACTATTGTTTTGTCAGAAGGAATATTTTTAACATATTCAACCGCCGGAATTAGTGGAGATGTGTTTTCAAGATGTGTCTGCAATATTGTCTTTGAAAAAGACACAATTGACAATATTATTATGAGTAAAATCAAAGATGCGAGGAAAAAATTTTTCATTTTAACCTTCTTAAATATGTTCTCTGCTCCAACAAAACATATTATCAAGAAGAATGGCATTATCATCAAGAGATACCTTTCTAGCTTTAAATTTACTAAAAAAAGATAGTAGGCGCTGTTTATTAGAAGTATCATGAATACAATCCAGTAGTTTTTCTTCTTTGAGTATCCAAAAAAGAATAGCAGTCCAATAAATGATACATTCCAAATAAAAAATAGGATGAGAATAGACATTGGCTCTGGAGAAGTGTACTCTAAAAATCTCTGAAACTGCTGTATCAGACTCCACAGAGGATTACCATATTTGACAAAATTATAAACAAACCATGGAAGAACAACCACCATTCCTGCCAAAGAAAGTTTTGCAAGTCCTTTCAAATCTTTTTTCAGCAAAAATAATAATATTGGAATTATGAAAAGCACTGAAGGGTATCTTATAAGAAAAATTAGTCCGGTTAGTACTCCTACAAAATAAATGTATTTATCGAAAGATTTAATTTTTTTCTTTGAATAAACTTTTCCATTGATATACTTAAATGAAAAATATATCGCAAACAATACCATACAAAGAGCAGGGATGTCAGTGTATATCCTGTGGCTCCAATACAGAAATACATAAGTTAAAGAAAGAAATATGGTTGCCAGTAAAGCAAACTCTGTTTTCATGAATTCTTTTGAAACAAGATAGAAGCCAAATAGTGCAAGCGTTGAAAAAATTATCATTAACAATTTTATTATTAAAACAGATTCTCCAAATACCAACCATACAACCGAAATCATAAGTTCTAGTAAAGGAAACCTGAAATCCTCTGAAAAGTTGGAATCAGAAATATGTGATCTCGCATTTGCAAGGTATACTGCCGAATCCCATCCCAGAAGCTTGGAATAGTTCATGAGAAATATCAGAAGTATGAAATAAAATATTAAAAAAATGTAAATATAATGATTCCTATTGAATTTTTTTATTTTTTTTGAAATGTTAATCATCTTTCTAAACTTGTGAAAAAATATTAATATAAAAAACTTTATATAATTATCATAAGAACTTCTTTACATGAAGAAATGCTCCTGGTGTCATGGCAACAATCTGATGGAGAAATACCATGATGAGGAATGGGGGAAGCCTCTGCATGATGATACAAGATTATTTGAAGCTTTGATTCTAGATGGTGCTCAAGCGGGTCTTTCTTGGCAAACAATTCTAAATAAAAGAGAGAATTACAGAAAAGCATTTGATAACTTTGATGCAGAAAAGATTGCCAAGTATAATAATAAAAAAGTTGAAGAATTGATGCAAAATACAGGCATTATTAGAAATCGTTTGAAAATAAATTCTGCCATTGGAAACGCAAAAGCTTTTTTAGAAATTCAAAAAGAGTTTGGATCCTTTGACAAGTATCTATGGAGCTTTGTAGGTGGAAAGCCAATAAAAAATAAATTCAAGACTTGGAAAGATGTTCCTGCGACTTCTAAAGAATCCGATGCGTTAAGCAAAGACATGAAGAAAAGAGGTTTCAAGTTTGTTGGTTCTACAATTGTTTATGCAGCGATGCAGGGTGTCGGAATGGTCAATGACCATGAAGTTTCATGCTTCAGATACAAAGAAGTCTAATTGTCACTATGAAGTGGTAAAAATAGAAACATTTATATATGATAAAAGCATAATTCTAGCTATATGGGTCAAAAAGTCAAGAAAACACTCAACATTTTAAAACACGGAGTTAAGTATGGAGTCTCTTTCACAATAGTTACAGGAATAGTCAAAGGAATAGAAACAGCTTTTGGAACGGACTCAGGATTAGATGAAAAAGTGATTGAAGGAGTAACAACAGGAGTTGAAACTGCTGTGAAACACCTACCATTTTTTTTAGCCGTAAACTTCACATATAGTCCAGTAATAAAACTATCAACATATATTGGAAATCTAATTTCAGAATCAAAAGGCGCAAGAGTAGCTGCAAACGCAGTTTGTTTAGGAGTAAACGCGGGCTTTTATTATTACGCACAACTTACAGGAGACTCAGATCCACTGTATCAAACTTTAGCTATAACTGGAGCAGGATTATATCTTACAAATAAACATGTTAGCGATATAGAAAAAGAAAACTTAGTTAACTAAATTTCTTACTATTCTTCCAATAATCATCAAAGTAAGCTTTGAAAGTATTTGCTATGCTTTGGTTTATTATTTCTATCATTATAGGTTTACTTTTATCTTGTAGAGAAATTAAAGTCACATTTTTGTAAACCATGAACCATGCTTCTGTTTGAATATCTGAATTCATATATCTTGCTTCACAAAATTTGTATGAATTTCTATTCTTTAGAGTTTCTTTAGGTGTTCCTTTGTTAAAGAGCATTCTGTTCTTTATTCCAGCTTTATCTCTCTTCACATGATCTCGTTTCCAAAATTCATGATACTTATCTTCTTGCTCAGGATATATTCCAAAAGCGACGATTTCATCTCCTTTTTTCAATCTTTGATGATATTGTAAATACGCTGTTTGCAATCCTCTATATCCTTCAAATACGTGAATTTCTGTTGAAGGTGCGTTTTCTCTCAGCATGAAAAGTTTAGGAAGCAAAGATTCAACTTTTAGCTTGTCTTCTTCGAGTTTGTTTCGTTTTTTCTCTATATAATCCAAAATTCTCTTTGGTGACGCTGCCTCGTAGTATTTCGTGTTCTCTCTTACAACGTAGCTTACTAAGCCTTTCTCTATTAGTTTTTCAAGTATGTTGTATACGAATGATCTTGCTATCTTTGATTTATCGATTATTGGCCCTGTTGTTGATGTTCCTATTTCTAGCAATGCCAGGTAAACTTTAGATTCTCCTTCTGTAAGACCTGCTTCCTTCACAAGTTCTGCTTCATACATACCTACTAGTAATGGTAGGGAGATATTTAAATATGTCGATTCACTTCATAGTAGTATCAATAAAAGAGGTTGATAAAGATGTTAAAAGAAATAATATTAAGCGGATTGATTGGAATTGGAAGTGCAAAAGCACAGAACAAAACTATAGAATCAAGTTTTAACAAAGTACAAGGAACAGTGCAGACTTCAGGAAAACATTTAGTTAGAATGTATAATGAAGCAAAGATAAATCTATCTAAATATTTCTCAATAAATCCAAAGATAATGAACCAGACAGAGCCAGGATACACTCTCGGTTGGGAAACAGTAGCTTTGAATCATGAAAAATCTTCAGTAGGTCCACTCTATGTTCTTAGAATGGGTGGAGAGAACATAAAAAAAGCTAAACCTGTTGCACATGGAGTAGGCGCAAGAGTAACACTTGACAAATACTTACCACAAGGAGCATACGGTTTCTTAGATGCAGTCGCATGGACTAACCCGCAAGAAGATTGGGTTGGAAAAGGCGAAGCAGCACTGTTTCTAGGAAAAGGAAATGTTAGCACATTCATAATTTACAGACCAGGTGGAAACAGTTTTGCAGAACTAGAATTTTCAACAAACAAACTCAAAACAAAGGTTGGAGATCTTAGCCTAGTTGGAAGAATTGAGAACACAAATCTAGATTTAGAAAAAACAAGAGTAGTTGCAGGAGTGCAGTATACAAGGTGAGAAAAGATGACAGAGCAAAGATTCATAGGAACACATGCAAAAGATTTTGACAACCATACTCAAGTAATGCCCCATTATAAAGCGTTACAAGACAATATTGGTTGGGCTATAAGAAATCATTTATTGATAAATTACAGAAATACTCGAGCGCCTGTAATATTAAATATTGGAAGCGGAACTGGTCAAACAGCCGAATCAATATATAAGTTTCTTCCAGAAGCATGTATTCATGATATAGATAATGAACCTGAAATGATAGCCGTTGCAAAGAATAAGTTAAAAGCACATGTGGAAAGAAGACGTTTAATGTTTACAGAAGCAGATGTCTTAGAATATCTTAAAGAAAAAAACGAGCCTGTCCCTCCTTATGTTAATGATGTTATTGCTTCAGGAATGACACTTCACAATTTTGAGAGAACTTATAGAGATGAACTACTGCCAGAAATTTTTAAAAATTTAAAATCAGGCGGTTTATTTGTCAATGGAGATAAATATTCTCCTGACTTGAAAAAAGACTTTGACCCTGCTTTTGCAAGAGAACTGCGTTACATGGAAAGACTTAAAGATATTGGCTATCCTGAAGCTTGTGAGTTGTGGATACAGCACCAACACGATGATGCACAGCCAAATGTAATAATGTATCGAGAAGAAGGAATGCAGCAATTAAGAGATATAGGTTTCATTAATGTCAAAACAGTTTTTGAATATGACTTAGAAGCAGTTGTAGTTGCAGAAAAGCCTAAATAATTTATTTCTTCTTCATCGCAGCCTTAACAAGCCCATAGAACAGCGGCGCTGGTTTTAGAAGCGAAGATTTAAGTTCTGGATGCCCTTGACAGCCTACAAAATATGGATGATACTTGAATTCCATGAACTCTGCCAGTTTTCCGTCAGGCGACATTCCTGTGAACAGCATCCCGTTCTTCTCAATTACATTATGATACACAGGATTAACTTCATACCTGTGTCTGTGTCTTTCGGAAACGTTTTCTTTTCCATACAGATTATATATCTTAGAATTCTTTTTGAGAATTGCAGGATAGGCCCCAAGTCTCATTGTTCCGCCTTTGTCGGTTATATCTTTTTGCTCGTCCATTATTGCAATAACAGGATGCTTTGTATTGGGATTTATTTCTGTGCTGTTGGCACCTTTCAGTGAGCAGACATTCCTTGCAAACTCTGCAACTGCCAGCTGCATTCCATAGCATATTCCTAGAAATGGCAGGCCACTTTCTCTACAATATTTTATGACATTTATTTTTCCTTCTGTTCCTCTGCTTCCAAATCCACCTGGAACTATTACTCCATCAAATCCTTTCAATGTTTTTTCAGGGTTATTTTCTTCAGAAGTTTCTATGAATGTTATTTTCATTTTGCATTTCAGGTGAGCAGATGCATGATAAAGTGATTCTACAATGCTAGCATATGAGTCTTCTAACTGAGTGTATTTTCCGCAAATCGCAATTTTTACTTCCTGCTCTGCCTCATCCATGTTTCTGACGAGTTTTTTCCATTTTCTGAGACTTCCATTTGACCAAAGACCAAGTTTTTTGCCAATTATCTTTGATATTCCTTCTGCTTCAAAAGTTAGCGGAATCTTGTAGACATTCTTAACATCAATACCTGATATTACAGCTTCTTTTTTTACGTCGCAAAACACAGCTATCTTTTCTTTAATCTTATCATCCAACAATTCAGAACATCTTCCAATTATTAAATCCGGAGAGATACCTTTCTGTCTCAATAGATTAACACTCTGTTGAGTTGGCTTGCTTTTCTGCTCATTGACACCATAAGGTATCGGAACATAGGTCAGGTGAACATACATAATATTTTTTTCACCGACTTCTTTTTTCAGTTGTCTTACGGATTCCAAAAAAAGCTCGTTTTCAATGTCTCCGATTGTTCCACCGAGTTCAATCAGAACAATATCAGCTTTTTCTTTTTTTGCAATACTAAGCCATTTTTCCTTTATCAAATCAGTTACATGTGGAATAAGCTGAACGGTTTTTCCCAGATAGTCTCCTCTTCGCTCTTTTATTCGAACAGCGTCAAAGATTTTTCCCATTGTAAGATTCCACTCGGACTTGCAGCTGACACCGATGAATCTTTCGTAGTGACCAAAGTCCATGTCAACTTCTGCACCGTCTTCCAGAACAAATACTTCCCCATGCTCAATCGGATTCATGGTTCCAGGATCAACATTCAGATAACCATCACATTTTATGGGAACAACTTTTTTTCTTGAAGAAAACAACCCTCCGATGCTTGCAGCTGCGATTCCTTTTCCTAGACCGGATAGAACGCCCCCAGTAAAAACAATCCATTTTGTTCTCGGCATAGATAAAGAGATAGATTATACTATATAAACATTATTGTAAATGAAAATATATAACAAAAATCAAAGATTTTTGAACGATTTTTCTAAAAGAAAAAAAGAATAAAAAATTATTTTTTAAGCAGTTTGCACATTGGTTCAATTGCAGCCAGTACACCAATTACCAGATACCAGTACCATTCCAGGTAAAGTATACCATTCCACAGCTTTGCAATCATCAAAATGAATGCCGCAGTGGATAATTTGACAAATGATATGTCATACCAGTGCATTTTTTTTACTCCTTTTTCAACCCATTTAAACAAACACATTTTTCATACCTCCTAAACTTTTGATGGAAAGTCGGAGTAGCCGACCACCACTATTAATCATTGTAATCATAAAAATTTCTTCTGTCTCTTTACCAATGCTTCTTCAACCAAGTCACCATCTACTCCATTATCTAATATCCAATCACTCAAGTGTTCAACTTCGTGACCTTTGTTTTCATAGTAATCCATGTAGTCACAAATCTCTTGAACTTTTCTGTCTCTCACTATCTCTGTCATTACTGCATCTATGTCCTGCTCCTTAAATCCATCAACTATCATCTGACTTTTAGTGTTTTCCTCGCCAAAACCCTGTGATAGATAAATATGAATAAGTCTGGATATGAATTCCTTTTTTCCCCCTAATATGTTTTCATTCACTTTAGATTCACCATTAAAGCTGTACCTATTTTTGTAATTACAAGCAGATTGTTATACATCTTAATCAAATCACGGACAGTTCCCATTTCTATTCCAAAATGTTTAGAGATTGATGTATAGGTCTGATTTGGATTCTTTTTCAAGAAATCTATGAATTTATTTTTGTCAGGTATTATTTTGATTCTCCTCTTTTATAACAATTAAAAACACTTATTTTTACTAAAAGAAGCTTAAAAACGCTTTCTTTTACTTAATAACAATACTAATTATTATTTTAACTAATATATAAATATTCCGATAAAATTAATCAAAATATTTAAAAAACAGATTAGAACAGCAGTAGCATGAATGGAAATACGAGAAGCGCTGTGATGTGGCTGACAGGAATAAACATAGTTGTATTCATTCTGCAACTGATGTATGAACCTTTAACAGGCGCATTTTTACTTAAAAGTGATATTATTGCAAGGCCCTGGATACTAGTTACACACATGTTCCTGCATGGAAGTTTTATGCACATACTGTTTAACATGTACGCACTTCTGATGTTTGGAGGTATACTTGAACAAAGAATTGGAACAAAAAGATTTCTTATTTTATATTTTTCAGCAGGAATAATCGCGGGTGCAATATCCAGCCAAGTATATAATGCATCTCTAGGTGCAAGTGGAGCAGTCATGGGAATTTTGGCAGCATTAATAGTTCTAATGCCAAAGCTTAGAGTTCTATTCTTCTACGCAATACCAATGCCTTTTTGGGTTGCAGGAGTAATATGGGTTTTGCTGGACCTATTCGGAGTGTTCCACCCTACAGGAACTGCAAACATTGCACACCTTGTCGGAATGGCAGTAGGATTTCTTTACGGTGTATATCTTAGAAGTCAAAAGAGAAACTACAAAAGAGCATTTGGAACAACAACACATCTGTCAAAAGAAGATGTCAATGAATATATTTCTAAAGGAAGACTTTAGTTACAAGTTCTAGTTACAGCAGAAAACAGTTGTAAATTGGGTTTCTATGTTGTCGGTTGAATCTGTTTCACAAAGAGTTGCAGCATTTCTTACAATTTCATCACAGTTATTGAAATGGTTTGATTCGTCTTTAAACTGTAGGTTTGAACAGGTGCCGTCAACTGATTTGTAATAGTTAACTGTCTTTAGAGTATTGGTCATAAGACAGGAGGAATAACCTGAAACTTCGCAGGCCGAATAACCTGTAAGAGTCTTTAATTTATCATAGAGACCATTGTCAAGGTTAATCCATTCACAATTCAGATTGCCTAACAGTACAGGATTTGCAGTTGCTGCCCCGCCAATATTAATCGTTGGAGGGATAAGAGCCTCTTTCCAGGGATTACCAACAATGTTAAACTCTATTGGTTTAAGAATTGGACTTGGATCAACGACGAATTCGTTTGATCTGGAGGCCGCTTTAAAAAAGTCAATTATAGAATAATCAGAATCTGTTTGAACAACATTGGCTGTAACAGAGGGTTCAAAATGTGTCATTGTCATGGCAAATACAAAAAAACCTAGAATCATAGTTATAAATAAATAATGAACATCATGATTATGCTTTGCCATATACACACCCTCCTGCTATGTTTATGCGTGAAAAGTATATAAATGTTTCGGAGACAACGACGCTCATTCGTTCCACAAAGAGCATAGCTCTTTGGGAGCCAAAAACCTTTTGATTTTTGAGCTGACATTGTATATCTTCCTTCGGTCGAGATGCTTCGCATCAAAAAAAAACTTAACCACTCTAAAATAGAAAAAATAAAAAACTTTTTATATTCTTTTGAATTCTTGAAACGTTAAGGGGAACATAATGCATAATAAAGGACCAATTCTAATAGCATATCTATCGCAGATAATACTAGTTATTGTTCTCTTGCAGGTAACCGGATGGCTAAAAGGGCTGGTTATTGTAGTCACTTTAATTACAGAAGCACTGATACTCACAATTATTCTCAACCAAAGAAAATGGAAAACTGAAGAGTGGTATGCATTCACAATCTTTTCAATAATACTGCTATTTCTTGTGGCACAACTAATCGAAGGTTTCAGCACCGTGACCGCAACGCTTTCAGTTGAAATGGTCGTTGCATTAATAATAGGATTCTTCATAACAATATTCACAGGCGCACCAAAACAAGAATTCAGAGGACTTGAAATAACAGATATTGAAGTAGAAGAAGTTGACAGACCAGAAGAACCAATAGTTTCTGTGAAAGGCAGCACAAAATACCATAAACAAACCTGCGGGTATGTGAAGAAAGCAAAGAAAAAAAGTCTTATTGTTTACAACTCAATCAAACAGGCAGAAGACATGGGTCTTGATCCATGCTATAATTGTAATTAATTACTCTATCTGAGAAATAATGGATTTGTTAATCTGTTTTGCCATTTCAAGGTTTTTTATGACTGTTAATTTTACTTCAACAGGTTCATTAACAATATTAATTAGTTCAGTCACATCTAAATATTCAAGAGATTTGTTTTTCTTAAAGAAATCATCAATCTTCTTGACAAATTTCTTTGGATACATTGTTTGAATAATCATATCCCCATAAGTTCCAACACAATAACTCTTATCAAAAGTTGAACTTGAAGAACTTACACCTACATTTATACCAATTTTTTTATAGGATTTAAAAACACTTTTATCAAGCATAGTTGTACCTGTAGTGATTGCATAAGATTTTATTCCTTTCTTTTTTAGTTTAACCATAACTTGCATTTCTTTTTCAGGGTGAGAAATAACTTCCCAAATATGAAATGCTTGATAACAATTTACGTTTGGATCTCCTTTTTTGAAATCTTTAAACCAGACATCAATGATTTCCTGCCAAAAAGCCATTAGTTTAGTTATATTTGAAAAAGTGAATACAGAAACATCCCCTGAAATAGAGTCAACGCTTTGTGTTTGTTTTTCTTTATTCAATGTTTCATAAAGATTATCTAATTCTTTCTTGCTTTGAATCACCCATTTTTTATTTATTAGAAATTCTTTTCCTTCTTTAAGCAAAACCCCCTCTTCGACAAGTTCTAGAATTGCTTTTCTTACAGCTTGAAATGTAACACCCTTCCCATATCTCTTTCTAATAAAGTTTGTAAGTTCTATTATTTTGAGAGGATATTCTTTAGTGAGAATTGTAAATACCAAATTTTTCACATTATCTTCTTTGCCAAAAGGCAGTGTTAAATTCAAAGCCATTAAACTAAGTAGTTTAACTATCTTTTTAAACTTTTTGGTTTAATTTTTATTGAACCAACAATAGATAAGATTGTTTTGGCCCACTATAAAGTAGTAAAACTGAAAAGAGGTAAAAGAAAAATGAAAGAAACAGAAATTTTGATTTCAGGAGCGGGAAGTCAAATGGGCCAATATTTTCAAGAAAGTTTAGAAGAAACCTTATCTCAAAAAGTTTTGGCAATTCAAGGACACAAAGAACTAGATTTACGAAATAAAGATGAAATTAATGAATATATAAATGATTTAAATGTTAACTCAAAGCGTCTTATTTATCTAAATTTAGTGTCTAAATTTATATGGGAAGAAGACAAAATAGGAAAGAAAGATCTGACCAATGAGCCAGTTGAGCCAAGCGTGCTAGAGTCAATTTTTTTAACATCAAAAAACATGGTTGAAGCATTAGAAACACAGATTGGAAACAAATACGAAACTCTGAAAGTGTGCAACTTAGGATCAATTAGCAAAGGAAGAATGCCTGCATGGTATTCTTTTGACAAAGCGCACGAAATGAACAGAGAGTATTTGAAAAGAAAAATTGAATCAAACATTAATATGCAAGGAGTATATTTTTTCATAAGTTCAGTTGACACAGCAAAAGAGCGTTTGGTAAGGCCAAACAAACCTTTAGAAGAAATAGAAAAAGAATGGATGACTGGAGAAGAAATAACTCAAGCAGCAATTCCAGTTATTCTTGAAAATATATACAAATGGCAAGAAATCAATATTTTCAAACCAATTCCTGGAAATGAAGATTTCTATGAACACCCAGAAAGAAACACAAAAAAATGGAGAAAAGACATGGGAGAAAACAGTTCGCTTTTAAAAAAAAAGCTAGAAACCTAAGAGTGACTTCTGATTTTTATTATGCCTCAGCATCCTCATCGGTGGTTCGACTCTTTTCCATTCAAAGCCCCACTTCTTTAGCATTTCTTCAGCGTTGGAACTTATGCTTGGAGAAGCAACTATTCCGGTTACCTTGTCTGTGCCTTTGAGTTCCTTTATTTTCTCAACGTATCTTCTGACCTGCTGTACAGCGTCAAGTCCTGCGGTGTATCTCTTACATTCTACAATTATCAAATTGCCTTTTTTATCATGACCAAAAACATCTATGAAACCAAACTTTGTATGTTCTTCTCTGCTTAGAGGCTTGAAATCATCGCTTATTAACTTAGGGTTGTCCTTTATCATGTCAGACATGTCTGCTTCAGTCCCTGCAATCAGCTGCTTTGCACCATCTTCAAGCTTTTTAGACATGTAATCATAAACTCTGGATATTTCCAACTCAAGGTATTCTCTGGTTGCAGAATTGTGGGCTTTAAACAAAACCCCATAGTCTTTTTTCAGAAGTTCTATTTTACCGCCCGCCTTCATATAGTTTATTGGGTTTCCACCTTCAGGCTGATGAACAAATATTGTTCCATCCTGTTTTACAGAAACAAGTCTATCACCTTTCTCAAGCTGTGCTTCGGCTCTTCCACTATAAATTATCCTACACTTGCAAAAAAAAGTAATGAATTCTTTCTTTGCAATAGATTCTCTGAATTTATCCTCAAAAACCCCCAAATCCATGTAGAGAAAGAACATTAGGTGATTAAAAAAGGTTTTGGAAACAATGTTTTTAAAAAAATAAGAAGTTTAATCACTTTTAAGTGACAACTAAATAGAAACATTTATATATTAGTTGTTCTTACTTTTAGCCATTACTATATGTTTAAAAGGAGGATTTATTCAAAAAATGGCGACAATTATTCATGAAACAAGTCCAAAAGCAAAGTTTGCTTTTACAACTTCAAATAGTATTAATTCTGATGAAAGTTATCAAAATTACTTGACAGCCAGAAATGAAGCTGATGCATTAGTAGAAAAACATAAGCTTAGAAATGTTGCAACTTTACCACAAACGATTTTATTGCAAGATGATCCCGAGTTCAATGCAATTCTTGATAAAACTTGGGTTGACACTACAAGTGCAGAATTTCAAGGAACTTTCAAAGGACACAAGTATATTGTGGCTCATGGCTTTGGCCCTCTTGCAACTGCCAAGGGAGTAGATAACAATTGGTTGCAAAAATCAAAAAATTACAGTTTTGTACCTATTGATAAGGATTCTTGGAGAGAATTAGTGAAAACAGATTCAGTACAAGTTTTAACATACGATGATATTTTGCAAGAAAAGGATATTGATTTATCTCAGCCATATATCATCATAGCACAAGTTAATGACTCAAAGTTTAATTATAATAAATCAGGGGAATTATCTCTTAATGATTTTGAGAATGATTCAATTGTTCACATGCGGGCAGGATCAATTAAGAATGCTGAAAAATTATCTAACTTTTTTAAGAACACAAAGAATAGGTTAACAGCTTATAATGTTCACAGATTTAATGAAGTAGGATTCAAAAAGTGTGTGGGGCGTCCGTTGTTTTGTTGGGACAATGGTGTTTATGGTCTTGATGACGACATCGATAGCGTTGGGGTTTTTGTTGGGGTAGGCGACGGAGTCGCTAGCGTCGGAGACGCGACCGCGCAAAAAACTAATTATTCAACTGTTGTTAAGCCAACTCTAGAACAAACTATAGATGTACTGAATGATCCTGATCTTAATAGAGAAGGCATGATTAAGAAAGTCACAGAGTTGTACAATAAATAAATTTTTTTCAATAATTTTTTATACTTCTTCTTTTAGTATTGTTTTTGTCCCAGTTACTTTATCAATCTTTTTGATAAAGATTAATGGAGTGGCTTGGAACTACACGTCCTTTCACTAAAGCAACAATGTTGTTATGTCACGTTTCGCGCGACATTCAACACGTTAGTGTTGTTATAAAATTCAACCACGACAAGCGATTGAAGTGGTGGTGACTAATACTAAGTGGAAGGGCTACATGTGTGGGGCGTCCGTTGTTTCGTAACAACAATGGTGTTAATGGTAATAATAACAACATCAATAACAATGGGGTTTTTGTTGGAATAGTCAAGCCACCAATACTGGGACAATCTTTTTCAAAAAACAATTCTCCAATGACATCGCTCCCCAAGAAAAAAACAACGTACGAAAGACTATGTTCTAAAGAAAACTTGGAGTTTGCGTTTACCAAAGCTCGAAGAGGTAAAACACTCAAACCCTACGTAGAAGAATTTGAAGAAAACCTAAATGAAAATCTAAACAAACTTAGGTTCGAATTATTAATTCAAACCTACAAGCCAAAACCTTTAGAAACATTTATCCTACGAGATCCTAAAACCAGAAAAATCAGCAAGTCAGATTTCAGAGACAGAGTAGTTCACCATGCAATCTGCAACATTATAGAACCAATATTTGACAAAACATTCATATATGATAGTTATGCTAATAGGATAGGCAAAGGAGGGTTAAACGCTATCAAAAGATTTGATTTTTTCAAAAGAAAAGTTTCAAAAAACAACAGTATAAAATGCCACGTTTTAAAAGCTGATATTAAGCATTATTTTGAAAATGTAAACCACGAAACACTATTAAAATTACTAGAAAAAAATATTAAAGACAAACAAATAATAAACTTAATAAAGATAATCTTAGAAAATCATAATTCAAAAAAACCAGGACAAGGAATGCCACTAGGAAACCTCACAAGTCAGTTCTTTGCTAATGTTTACTTAAACGAGTTAGATCAATATTTGAAACACCAACTAAAAGCCAAATACTACATCCGTTACGTTGACGACTTTGTAATATTAAACAACACAAAAACAATACTAGAAAAGCAAAAAATCCAAATTAACAACTTTTTGAAACAAAACCTAAAATTAGAATTACACCCAGAAAAAACCAAAATCATAACCCTAAAACAAGGAGTGAACTTTCTAGGATTCAGAATATTCTACCATCACAAATTACTACACCAAAGAAACATAAGAAAATTCAAACACAAACTACAAAAACTAAGAATAGAATACGAAAAAGGAGTAATCGACAGAGAAAAAATTATCGAAAGCTTTGAAGGACATCTGGCATACAGCAACAACGCAAACACGTACAAATACAGAAGAAAAATAACAAAAGAATTCAATAAAGAATTCTCAGAAACAAAAGAAACCACTATTTCTTCAGTAAAAAAACATGAAAACTTCAACCAAAAAATAGAAGACACTAAATTTAAGTTTAGCACTCAAAAAACGTTACAACAACTAATAAAAGGACTAACAATAGAACAAATTGCAAACCAAAGAAATTTAAAAGTAGGAACGATTTGGCAACATCTAGCTATTCTCATAGAGAATCATAAAATAAAACTTAAGGAAATACTGCCGAACTATAAAATTAAAACAACACTGAGGAATATTAATTCACCAAACGACAAATTAAAAGAAATTAAGGAGAGAATTAATGATGAAAATATTTCCTATGATGAAATAGCCTGTGTACTTGCAAATCAAAAAGGAAAACAATCTAAAAAGAGTTTAACATACTACTCGCAATGGTATCAAAAGACAAACTGTTACAGGAAATGTTACTACAACAAAAAACAAAGACAAGAATGTAGAATCAAACTTCAACAACTAGCTACCAAATGCAGCAATTTAGAATTTAACAAAAAAGAGTTTTTAGAATTCATAAAAAATCAAACAAAAATATGCATGCTATCTGAACAAAAAAAGAATAAGTTCATATCTTGGCATGAATTTAAAAGAACAAAGAAAAAATTTTAAAGGTTTTGTTTACACAGGAATAATCTTTATACAATCTTTCTCAGGAATAAAGTCAACTTCTTTTTTATCTCTAAAGTATTCTCTTTCTAAATCCTTAGGGATTCTTACTCCAAGACTTTTTCCCCATCTAGAAAGCTTTGCTCTGTGTTTTTTCATTTCTCTAAATTTATCAGCAACTTCTTCTAGTTGCTTCATATCAAGAAAGTCATTTCCACATCTACAACTATAATAATTATAAGAAAGGCCTTCTTTTGTCCTTTTTTCCTTCACAACAAGTTTACTTCCGCAGTCTTTGCATTTTTTCATTTTTTATATACAGTTATTATCTCTAACCTAGTTCCTCTAAGGATTCCGACACAAACCAGTTTTTGATTTTTGTAGTTTTTTGTAAATTTTACAAAATTTTTTCCAAACCTTGATATTTTTCCATTCCAAATCGTTGAATATATATCCTCTAAATCAATATCCCTTTCATTTGCTCTTTCAAAAACGTGCTGCTTGAACTCCAATTCACACTTAGTAATATCTAATGATATCATTTAATATCCCTTTCTATATAAAGTTTATTATTTTGCACAGAAATAAGTTTAAATATTATTTCAAACAATTTTCGGAATGTTTACGAGAAAAACGAATTAATCTTCATTTGAGTTTTAATTTCTTTGAGTAGTTTACTATTATTTAGCATTCCAGTAACATCATAGCCAAACTTCTTCTTAAGTAGAGCCCAAACATATTTTAACATTAGTTCTTTTGAAGAAAATTCTATTGGTTTATTTGACAGTGTTGTTCTAACAGTTTGTCTTACAACCCAAACACCAAGAGGAACCCAATAGTCATCAGTTACGAATCTCAATAATAAAGCAGAACCTTGTCTTTTTTCTCTCAACAAAAGTTCTGTAACAGGAAGTCTTGCGGCGTAGTATCCACCAACCGTATTGTAAGCATATTCTTTTCTGCCATTATAATTCTCAAAATCAGTAAATGTTTTCAGTTCTTTCAATTTCCAAGCATCGTTAGGCATATAGGACTCAAACAATTCATAAGTCCAAACATCCGGAAAAAACATTATCACATAGAAATTACCCATGTACTCGCCAGAGTAAACACAATAGTCCATCTGACTTGAAAAATCCTTTATCTTTGCAATGTTTCGTTTTCCAAGAGAATCATCAACTGCAGTTATTGACCATCTTGTTGGAACAAGTTTTCTCTGTGGTTTTATACCGAGAGTTCCTGCACTAAGAAGCTTTGTAAGATAATGCTCATCAAACTCATTCTTCTGAAGATAATCAATTGCATCGACGGCTTTCAGGTCAGTGTCTGAAACAACTTTGTCAACTTTCTGAGGAATCTTGGGATTCTCAGTTATCTGGGCTTTTTTCAGTTTTACACTTGGTCCATAGGGAGTAATGTCGGTTCCAACTTCCAGTTTGTAATGAGGCTTTTTGCTTAAATTTACTTCAACATCGACAGGATTTTTAGCCATTCCAATCTCCTGAGTCATCTCAATCAACCGATCGTCGAAAGATTTAACTCTGGACTTAAAGTTGGAATTAATAAGAAAACTTCTCATGGAAACAATTTTAGGAATGTCAAACTTTTTATTATACCACACAAGAGGGTCATCATAGTCCTCTGTAACATTTTCATTGGAAAGAATGCCAACATTAACATTGGGATAACCATACTTGCCGACAAAGATATTTGGAGCTGCGCCAAAGAAGTCTTCTTTCGGCTCTTTATGTTTTTTAGTCATCTCATTAATACGTTCATAGAACAAATGAGCATTCTTCAGAACAGGATGTTCTTCGTTTTTCTTCTTTGAAGGTTTGACCATGATAAAAGGAAGAAACAAGGCTATTAAAATATTATTAGTTTCAACTCATTTAAAAGTCTTAAAAGTATTTATATACATAATATACATTACTAAACCCATGAAAACAAAAATACTATTACTCGGAATTATTATTAGCTTATTTTTAATAAGCTGTAGCAGCACACCAAATCCAATAACTGTTAACGACGATAATGCAACTGTCGAAGGTGTCAACGGAGTTATTCAAGACAATAATGAGCTTGCAATTAAGCTGTACAAAGAGATAAACAAAGAAGGAGAAAACCTGTTTTTCTCACCCTACAGCATTTCAACAGCCTTTGCAATGACTTATGAAGGTGCAAAAGGACAAACTGCAAAAGAAATGGAAGAAGTATTTGGCTTTTCAACTAATGATGATGACAGAAGACCATCCTTTGCAAGTTTATATAATACAATAAACAAAAAAGACAAGGAATACAAACTAAGCACTGCAAATGCGTTGTGGACAAATAAAGATTATGAGTTTTTACCAGAATATTTGAACACTATAGAGAATTATTATGGTGGAAAAACAACTAACCTTGATTTCAGTAAGAGTACTAAATCCGCTAAAATAATAAATGATTGGGTCGAAGATCAGACAAACAACAAGATAAAGAATCTTGTTCCTGAATCAGCAATAAATCCTATGACCAAAATGGTTCTAACAAATGCTATTTATTTCAAAGGTGACTGGATAAAGCAATTTGAACCAAAAGACACATATGAAACTAACTTCAAAATAACACCTGAAAACAAAATCAAAATAGACATGATGGTTCAAGATGACAGTGATGCAAAGTTCAATTACGCTGAAACAGATGAATTACAGATACTTGAGATGAAGTATAAAAGTAAAGAAGTCTCAATGTTAGTTCTTCTTCCAAAAGAAGATGATTTAACTGCTCTTGAAGAATCACTAAATACTGCCAACTTGGCGGTATGGAATAGCATGCTAGAAGAACAAAGAGTAGATTTGTATTTTCCAAAGTTTAAGTTAGAAACAACCTATGGTTTAAATGAAAACATGATAAACTTAGGAATGCCAACAGCATTCTCTGAAGGCATAGCTGATTTTTCAGGAATGGATGGAACTAAAGACTTATTCATATCAAAAGTTATCCACAAAGCATTTGTAGAAGTCGACGAACAAGGAACTGAAGCAGCTGCAGCAACAGCAATCATGATGGGTGCAACATCTGCAGGCCCAATGTACCCTATTTTCAAAGCAGATCACCCATTCATCTTCATAATACAGGAGAAATCAACAGGAAGCATACTATTTATGGGGAAAGTTGTTAATCCAAGAGGGTAAACTTTATATATGCGGCTCCACTCACTTTTTACTAAAATGAGATATAAATTTCAAGAAAAATTCTCAGGAATAGGCGAAATGGGACCTGACATGAGAAAAAAGACTGTAATGATTATAGGAGCAGGAGCTCTTGGATCTGTCGTTGCAGAGATGCTTCACAGAGAAGGAGTTCAACTAAGAATAGTCGACAAAGGAAGAATAGATATACCTGATCTGCAAAGCCAGGCTTTGTTCATAGAAGAAGATGATAATAAATTCAAAGCAAAACAGATAAAAAAGCATTTGGAAGAAATTGATTCAAAAAACACTGTAAAAACATTTCATGAAGACCTTATGAAAGAAAATCTGTTTCTGCTTGACGCTGCAGATGTAATAATTGACTGTTCCAACAACATGGAAGCCATGGAAATAGTCGGCAATTACATAAAAAAGAAAAAACCACTCATAAACTGCAAATACGCGGGTTCACAGGGAGCAATCTTCATAGGTGATAAAAAATATCTTTTCAAAGATGTCGTTGACAAGATAAAGATTGGAACCATGAAAGATGAAGGATTAATCAATGCAACCGTACACCTTGCAGCAGGAGTCATTGTTTCTCAAACACTAAAAACATTGGTTAACGAAAAAGTCACAGATAACTTTATTGTCTTTGATGTCTGGAAAGACCAGATAAGAAGGATTAGTATTTAGTTATTCAAAAATTCTCCGAGATTTCTTAGAAAGAACATATAAACAATTTTTATTAATTATAATCTCTATGAGCAAATATTACATCGACACATGTATTTATTTGAATCTTTGGAAAAAAGAAGTGAGAAAAGGAATTTCTTTATGGAAATATACCTCTGATTTCTTTGAAAAAGTTGAAGTTACCAAAGGAACTATTCATTACTCAGGTTTTATTCTAAAAGAATTAAGTTTTCAATTGACTGAAAAAGAATTTAAGAAACAAATAAAAATATTCAGTCAAAATCATTTCAAAAAAACATTTCTTTCCAGACAGGAATATGAACTTGCAAGAATTATAGAATTTGAAACAAATTTTGAAATAAGCTTCTTTGACATAATACATTTTTTACTTGCAAAAAAAACAAATTCAATTCTTATAACAAGAGATAAAAAATTAGTGTCTATCGCGAAACAATATAATGTGGAAATTGGAAAACCCGAGGATTTCATAGAGAATTAATTTTTCGAATATCTTCATAATCATTAATTTCTTTAGATAATTTTTTTCTAAGCCGACTGATTTCATTAACAGAATCTTTTCCATCATTACGAATTAATCCAATTTGACTTTGCCAGAAAAATTTAGCTCTCACAGCCTCTCTAATCGCATCTGATCTACTGGCATATATTCCTTCTTTCACAAGCTCATCTATTGTTTTAAGCAATCCCCCACTCAATCTCACCTGTAAAGTTTCCATCACCATAGTAATTGTAATGTAATGGTTATTATTTATAAATTTATTGGAAAAAAAGACGGAAAAATTGCGAAAGAAAAAAATAAAAAAAATTAACTTACAAGAACAGTGGCACAAATACAAGTGCTACTATGCTCATAAGTTTGATTAATATGTTTAGGCTTGGTCCGCTTGTATCTTTGAATGGGTCTCCAACTGTGTCTCCAACGACCGCTGCTTTATGTGTATCGCTGCCTTTTCCACCAAGATGTCCTGCTTCAATATATTTCTTTGCGTTGTCCCATGCACCACCTGCGTTTGCCATGAATACTGCCATTAAAAATCCTGTGGCTGTTACTCCAACAAGTAGTCCGCCAAGTGCTTCCACACCAAGGAAAATTCCAACCAAAACAGGAATTATTACTGCCAACAATCCAGGAAGTATCATTTCATGCAATGCTGCTTTTGTACTTATGTCAACGCATTTTTTGTAGTCAGGTTTTGCAGTTCCTTCCATTAGACCTTTTATGTTTTTAAACTGGCTTCTGACTTCATTAATCATTTTGAAAGCAGCCGCTCCAACAGCGTTCATGGTCAATGCGCTGTAGACAAAAGGCATAAGTGTTCCAATGAACAATCCAACTATTACAAGAGGTGCGCTAACGTCAATTACTGCAAGGCCTGCAACCTTTGTAAAGCTTACAAACAGTGCAAGTGCAGTTAGAGCCGCTGAACCAATTGCAAAACCTTTTCCGATTGCAGCTGTTGTGTTTCCAACTGCGTCAAGAGCTTCTGCTCTGGTTCTTGCTTTTTTATCCATTCCAGCCATCTCTGCAATGCCTGCTGCATTGTCTGCCACAGGTCCATAGGTATCCATTGCAAGTGTTATTCCGAGTGTTGAAAGCATACCAACTGCTGCGATTGCAATACCATAGAGTCCACCAAAGTAGAATGCTAGAATAATTGCTCCACAAACCGCAAGTACAGGTATAATTGTGCTAATCATACCAACACCAAGTCCTCTGATGATGGCTGTTGCAGCGCCTGTCTGTGCATCCTTTGCAATTGAAATTACTGGTTTTCTATCAGCAGAAGTGTAGTACTCAGTTGAGAGACCAATTACAACTCCTGAGACAAGTCCAGCCAGAGATGCCCAAAATAGTCCAAGGCTTCCCATATAGTATTTTATCACAAAGAATGAAAACACTATCATAATTGCTGAGGCTGCAAACATTCCTCTGTTTAAAGCTGAACCAATGTTAGTTCCTTTTGCTCTTACAAAGAAGGTTCCCAGAATTGATGCTAAAATTCCAAATCCCGCAAGGATTAGTGGCAATAGTGCTCCTTTTGATGCAAAGGCAATTACTCCAAGAACCATTGCTGCTATAATAGAATCAACATAGCTTTCAAAAAGGTCTGCACCCATTCCTGCAACGTCTCCAACATTGTCTGCGATTACTGCAGGGTTTCTTGGGTCGTCCTCAGGAATTCCCTTTTCAACCTTTCCAACAAGGTCAGCTCCAACATCTGCTGCCTTTGTGTAGATTCCACCACCAACTCTTGCGAAAAGTGCAATGCTTGATGCTCCGAAACCAAAACCAAAGATGATGTTTGGGTCCTTGAAAATCATGTAAAGAACAGTCACACCCAGAAGTCCAAGACCAACAACGGTCATGCTCATGACGACTCCGCTGGTAAATGCAACATTCAAACCTCTGTTTAGACTTTTGTCAGCTGCATAGGCTGTTCTTGCGTTTGCAGAAGTTGCAACCCTCATGCCAATATTGCCTGCAACGGCTGACATGATTGCTCCTGCCAAGAATGCATAGGATATTTCTTTTCCTATTATAAAAAACAGGACTAGAAAAACCGCCACTACAAAAAATACGAGAAGTTTATACTCTCTTGTGAGAAAGGCCATTGCACCCTCTCTTATGGCTGCAGAAATCTCCTTCATCTTTTCAGTTCCTTGTTCATATTTTTTTACCTTAATTCCCTGAAAAATGGCAAAGACAAGCGCAATAACGCTGATTGCTATAATATAATATTCCAACATTTTTGTATACCCCTCAATTACTTTATTTTTAAGATAAAGATTTAGTATATAAACTTTTCTTTAGCTAAAACTTAGTAAACTTTTAAAAATTGCAAAAAGCTTTGTTTTTTCAAATTCAAACAATCAGAAAAGTTCAGTTTCTATGTTCCAAAAACAAAAGTTTTTGAAAAACCAAAAAGTTTTTGAAACAAGCCATGTTATTTTATTTTATGGCTCTAACTCAAAAAGAAATCTTGGAAATTAGAAAAGCTCTTGACAAGTCTGCGAGACCTCTGTTTTTCTTTGACGATGACCCTGACGGAACCTGCGCTTTCCTGCAATTATATAAGTATAAAGGTGACGGCAAGGGAGTCATTCTTAAGATTGCTTCTGAACTGAAGGAGGACTTTGTTCGAAAGGTCGATGAGTATTCTCCGGATCTGGTTGTTATTCTGGACGTTCCTTTGGTTAGTCAGGATTTTATTGACCAGGTAAGTCAAAAAATGATTTGGATAGATCATCATCCACCTGTTAAAAGAAAGAAAATAAAATATTATAATCCAAGGCTTCACAATGATAATGACAACAGACCAACTTCCTACTGGGCATACAAAATTGCCAAAAAAGATATCTGGCTTGGCATGGCTGGTTCAATTGCAGACTGGCACATTCCTGATTTTAAGGATGAGTTCATGAAAAAACATAAAGGAATGTTCAGGAAGAACATAAAAAAAGAGGACGATGCACTTTTTGAGACAAAGATTGGACTTATAGGAAGGATCATAAGCATGAATCTTAAAGGAAGCGTTTCAGATTCCATGGCATCAATTAAAACTCTGTCCAGAATTGAAGATCCCAACGAAATACTGAAAGGAACAACATCAAAAGGAAGATTTATTCTGAAAAAATATGAAAATTGGAACAGAGAATATCAGGAACTATTAAGTGGCGTTAAGGTTACAAAAAGTAAATTACTATTATATATATACAGTGATCATAACACAGCTTTCACAAGCGAACTGAGCAATGAGTTACTGCACAAGTATCCTGACAAATTTCTGGTAATTGGAAGAAAGAGAAACGGAGAAGTAAAGATGTCTCTTAGAAGCGCAACCATAAAAGTCGCTCCAATTCTAAAAAAAGCTTTGGAAGGAATTGACGGGCACGGTGGTGGACACGATTTTGCCTGCGGTGCAGGTGTAAAAGAACCAGACTTTGATAAGTTTATTGCGGTAATTAAAAAAGAGTTGAAGTAACTTTCGAAAATTTTCCGAAGAATTCTAGGTAAAACATATAAAAATATAATTATTAAGTTAAATTAGAAACATTTATAAATAAGATAATCTTATTTGTTGTATAATCTTATTAGGTGATACAACATGGAAGAAATTGAAGTTACAAGTGTTAGTTCAAGAGGACAAATAGTAATCCCCTTGAATTTGAGAAACAAAATGAACATACAAACTGGAGAAAAATTCGCAATAAAAGGAGATAATGAAACAATAGTTTTGAAAAAAATAGAACTGCCTTCTTTTGATGAATTTAATAGTTTATTGAACAAAACAATAGATTTTGCAAGTGAGAAAAAACTTACCGAATCAGATGTAAGAAATGCCATAAAACAAATTCGAAAAAGATGAAAGTAGTAATTGACACAAATGTTTTTATATCAGGAATATTTTGGAAAAGAAACTATTCTTCGAAAATAATAAAAATGTGGATGAAAAAAGGTTTTGAGCTAATCAGTTCTAAAGAAATCATTGATGAGTTTGAAAGAACAATGAACAATTTTAAGATTCAAATGCCTGACAAAATGATAATGGAATGGAAAAATTTAATCTTAAAACATGCCGTGATTGTAAATCCAACAATAAAACTTAATGTTGTGAAAGATGATCTTGATGACAATAAATTTATAGAAGCGGCAATCACAGGAAAAGCAACTCTTATTATTAGTCAAGATAAACATTTACTAAATATAAAAAAATATAAACAGGTAACAATTATAAATCCAAAAGAAGCAATTAAAGAACTAGAAATCCTCTCCATTCTTAAAAAAGCAAATGAACAAGGATTACTTCTGGATGAGAAAGAAATGAAAAAATATGGCTTTAAATCTTAGTTCTTAACCACAATTTCTTAAAAAAAGGTAAAGTCACAGTTGAAAGAACAAACGCCAGTGCAGGAACAATGGAGTTAATGAAGGGTTTTGGAAGTCCTGCAAAGTAAAAGAAAATAACAATTACAATATATGTCAGAATAAAGACAATGACTTTTCTAGTAAAACTAGTCTCCCAAGCCTTGTCAAGTTCGACCTTTTTGTTTCTTTGCTTTATCTTTTCGAGCTCTTCTTCAATGTTCATATTATAATATAGTGAATAGATTATAAAAAAGTTTCTTATTTAACAACATAATTCTTATCTACAATTTGTTCAAGTTCAGTAAGCTTTGCAGAACTTGGTATTCCAAAAAAGAATCTTGCAATGTCAATGAATCCATTCAAAGTCGGACCTATCATCCATGACTTATAAAACAAAGACTTCATTCCTGAAGCAGCCCCTTCTAAGCCTGAAGGTATATTTTGAGTTGCATATTTAACAGCTTCAAAAACACCTTGTAAATCATATTGCCCTGATTGAAAAGATTCAGAACCAAAAAAATCTTGAACGTAACATCCTAAAAACGCAGTTAAACCATACTGAGGTGTCTGGAAAGTATTAAAAGCCAATAAATCAACTGCAGTTCTTCTTACCCAATGTGATTCAGTAGTTGTGTTGGTTTTTTTGTACCACCAATTCTTATATCTTCCATATGCACCTCCAAATAAATAGTTAGCAGCAGTTCCTGTTCCTCTTGAAACAGCAAGACCTCTCCAATCTATAATTTCTGAATCAACAATATCAAGATAACTTCCAACTAAAATAGAGTATATTATGTTCGAACCTTTGTCAACTCTTGCAACATACTTCCTGCTCTTTGGTTTTTTTAACCATTTCTCAGCATTTTTACGCTGTCTGTTCCTAACCTTATCAACTAATGTCATCTTATAATCTTTATTCCACCATGTTCTTTAATAGTATAATCCAATAATTGTTCTGGTGTTTCATTGTTTTCGTTACTTGAAAGATAAGCATGAATTACTCTCATATTTGATGTTGGAGTATATTGTCTGAATTTATTAGCTGCAATTGAAGTTGGTTTTTGACATCTATTTGGTAAAAGTGCAATTAGTTTTCCAAACCCCAACTCAACTAATTCGTCAAGCACTAAACCATATTCACCTGCACATCCAGGATACTCACCTGTTTTTTCTGCAAATTTTTTCCTGTAAAATGATTCTTGAAAAGCAAGACCTTGTTTTGAAGGAATTATATCACTTTGATTCAAACCATATTGTTCTAGAATGTTTTGAAAATTTTCAGGAATGGTGAAATTTTCGAAGTAGTCATTAATTCTGTTTTTGAATTTTACAAAATGATCTGCTTTGCTATCACTCATGTACCATTGATTATAACCCATATTTGTATGATCATCAACCAAAAGCACAAGACCTGCTTCTTTGCCTTTGTCTTTTGCAAAAGAAATCATTTCTGAAGCAATATGTAAAGTCTGGATAGGAAAAATACCAAAACTATTATAGTCACACGGATGTGTTGCCGCATTTCCTATCCTGTTAACAGGATAATGTCCACCTATGATAGCTATTGGTTTGAAAGCATTCAATATGTCTATCTTGAACTGTTCTTTTAGTTCTTCATATGATTCTACTATTCTTTTTCTATCCATTTTCATATTCGCAAAAATCTGTTAATATATTCATCTCTAATACCTTCTATGTTTGAGATTATTGTTTCAATTCTCTTTTCAATTACTTCATCTTTTCCTTCAGAGTGAACAATACCTGCTAATCTGAAAGAATCGGTTTCTGCAGAATAGTCTACCTTGTATGTCTGAGGAACTGATTTAAAACCATTATAGTAATCTATGAAATTGAATACATTTTCTCGGCTTAAATACTGTGCTGCGCTCATAATAAAAGAATTTACCACGTGTTGTTCATCCTCACTCATCTTATGCAGTTCACTGATATTCACATCTCCCACAAGGATGAGATAGTCACCTTGGTGTCTATAGCCAATAATATCACCTAAATAACTTGAACTTACTTCCAACATTTCATTTAATTTTTTATGTTCTTGTTTTTCCATTTTGTTTAACTCTTTTTCTTTATTTGAAAAATTAAAAATAAAAAAAATTATTTGAAAATCGGATTTGTATATAATTCTGCCAAAGGAGGATTTCCATTCTCATCAATTCTCACTTTAGGATTATATACCATTATCCCTTCAGATATATCTATACCTTCAAGTTTTGTGACTTCACTAATCATTTTTTCCAAATCAAATTTTATTATAGGCATAATCTGTCTTTCTTCGACCATAAAAAATAATCTTTGTCCTATAGTTCTTCGTGGAATATCTATTCTTTCATATCCATGAGGAACATATTTTCCAATCCTCCATTTTAATCTCAACAAAGGTTCTCCTTCAGTTGCCATATGTCCAAGTCCTGGAACAATTACAACTGGAGCAGTATCTGGATGTTCAGGTTTCATCAGATCATAACTAAATCTTGAAAGATCAGCTACAAAAAGGTAGTTGAATCTTTCAGGTTTTGTTAATTCATCATTTATTTCATCCATTTTCTCGACCTCTTTTTCTTTATTAACTTTAGAGTAGTAATAGTAATTATAGTATATTAAACTATCCATTGATTTTTACTAAAAACATGGAAATATTTATATAGAAAACCAACTATTTAGTAATATAAGCTTATGAAACTAGACAAAATAGACCAGAAGATTCTATACGAATTGGACAAAAATGCAAGAATTCCAGATACAAGGCTTGCAAAATTGGTCGGAAGAAGCAAGGAATCAGTGAGATACAGAATAAAACAACTACAAGAAAAAAATATCATTCTAGGGTTTACAGCATGGATAGACCCCACAAAGATAGGCTATCAGAGTTCAAAGATATATCTCAACCTAGCAAACAAGCCTGAGCAGAAAAAAGAGTTTGTTGAATACATCAAGAAAGACAAGAGACTTTTTTGGCTAGGGGTTGCTGAAGGAGCATGGAATGTTGGACTAACCTATTTTGTGAAGTCAGCAAGAGAATTCTTCGATCTCAAAAATGAATTGTTCTCGAGATACAGGGACCTCATACTGGACAGCCACACAGCAATACTTGTCAATGTAAACATCTGTGATAGGACTTTTTACCATGAAACTGAAACCAATTGGAAAACTATGTTTGGCGAGACAGAAAATTATACTCTAGAACCAATAGAAAAAAAGATACTAAAAGAACTATTCCAGAACTCAAGGATAAACGTGGTGGACATTGCAAGAAAACACAACACTACTATTGATATTGTTAGGAGCAGGATGAAAAAACTTGAAGAGAAAAGAATAGTATTCAGATACAAAGCAATCATTGATCATAACAAGCTCGGTCATGAATTCTTCAAAACATTCTTATACTTCAAAAATTTGACGAAAGAAGATGAAGAAAGACTGATGGAATACACAAGAAAAGTTCCTGCAATCATACACATGGTGAAGCAAATCAGCCCATGGGACATTGAACTTGAGATAATGTGCGAACACTACGCAGAATACAATGATATAATTTCAAACTTAACAAAAGAGTTTTCAAACATAATACAAAAAGTAGAGACTGCAATAATGGGAGAAGATTATGTCTTCCCTGCAGAAGAAATGATATTTGAATAAAAAGAGAGTGAGAAATGAACGAACACAGTGTTCCTATTAAGGAACTTTACAGACGAGTAGAATCTTCAAAGAATGGTCTTACTAGTAAAGAAGCAGATGCAAGACTAGAAAAGTATGGAGAAAACACCATTGAAGAAAAGGACAAAACACCAATAATATTCAAGTTTCTAAAAAATTTCACAAACTTCTTTGCACTTCTTCTAATGGCAGGCTCTCTTCTGGCATTCACAGCAGAGTTCATATCTCCAGGCGAAGGAAACCTATATATTGGTTTCGCACTGATAATCGTCGTCTTCCTAAATGCAGTCTTCACATTCATACAGGAATATCAGTCTGAAAAAATAATGCAGAGTTTCAAGAACATGATGCCAACAAAAATAATGGTTCTTAGAGACGGCAAAAAAGAAGAAATCCTTGCAAAGCATCTGGTTCCTGGAGATATAATGTATCTTGAAGAAGGAAACAAAATCCCAGCAGATGCAAGATTAATTGACCAACACCTACTTAAGGTTGACCACTCATCATTAACTGGAGAATCAGAACCACAACTTAGAACTCTTGAAACAACCGATGAAAATATTCTTGAGTCAAGAAACATGGTTTTTTCAGGAACACTTGTGCAGTCTGGGACAGGTCTTGCACTGGTCTACGCAACAGCAATGAATACCCAGATTGGACATATTGCAAAACTCACAAAAGAAACAAAGACAGTAATCAGCCCATTAAAAAAAGAGTTGAACCATTTCATAAAAATAATTTCAACCATTGCAATCATTCTGGGAACCGTATTCTTTTTGGTGAGCATATTACTAGGAAACCAATTAATAGGAAGCCTGATTTTTGCAATTGGAATAATAGTTGCCAATGTTCCCGAAGGACTTCTGCCGACGGTAACTCTCGCTCTAAGCATGGCTTCAAAAAAGATGGCAAAGAAGAATGCTTTAATCAAAAATCTTGAATCAGTTGAAACATTGGGTTCAACAACAGTCATCTGCACAGACAAAACAGGAACCATAACCCAAAACAAGATGTTTGTCAACTCAGTATTTATCAACCTGAACGAACTAGGAAAAAACGAGGACTTAACAGCAAAAGACGGATTTGACAAAGCTCTCGGAATTGCAGTTCTATGCAACAATGCAAAACTTGACAAGAAAGGATACCTTGGCGATCCCACAGAAGGATCTCTCTTGTACTATGCTGCAAAATATGTGGACATAGGCAAAATAAATAAAGAACATGTCAGAGTAGATGAAAAACCATTTGACTCACAAACAAAATACATGGTAACAATAAATGAACATAAAAATAATTCATATTCCTATCTCAAAGGAGCTCCTGAAGTTGTTTTGAAAAAATGCAGTAAAATCCTTTTAAACAACCATCTTGAAAAACTTGATGAAACATCAAGAAACATTATAGAAGCACACTATAGGAAAATGGCCTCAAGAGGAGAAAGAGTTCTTGGCCTTGCCTACAAAACATCTCCAAAACATATTGAAGACGATGAATACATCTTTGTTGCTTTAATTGGAATAATAGATCCTCCAAGACCAGAAATTCCTGTTGCAATATCCAAATGTCAAGAAGCAGGCATCAAAGTAATAATGATAACAGGAGACTATAGCCTCACTGCAGAAGCCATCGCAAAAATGGTTGGAATTATACCTGAAGGAAAGCAAGGACATATTATGACTGGTGAAGAACTGGAAAAGCTCTCGGATGAAGAATTAAAAGAATACATTATGAAAGATTATCTGATATTTGCAAGAACATCTCCTGAGCAGAAACTGAAAATAGTTAGGGCTCTACAGGCAAATGGAGAAATAGTTGCTGTAACCGGAGACGGTGTAAACGATGCTCCTGCATTGAAGAATGCCGACATTGGAATATCAATGGGCATAATGGGCACAGAAGTAGCAAAGGAAGCCAGCAACATGGTTCTACTTGATGATAACTTTGCAACAATAGTTAATGCCGTTGAAGAAGGAAGAACAATCTACGCAAACATAAAGAAATTCATAGCATACATTCTAACAAGCAATGTTCCTGAAATACTGCCGTTCATTGCCTTTGTACTTCTGGGAATACCATTGCCATTAACAGTTATTTTAATTCTTGCCATCGACCTTGGCACCGACCTTCTTCCAGCTCTGGGTCTTGGCAGTGAAAAATCCGAATCAGACGTTATGAAAGAAAAACCTCGTTCAAGAAAAGAACGTCTGCTCACTCCTCAGTTGTTGTTCATATCCTATGGAATCGTTGGAATGCTTCAGGCGGCCGCAGGCTTTGCAGTTTATTTCTTTATACTTTACCAAGGTGGTTGGACTTGGGGTACAGAACTTGCAGTAACTGATGTTTTGTATTTGAAAGCCATTTCTGGCTTCTTTGCAAGCATAGTCATTTGTCAGATTCCAGACGTTTTAATATGCAAAACAAGAAGACAGTCAATTTTCAAGCACGGACTGCTATCAAACAAGCTAATACTGCTGGGCATAGCAACTGAACTGCTATTGGTATGGATAATAGTCTACACTCCTGCAAGTACTTTCTTTGGCACACATGCAGTTCCACTATCCAGTCTGCTGGTGGCGGTTCCTTTCGCTGTTTTTATACTTTTGTACGATGAAGGCAGAAAATGGCTTATCAGACGAGAAAATTGGTTTATTAAGAAGTATTTAACCTGGTAATTCACTGATGAGTGGTAAAAAAACGAAACATTTAAATACTAGTACTACTATATAGTAACTAAAGGGCGCGAAGAGTTTATTTCAACTGTTATATTCTTAGCAGCCAACACCTCATACACCCCTTAGCTCTTCAAGCCCCTTTTTTTATTTTCTTAAGAATTAAAAAAAATTACTTTTTAGCAGTCTTCCAAAGAAGTTCAAAATAACTCTTGTAGGACAGAGCCATATTCTTATTTTTTATTACGACAGCAGAAAAAGGTAGCTCCCAGTCAAACAAAACAATCTTATCAGAATATATCAGTGTCGTTGTAGGAACCACAACATTGTGAGGTAAAGCTCTAGTCTCAGAGTGTTTATAGTCATACTTCTGAATTTTATTTTTTACCTTTTCACTGCAAAGAATCTTTTCTTTTATTTTGTTCTTTAGGCAAGAGTTAATAAACTGTCCAAAGTAAACAGGAAGCAAATCTTGAAAATGACCTTCATCACCAAGCACACAGTGATCTTCTTTTGTTCTTAGAATGTTTTTTAACACTGTTTTCAGACCTTCTTTTCCTCTATACATCTCAGTAATAGTTTCTTCTTTAGGTATTTTTTCTAAAGAGAGCAATTCAGGCAATATCTCCTTGTAATCTTTTTCTTTCTGTTTAAGATCACTCAGTATTTTTTCAGGGTGAGCAGCGTTGAAATACTTCATATTATTCTCAATAACACAAGAAACAAATCCCTTATGGATTAAAGAATCGATATACCTATAACAAGTTGCTCTGTCAATGTTTGTCTCCTTAGAAACTTTTGAAGCAGATATTGAGCCACATCTAAGGAGTGCAAGATATACTTTAATTTCCTTATCGTTGAAGCCCAGTTCTTCGAGTATTTTGGTATTCATACAGCATAGAAAGTAAAACTAATATTTAAAGTTGTTGTTCATAATGAACTACAAATATATTTAAGACCTACATAGCTCCACAACAAAGTGGTTAAAATGACCAAAATACAATTAATATCTGCACCTGTTGACAAAGGAGAAGTTCCTCTATATGAAGATGGAGTCTTTGCACCACTTGGACTAATTTGGCTGGGCAACTATCTTCAAGAATACAATCATCATATTGATATATTGGATGGACAGCATCAAAACCTAAAGTCAATAGAATCAAAATTAGATGCACCAATCGTGGGAATAAATTTTAATATTTTTTCAACAAGATCACTTGACAAAATAGCAGAGACTGCCAAAGAAAAAGGTTCGACTGTCGTTGTAGGAGGTCAAGCAGCAACACCATTAGCAAGAGAACTATTGACAAATTCAAACATTGACTATGTTGTTCGCTATGATGGAGAAGAAGCATTAAGATTACTTGCAGAAGGATTTAATCCAAGGCAAATTCCAAATTTAACCTACAGATATGAAGACAAAGTAATCGATAATCCTATACATTTAATGAATCTAGAAAAATTACCTTCTATAAACTGGAGCTTAAAAGGAATTGGCATACAAAAATACTGGACAAAATTTGAAGAAGTGTTAAAATCCGTTAAAACAAACCACAAACACAAAAAACCTCTTAGCTCTTTTACAAAAAAAGGCTGCCCAATGAGACAAAATGACAAAGGTTGCAGCTTCTGTTCTAGAACCGATACAACACTTAGAAGTAAAAGTCCTGGACAAGTTCACAAGGAATTTCAATATTTAATAAATCAAGGTGCTGACAGAATCGAAGAATTTAGTGATTCTTGGCTGTATGATAAAAAATGGCTAAAAGAGTTTGTAGAAATTATTGATAAAGAAGGACATTGGGGTGCACCAGTAAGAGTTTATGCAGATACCAGACATATAAATCCAGAAGTTGTGGAACTTGCACAAAAGATAGGTATAGATAGCATTATTTTAGGAATTGAATCAGGCAATGAACAGATATTAAGACAAAATGGAAAACCAAACACTATAAAGCAAATTCTTTATTCTGTTGAACTTCTTGGAAAAGGAGGTGTAAAAGCGTCTCCCTCATATGTTTTAGGGCTTATTGGAGAATCAGAAGAAACAGTTGAAGATACATTTAGGTTGGCATATCAAATAAATAATCTCTGTGAAATAGAAATGAGTTATTATAGTATTATGACACCATTTCCAGGATCAAAAGCTTGGAAACTATTAATGACAGATTCAAAAATGCAAAGAAAACATTCAGGGTATAGGTTAAATAATCAAGAATTACAAAAGGATTTCATAAACAAATTTACTCAACTTGGAAAAGAAGGAGTCAATTACCTGTCAGAAAAAATGGAAGAAAAATTTCAAAAAGAAGTTGCTCAAAGAGATTACTAAAGTATATACAAACCTACATACGCATGTTTCCGCCGCCAAGCTTCTTCATCATCTTGTCCATGCTCTTTTCACTGCCACCCTTCATCATCTTAACCATTTTCTTGGACTGCTTGTACTGCTTTATCAAAGAACGGACATCACTCACCTGCAAACCAGAACCCTTAGCAATTCTTTCAACCCTCTGACCATCTAGAATGTCAGGGTCTTCAAGTTCTGCCTTGGTCATGGAATTCATGGCAAATTTCCACTTCTCAAGATTACCCTCCTGCACTTCCAAAGCATCCTTAGGAATCTTCAGTTTTCCAAGGCCAGGAACCATTTCCATGAGTTTACTTAGAGAACCCATCTTCTTCATGGCACTCATCTGTTCATAGAGATCAATAAGATTGTACTCTCCTTTCAGAAACCTCTTTCCAAGATCTTCTGCCTTGTCCTGAGACATGACTTCGCTTGCTTTTTCAAGCAAAGCTTCAAGGTCACCCATGCCAAGAAGTCTTCCGACAAAACCTTCTGGCTTGAACTCTTCAATATCATCAATTTTTTCACCGATACCAATAAATTTAACATTGGCTCCAGTTACAGAGCAGGCAATCAAGGCTCCACCACCTTTTGCAGTTCCATCAAGCTTAGTCACAACAACACCTGTAACACCACATGATTCATGGAAAGCTTTGGCCTGTTTTTCAGCAGACTGACCTATGTCAGCACTGATTACAAGCAGATTCTCATTTGCATTGACCTCTTTGTTCAGAGCATTCAACTCCTTGATCAGTTCATTACTGAGAGCGTCTCTTCCTGCAGAATCTATTATTACAATGTCATGTTTATCAAGATCTTTTTTGTATTTCTTGTAGATCTTGACAGGGTTTTTCTCTTTTTTCTCTCCAAAGAAAGATACCTTTGACTTTTCAGCCAATTGTTTCAGTTGATCATAGGCCGCAGGTCTCCATGTGTCTGTCTGGATAACTGCCACTTTGTGACCTCTCTTCTTGTAGAAATTACCTAGTTTGCCGGCCAGAGTTGTTTTTCCACTACCAAAAAGCCCAACAAGCATTATTCTGAAAGGTTTTTTCTTGATGTGCATTTTTGAGCCAGCACCACCCAAAAATTCAACCAGTTCATCGTAGACAATCTTGACAATCTGCTCTTTTTTTGAAAGAATGTTTGCTTCAGTCTCTTTAAGAGCTCTTTCCTTGATTTTTTTAGTCAAATCAAAGACCATCTGCACATTGACATCCGACTGCAATAATGCACGCTGAATATCCTTTACAAGCTCGTTTATCAGCTTTTCATCTACAAAGGTTGCTCCTGTAACCTTCTTCAAGGTATTCTTCAAAGAATCTGAAAGTTTATCTAAAACCATAGGACGAGCAAATAAAAGGGGATTTATAAAGATTTGTGTTAAAAGAATATATTTAAATACTTTAGAAGCTTTATTATTTATAGAGGGGTTTGTATGACACATAGGCACGATAAAGTAAGGAATTTGCTGAAAGAAATCATTTCTCAAGTTGATGAAATAGAAAAAAAAGAATACGACAATGATAGAAAAAGATCAAAAGCCTGTGATGAAATAGCAGATAAAGTTCAGGAAGCATACGCTCTAGTCAATCAGTTGAAAAAAGAATTCGACGAAAGAATCTAAATACCAAGTTCCATTCTGGCTTCAGGACTCATTTTTTCAGGAGTCCATGGAGGATCAAAAACAAACTCAACTTTGGCTTTTTTAACACCTTTTAATTTCAGAACATTATTCTCTGCATCAGCCATTATCTCAGGAGCCATAGGGCATCCAGGAGAAGTCAAAGTCATGCTAATATCAACTACTTCACCATCAATCTTTACGTCGTAAATCAGACCAAGATCAACAATGCTCAGACCTATCTCAGGATCAAGAACTTTTTTCAAAGCTTTCATAACCTCTTCTTTGCTCACCATGAATAAAACATAGAATCTGATGTTTATAAAATTTGTGAATTAAAGTCCACCTTTCTCAAGCTCTTTTTTTAATTTGAAACGCTCTGTGTATTCTGTTTGAGTCTTGACGTTGTGTGAACGCATTGCATTGTTAATTTCATCCAGCACTTTTCCAGGGTCATCCATGTGCTTCAGCTTCAGGTTCTTCTGACCCGTTGCACTGATGTCAAAGGTTATGGTTCCTGTATTTAACATGCTGTCAAAAAACCCATCAGCTCTTTTTTTCACATGAGAAATTCCATGAAAAGGAATTCTCTTTGTCCTTCTGAAAAAAATAAGGAATGATTTTCGAACTCGGAGTTGATTATCTGTAAATTTGAACTGTTCACCCAGTAAAGAAATATACTTAAAAAGCAGAAACACTGCTGCAAAGATTATTATTCCAAAAACAGACCAGTCATAGTATTTTCCCAGACCTTCAAACAGATGATAAACCGTCAGAAGAAATATTATTAGGATTGCAGTTGAAAGTACTTCAACATTAAGTACAAAGAACAATTTTTTCTTATTTGGTTTTACGACATGCATAAGCATTAATTGGTGTTTGGGATTAATATATTTTCTCCTCAATTCGGAGCAATTGATTGTATTTGGCAGTTCTCTCGCCCCTGCAGGGAGCACCGGTCTTTATCATGCCGCATCCAAGAGCAACTGCAAGGTCTGCGATAAAAGAATCCTCTGTCTCACCGCTTCTGTGGCTGACCATTACACCCCAACCATGCCTATAGGCAAGATTTGCTGCTTTCATGGCCTCGGTAAGTGTTCCAATCTGATTGACTTTCAAAAGAAGAGTGTTACAGGCACCAATGTCCAACGCTTTATGCATTCTGCTGACATTGGTAACGAGCAAATCATCTCCTACAACTTTTATTTTCTTTCCATATTTTTTTGTGAAATCTGCAAATGCTTTGAAATCTTCTTCATGGAAAGGATCCTCAATTGAAACTATAGGATATTTTTTTATTAGCTTGCCATAAAGATCAGAAAGCTGATTTGCAGAAAGCTTTTTTCCTTCAACAATGTATTTTCCATTGAAATATATGTCTGATGCAGCTATGTCCAATGCAATCTTTACTTTTTTTTCATAGCCAAGATTCTTGGCAGCCTGCAGTATCAGTTTTATTGGCTCTTCGTAATCCTTAAGGTCGGGTGCAAATCCTCCTTCATCACCAACGCCAGTGGATAATCCTCTTTTCTTCAGAACTTTTTTTAGTTCATGATAAACTTCAACTCCTATTCGAAGAGAATCTGAAAAATTATCACCTTTGGGAACAAGCATATACTCCTGAAAATCAAGGTCATTGTCTGCATGCATTCCTCCGTTGATAATATTCATGAAAGGAGTCGGCATTTTTGGTTTTTCACCAAAGAGATTGCTCAGGTATTCAAAGAGCGGCTTTTTTTCTTCTTTTGCAGCAACTCTGGCACATGCAAGACTTACGGCAAGAATAGCATTGGCGCCATATTTTCTTTTGTTTTTTGTACCATCAAACTGTCTCATCAAAGTATCTATTTCTTCCTGCTGAATAACGCTTCTTCCAATTAGAAATTTTCTCATCCAAAGAATATTATTAACTGCTTTTTTCACACCCTTTCCAAGATATTCTCTACCACCATCTCTCAGTTCAAGAGCCTCATGAATTCCAGTGCTTGCACCGCTAGGAACAATTGCCCTTGCAGAATTATTCTTAGTAAAAACTTCAGCTTCGACAGTAGGATTTCCTCTGGAGTCCAGAACCTGCCTAGCCCTCACCTCTCTAATTTCATGCATGATAAAAATACTAAAGAATTACTGATATAAATATATTGCTATAATCGGTTTGCGTTTAGCAGGTTTGTCACACCAGGAATAACATTGGAATTATAAAGAACTGTGTGACCATTTCTATTTTCTGGTTTATCCATTCCATCAGTAGGATTTAATATTACACCTATATCAACTTTCCCAAGCATACTCAAACCATTAGGAGAATCATCAAAAGCAATAGAATTTTTCCAGTCATAGTTTCCAGATGCTTTTAGTTTACCCAGCTCAATTCCTTTTCCACCCGGATGATGAATGTTAGTTTTTGTAAGACCAGTGTAAACACCATTTGTAGCAATCATTTCAAATGCAAGTATTGTTTCAATACCCAGTCGTTTTGCAACAGGCCTCAGTATCTCAATAGGTGCAAGAGACACAAATACGACGTCGTAATCATTCTTCTGCAAAAGTTCGACCAATTCAGGAGTTGCTGAATAAATACTTTCATCATACTTTTCATTTATCATTTTTTCAGAAGCTTCGACAACTGCGTCCTGTGGAACTCCAGTCATAGTTTTCGCCCACATAGTTCCATAATCATGACACACCATATCATAGGTATACCTGCCACCAAGATTATCTTTTCCAGCATTTTTCCAATCGGTTATCATTTGCAAATCAGTCCTTAATTTCTCATCAACAATACCTGCATCTTCAAGAAAATCAAGGCTCTGCCAGATACTATAGTCCTTCCAAACAGTTTTATCAAAATCAAGACCTGCAAACTTTTTCTTCTTAAGCATTTAGAAAAGAAAATAGAAGTTGTTAATAAAAGTTACTACAATCACTTGAAATATTTCATATATGTATCTCTTATGTTCTTTGCAAGGGTTGGGTTTCTGAATATTATGAATTTTACTTCACAGGGTTCGTGAGCTATTTTTGTTATATCTTTCATGCTAATCTCTTGCGTTGCTTTGTACTTTTCAAAGTAGGTTCTTATTTTTTTCATAATATCTTTTGAGAACTTTACTTGTATTACTGTATCTCCAACTGTGTTCACATATACTGATTCATCAAGCTCCATAATGTTCTTTACTTTTGATTCAAAGCCCAATTCGCTGTACACTTTAGATCCCCATCTGTTCAAAGGAACATCTCTTGTCCAGAGAAAATATGTTTTTATCTTGTTCTTCGTGTTATATTTGTATATTTTTGTTTCTCTTCCTAGATTGAAAAGCATCCACCACATATAAGCATCATAATTAATAGCAACTTTTATTTCATCAGGACCTATATTCTTTGTTAGATACATTAGCATATCTCCCCAAAAGTTGTCTAAGTCAAGTAAGTTGCTGAATGTATATACAGCATAGTCTTCTTTCGCAAGTTCTTTTGTAAAATTATATACTGTTTTGCCTGAATCTTTTGTCATCAGCATTTTATCAAAAAAAGTTTTTAGTTCCAGTAACCATTCTTGACTAATAGAGTATTTCTTTCCTTCTTTTTTTAAAACTCCTTGATCATTTAGTTTTTCAACAGCCTTTCTAATGGCTTGATATGTAAGTCTTAAATTGTACTGACTCTTTATTCTGTTTGTAAGTTCCATTAAAGATAGTGGACTTTCTTGAGTCAAGACTGTAAATATTAAATCTTTTGCGTTTCCTGATTTTTCACCCTTTTGAGGTATGCTTAATTCTAACATAATACTAGAGAAAGTTAAGCTAGTTTTTAAACCTTTTGGTACAAAAATAGTTGTAGTATATGTTTAAATAAAACATATCATTATCCTTAATTAACTGGAGGTTAGAAAAATGAACCAATTATTAATAACAAGACATTTCAAAAGCCCAAAACTAAAAGGAGTATCAGACATGGAGCGTGGAATTCCAGACTCTGAGAAAATCAAAGCAAAAGTGTTTGGAGAAGAACTAATAGAAACATACAATCTGACAGATATTATTGGAATTGAAACAGGAATGACAAGAGCAAGAGAATCAGTAGAAGCAATGCTTGGAGACAAAGCTAAAAGAATAGACACATTACATTTCACAGCAGTTTATCCAGCAGAATATATACCATCTACAGGAAAAAGTTATGATGGACCTGGAGGAGATATAAGCTGTGTAGCAGAACAAATGCTAAAAGGAAATGATCCTGAAACATACACAGAGCTTGCAAGAAACACTGCGTACGGATTCTTAGGAATATTCGGACATGTCATGAGAGACATTGCAATAAACTCTAAAAACAATTTTGTATTCTCAGGACATGGAGATTCTGAAAAAACACATCTCATTGAACTCGCATTAGTGATGGGAGGTAAAAAACAAGACAAAATACTAAATCTCGTAAAAGATCTTGGCGGAAGTCCAAAAGGAAGTTTGAGTTGCAGATATGTTTTCGCAGAAACAGAACCAACGCTTTATCTTGGAGATGAAACAATAACACTTGGAAACACTTTGTCAACCTTACCTAGACAATATGATGTGGAAAAGCATTTCGAGGCGCAAAAAACATCAATGTAGGTCAAAGAAAAGGTGAGAATTGTGAAAGACATAAAGAACATTGTAAAGTCAAAGACATGGGTCTGGTTTTGGTCAGGAAATTGGCCAATGCTGGACAACATATATGATACATCTCCTGAATTTCAAGATTTATTCAAAGGACTTTCAGGAACGTATCTAAAAAACGCGGCCTGTTTTTTCAAAGATGGAGTTGCAACAATTTATCATGCAAAAGAAGACTATGAAGAAATGGAGCAACAGTTCCTAAAAAACTTCAAAGAAAACCCTAGATGGATTCTGAACTCTTTCAAAAACTACAAAAAACAGACAGATAAAGATTTAGAAGCATTAAAAAAAATCGGGCAGAGAAATTTTAAGAACATGCAAAGTTCAGACCTTGCAAGCACTTACATAGAAACTCTAAAACATTTTACTTTTAACGCAGTTTATGATCATTTCAACATGTACATAGAGAAATTTTTTGTTCCAATACTTGAAAATTATTTGAAAAAAAGATTAAAAGAATTAGGTGAAGAAGAAAAATTACCATATCACTTAAATTTGTTACTAACACCACAAAAAGAGTCAAGACTTTTCAAAGAAAGACAAGAGTTTTTTTCTTTAGTTAAAAAAGTTCAATCAAATTTTAAATGGAAACAAGATGTATTAGAAAACAAAGAAGGAGAAGTACAAAAGTTAATAGCAATGCATGCAAAAAAACATGGCTATTTGACAATCCTTGTTAATAATCCACCAACAACAAAAGAACAATATACTGAAGAAATAAAAAATTATCTTTCAAACAACCAATCTTTCAAAATTGAAAGTGTCAGACTTGGAGATATTTTTGATAAGAAAACAAAAAAAGAAGTTAAAAAATTAATAAAAAAGTTAAGACCAAGCAAGAGAATAAAATTGTTGATAAAGGGTTTAAGAGAAACAGCTTTCTGCAGAACAGAAGACAATGCCGTAATGAGTCTTTCCACATATTATATTATGCCAATGCAAAAAGAAATCACAAAAAGATTAGGAATTTCTTATTATGACCTCAAAGAATTAGTTAGGGAAGAAATAATATTTTTTACAAGATTTAAACAAAAAGTTTCAAAAAAACTAATAGAAGACAGATTAAGACTTACTTTGTACATCTCTGCAGATAAAGATAGATATCTAAGCACAGAAAAAGAAGCAAAGTGGGCATGGAATCATATTCATTCAAAAACAAAAATTGATAAGACAGCAGAACTAAAAGGCATGCCTGCTTCAATAGGAAAAGCAACAGGAACTGCTTTTGTTGCAAAAAGTTCCAATCAATTAAAAGACTTTGAAAAAGGCGGCATTCTAATTGCACCTGCAACCAGTGCAGATTTTGTGCCTGTCATGAGAAAAGCAGGTGCGATAGTAACTGAAATGGGAGGAATTACTTCTCATGCAGGTATTGTTTCAAGAGAATTCAATGTTCCTTGCATTGTAGGCGTAAAACATGCTACAAGTATTCTAAAAACAGGCGATAAAATAGAAGTAGATGCGCATAAAGGCATTATCAAAAAACTAAAGTCCTAGCTTCTTCTCCAACTCTGCAATAGCCATCGTTGTTTTAATAACAGTGTCCGGATTCAAAGACATCGTTTGTATTCCGGACTCGACGACAAACTCTGCAAACTCAAGATAATCAGAAGGTGCCTGTCCACATATTCCAACATACTTTCCTTTTGCATTACAGACTTCAATGACCTGCTTGACCAGTCTCTTCACAGCTTCGTTTCTTTCATCGTAAACATGCGCAACCAGCTCGGAATCCCTGTCAACACCAAGTGTTAATTGTGTCAGATCATTTGTTCCAATAGAAAATCCATCTACAACTTCTAAGAATTCTTCAGCAAGAATTACATTCGAAGGAATCTCACACATTCCAATAATCTTAAGACCATTATCACCTTTTTTCAAACCAAATTCAGCCATTGTTTCAACAACTTTTTTGGTTTCTTCAACTGTTCTTGGAAATGGAATCATAACTTCAACGTTGGTTAGTCCCATCTCATTTCTAACTTTCAAAAAAGCTTTGCATTCAAGACCAAATGCTTCTTTATAGTTTGGATCATAATATCTTGATGCGCCTCTCCAACCAATCATTGGGTTGTCTTCTTTTGGCTCGAACTGTTTTCCGCCAATGAGGTTTGCATATTCATTTGATTTAAAATCAGACAGTCTAACAATTACTGGTTTTGGATAGAATGCTGCTCCAATCATAGCTATTCCTTCAGCCAGTTTGTCGACGAAGAACTGTGCTTTATCATCATATCCAAAGGTCAAATCATTTATTTTCTTCCTGACACCTTCATCTTTTACTTCATCAAATCTCAGAAGCGCCAAAGGATGAATTGAAATGTGAGAATTGATAATGAACTCTTCTCTTGCAAGACCAACTCCTTCATTGGGAATAAAACTTTGTTCAAATGCTTGGTCAGGCGCAGCCAGATTCATCATTATTTTTGTTTTTGTCTTTGGAATTGTACCGAGATCAGTTTCAATAACTTCAAATTTAGGAAATCCCCTATAGACCAGTCCATCGCTTCCTTGAGAACAATCAACTGTTATCTCTTCACCAATCTTTATTTTTTCAGTGCCGTTATCAGTTCCAACAACGCAAGGAATACCCAGCTCCCGAGAAATAATTGCCGCGTGACAGGTTCTTCCACCCCTGTTTGTAACAATTGCCGAAGCAATCTTCATTATTGGCTCCCAGTCAGGGTCAGTCATTTCCGTAACAAGAACTTCTCCTTTCTCAAAATCATGAATACTATGAACATCTTTTATGACTCTTGCTTTTCCAGCACCGATTTTTTCTCCAACAGAATGTCCTTTGATAATAATTTTCCCCTTTTCTTTCATGACATATTGCTTCATCTTTCTCTTGTCTTTTTGAGAATGAACAGTCTCTGGTCTTGCCTGAACAATGAAGAGCTCTCCAGTATTTCCATCTTTTGCCCATTCCATATCCATTGGTTTAAAATGTTTGACCTGATCCGAATAATGGTCCTCTATTATGCAGGCCCATCTGGCAAGTAAAAGTATTTCTTCATCTAAAAGAACAAATTTTTTCCTATCCTCTAAATCAACAGGCACATTCTTCGTAGGCTTGTTGCCTTGATAATCATAGATCATCTTTATTGATTTTTCACCAACCTTTTTGCTGATTACAGATTTAAAACCCTGCTTTAAGGTCGGCTTAAAAACATAGTACTCATCAGGATTTACTGCTCCCTGAACAATATTTTCTCCAAGACCATAACTTGCTGTGATAAAGGCAGCGTTTTCAAAGCCTGACTCTGTATCAATTGAGAACATGACTCCCGAACATGCCTTGTCAGAGCGAACCATTTTCTGAACCCCAATGCTCAGTCCGATTGAGAAGTGATCAAAATTTTTATCCACCCGATAGCTTATTGCCCTGTTTGTGAAAAGTGATGCAAAACATTTTTTGCAGGCATCGATGAGCTGTTCAGGTCCTCTGATGTTTAGATAGCTTTCCTGCTGTCCTGCAAAACTTGCATCCGGCAGATCTTCAGCCGTTGCACTGCTTCTGACGGCAACGTCAGCGTTTTCGCCATACTGCTCACAGAGATGACCATATTCTTCAATAATTTTGTTTTTCAGTTCCGGAGGAAACTCCGCAGTTCTTATTATCTCTCTTACTTTTTCTCCTCTTTGCTGAAGATTCTTCATATTAGAAGTATCCAAATCAGACAGAACTTTTTTTATGGCATCCCTAATGCCTGCACAATCAAGCAAATAATGATATGCATAAGCTGTGATTGCAAAACCATTTGGAATCTTTACACCTTTTTGCACAAGATTCCTGTACATTTCTCCAAGAGATGCGTTTTTTCCGCCAACAAGCCCTACATCTTCTATGCCCAGTTGGTCAAACCATAGAACAAACTCTTTACTTCTATCCATGTAACACCTCTTTTTACAATAGAATTTTTAGTTGCAGACTATATAAATTTTTTGGAATTATCAATTCTTTCAGAAAAAACGAAAGTTCTTTCCATAACTATTTATCATACCATTAAGATTATCGCATTGAGTGTAACCATTTTCTATGAAAAACCTCTCAAAAGAGGCGTGAATTTTTTTGTATCTTGTAGAGTTTGGACTATTCTTGCTTTTTCTTATTATTCTTGTCATATCAACCAGATGAAGTGTTTTGCCCTTCACAATTCCTTTAAACTTAGAAATTGACTGTTTCATTATTTTTTTTGAATATCCCTTTCCATGATAGCCTTTGTTCATGGTTATAAAAGACACGAAGGTTTTGATATTTTGACTTGTAAAATTAGAAAACATACCTGGATCATAGGTAAATATATATTGACCTATTTCTTTTCCTTTCAGAAACGCTCTAAAGATATATTCTTTTCCGTTGTTCCTATGTAACTCGGATTTTTCCAATTTTACTATTATATCATCAACGCTCATTATTTATCACTATCTCATTCGAAAGAATTTCAGAAACAAAACCACCTATATAAACCTTACCTTAACAATGCTCTTCCAAAAGTTTATTGATGTTAATATTATCTATCTTTTGTTTGACAAGCGGAGTCTTTGCAAGTATTGTATGTTCATCTTCATAGAGCCTTCTTTTTTCCTTGAAAAATACTCCTATTGGAATCTTATCACCCATTTCAAAAGCTTTTTTGAAAGCTTTATTGATGTCGTTTGGCTCGTAGCCTTTTTTTTGCAAATCATAGACTTTTGCTTTGAACCAGTCATAGGTATTCAGTTTATTGAAACTTACACAGGGCTGGAAAACATTGAGGAAAGAAAATCCTTTGAAAGCAATGGCATCTGCAATTGAGTCTGTTAAATGATTAAGGTCTCCTGCAAAACTTCTTGCAATGTAGGATGCTCTCTGCGCAACCGCAAGTCCGATTGGATTTATAGGATCATCAAACCCTCCTTCTGGTGCAGATGTTGAGGTTGCACCTTTCAAAGTTGTTGGTGAAGTCTGTCCTTTTGTCAGTCCATAGACCTGATTATCATGAACAATTAGTGTGATATCAACATTTTTTCTCAAAGAATGGATAAAGTGATTCATTCCTTCACCATAGACATCTCCATCTCCCCCAATAACAATAACATGAAGTTTCTTGTTGGCAATTTTTATTCCTGTGCCAACCGGAAGACCCCGTCCGTGCACTCCATGATATCCAAAGACATTTATCCACTGTGGAAGTTTTGAGGAGCAGCCAATACCTGAAACTATGACCACATCCTTTGGATCAAGATTCAGTTTCACAATTGCCCTTTTCAGAGCGTTAAGAATAATATAATCTCCACACCCTGGACACCAGTCCGGTACATAGCTTCCTGTTGATAATGTGTTTAAATCAACCATAGTAAACCCTCTTTAATTCATCGTAAATTTCACTTGGAAAAAATGTTCTTCCATTGTATTTCAGAACTTTTCTTTCAATCTTAAAACCGGTGTGCTCTCTTATTATTCCTGCCAACTGTCCGGATTTGTTTTCTTCAATACCAATGACTTGTTTGGAGTTTTTCAGAAAATTCAAGACATACTCTGCATGAAATGGAAATATGTATACAAAATGCAGGAAGTTTACTTTTATGTCGTCTTTTTCCAGATATTCCATTGCTTCAAGAATTGCTCCTTTAGTAGAGCCCCAGCCAACAAGAGTCATGTCTGCATCTTTTGAACCATAGACTTCCGGAAGAGGAATATCTTTCATTGCAGTGTCAAGTTTTCTGAATCGCTTGTCTTCCATCATTGTTTTATTACTGCCTTTTTCATGAATTTCTCCGTATTCATTATGCTCATCACTGCTTGATCTGAATATTGATTTCTGTCCTGGAATTGCTCTTGGTGAAATACCTGAATCAGTTATTAGAAATCTTTTGTAGTCATGCCAGTTTTTTGCTTCTTCATCTGTCAGCATCCAACCCCTGTCTATGTTCATGTGTTTTGTTTCAAATTTAGGAATTGATTTGTATGAGGCTGCAAGGTGTTTGTCTGAAACAATGAAAACCGGCAACTGATATTTATCGGCCAGATTAAATGCATTGAAGGTTTCGTAGAAACACTCATTCATATCTCCTGGTGCAATTACAATCCTTGGAAATTCTCCATGACCAATGTTCATTATAAACTTAAGATCTCCCTGCCCCTGTCTTGTTGGAAGTCCTGTTGCAGGACCGGGCCTTTGGACATTGACAATTACCAGCGGTATTTCACTCATTCCAAGCAGACTTATTGTTTCTGACATTAAAGCCAAACCGCCTCCGCTTGTGGAAGTCATTGCTCTTACTCCTGCAAAAGATGCTCCAAGAGCCATGTTAATTGCTGAAATCTCATCATCAGCCTGTTTCATCACTACTTTCGCAGTTTTTTCGTGTTTGATAAAGTAGTTCATTATGGAAGTTGCCGGCGTCATTGGATAGGCCGATAGAAATTTACATCCTGCTTTTATGGCTCCGAGTGCTATCGCATCGTTACCGGTTATCAGCATTTTCTTTTTCTTTTTTCTTCTAACAATGTTTATTTCAAAGTCATTAGGATAATTCTTTTTTATGTAATCATAGCCTTTCTTGGCAATTTTAACATTCATTTCAACAATTTTATTGCCTTTCTTTTTTCCCACATAAATGCCCCTCATTGACTCCGCTAGAAAGCTGAAATCATGATTGATAACTGCCATTGAAGCTCCAAGCAGTATTGAGTTTCTCATAACTTTTATTGCACCTTCTGTTTCATTGACAATTTTCATCATGGGAACATTGTACAACCTAACGTCACTTCTTATTTCTCCTTTTTCAAGCGTTATCTCATCAGCATCATAGATTATGCCACCGCCGGCGGTCAACAGATGTTTATGCCTGTCGATTGTTTCCCTGTTCAAAGCAGCAATCAGGTTATACATTTCAATCGGACACTTGACTTCTTTTTCTTCAACTCTGACACCAAAGGAATTATGTCCTCCCCTAATTAGCGAAGGATATTCAACGTGGGTGTGAATATTTAGACCTGCAAGAGTCATTGCCTTGGAAAAATTCATTCCTGCAGTCATTATTCCATAACCTGCTTCTCCTGCAATCAGCCAAGAAAGTCTATTGATATCCATTGCCATTAAAAGTATGATAAAAGATTAGCTATATAAAATTGTTTTAGCATTAAAGAGTAGAGAAGAGAAAAAGATCTAAAGATTTTCAACAAACTTGTTGAGATTTCTCTTTGATGTTAGACCAACATGCATCCAGGTAGTCCTATTATAATCACCCTTCATATTATGAAAAGAAAATGCGCCATATTTTAATGGAGATAAATAGTGACGTGCAATAAAAGGACTTTCTTCTATTCCTAGTCTTCTCCCTTGATAATCAAATGGAGAAGAATTCTTTTTTGATTCCAAAGCAACTGCAAAATCTTTTCTAACTTTTCTCATCTTTCGCCAGTTTCCTACTATTAAGAAACTAGGTTCATGAATCATATTGTCATCAGCTTTAATATCTTGATAAAAAACATCAACACCCATTGTTTCACAGTAATGAGTAATAGTTTTTACTTGTCTTAGATATATATCATTAAATCTTGTATGAGAGTGTGAATCTAATGTTCTTAGCACTCCTTCTAAAGTAGGTCCTGACTTTACAAAAATATCCTTACTTAAATTTTTTAATGGTTTTGATAGTGGATTAATTCTTTTTATAGCCATATTTTGTTAAATGAAATCCATTATTTATAAAGTTTTCGTTTATTTACTACTTATTAGTGATTAATAAATTAAAGAAAAACTTTAAATATCAATTACATATGAAATATTTCATGAAAACAGTTCTAGATTCGGTCGCAAAAGAGACCAGAAAATTTCCACCCAGCAAGAGTTTCAGCAACAAAGCACACATCAAGAGTTTTCAGGAATATAAAAAGATGTACAATGAGTCCATAAAAAATCCTGAAAAATTCTGGGCCGAACAGGCAGAAAACCTTGATTGGTTTAAGAAATGGGATAAAGTATTCTCATGGAATAAATCAACGCTTGACTGCAAATGGTTTGACGGTGGAAAAATAAATATATCATACAATTGTCTCGACAGACATCTAGAAACTAGAGGAAACAAAACAGCTCTCATCTGGGAACCAGAAAAAGGTCCAAGTAAAAAGTATACCTACAAGCAGCTTCACAAAGAAGTTTCAAAATTTGCAAACGTTCTGAAAAAAAGAGGCGTCAAAAGAGGAGACAGAGTCTGCTTCTACATGCCTATGATTCCAGAATTAGCCATCGGAATACTTGCATGCACAAGAATTGGAGCAATCCATAGCGTTGTCTTTGGTGGATTTAGTTCAGAGGCTTTAATGGACAGAATCCATGATTCTAGGGCAAAAATTCTAGTAACAAGCAATGTAACACTAAGAGCAGGAAAAGTAATACCTATGAAAGAAAGCGTGGACAACATAATTGATAAGTGCAAATCAGTGAAATATGTTATTGTAAAAGAAAGAGTCAAACAAAAAACAAACATGAAAAAAGGAAGAGATGTCTGGTGGGATGACGAAATAAACGCAAAAGACATAGACAACTCTTGCGAACCTGCAAAGATGAACTCCGAAGACATTGCATTCATTCTTTACACAAGTGGAACCACAGGAAAGCCAAAAGGAGTGGTTCACACAACCGGAGGATACCTAATGTATGTCTATCTGACTTTCAAGTATATCTTTGACTATCATGAAGAAGATGTTTACTGGTGCACAGCAGACATTGGTTGGGTTACAGGACACAGCTACATTGTCTACGGACCACTTGCAGCAGGAGCAACAACTGTAATGTTTGAAGGAGTACCAACCTATCCAAACCCAGACAGGTTCTGGGAGATAGTTGAAAAATACAAAGTAAGCATTTTTTACACTGCACCAACTGCAATCAGAGCTCTTGCAAGATACGGCGATGAATGGGTGAAGAAAAGAGATCTTTCAAGTCTAAGACTTCTTGGAAGCGTCGGAGAGCCAATCAATCCAGAAGCATGGATGTGGTATTACAAAGTTATCGGAAACTCCAAATGTCCAATAGTTGACACCTGGTGGCAGACAGAGACAGGCGGAATAATGATTACACCACTCCCAGGTGCTGTTGATGCAAAACCAGGATCAGCATGTTTTCCATTCTTTGGAGTAAAGCCAAGCATCAGAAGAGAGGATGGCAGCGTTGCAAAACCTGAAGAAGGAGGATACCTTGCAATAGATCAGCCATGGCCAAGCATGCTAAGAACAGTTTACAAAAATCCTGAAAGATACAAAAAAACCTATTTCAGCCAACTCAAAGACAGAGCATACTTTGCCGGAGACGCAGCAAAAATTGACAAAGAAGGCTACGTCTGGATTATGGGACGGATTGATGATGTTGTAAACGTTTCAGGACACAGGCTTGGAACTTCAGAAGTTGAAAGCGCTCTTGTAAGCTACAAAGATGTTGCAGAAGCAGCAGTTGTTCCTATACCCCACAATATAAAAGGACAGGCACTCTACGCATTTGTAACCTTGAAAAAAGGATTGCACGGAGACGATGCACTTGTCCAGACATTGAGAATACATGTCAGCAAGATGATTGGTCCAATTGCAAAACCTGACAAAATACAATTTGCAAATGAACTTCCTAAAACAAGAAGTGGAAAGATTATGAGGAGAATTCTGAAGGCCATTGCAGAAGGTGCAGAGGATGTTGGAAATACAACAACGCTGTCAAATCCTGAAATTGTTGAGGTCCTGAAAAAAGAAAGAGTTTAAGCGGAGAATGAACAACGCAAAAAGAAATTACATAGTAGATGCATTCTTAGCCGTATCATTCCTAGTTTCTGCATCCATAGGACTTTTAATGTTCTTTAAATTTCCGAGTGGAGAAAAAACTGGAAGACTTTTGTTTTGGGGAATTCCAAGACATACATGGGGAGATATTCATGCTTGGTCAGGCATTGCCATGGCAACAGTTGTATTAATCCATTTGATATTGCACTGGAAATGGATTGTTTGCATGACAAAAACTATTTTCAAGAAAAAATCTGGAGAAAAGTGCTAATAAAACATAAACTTTATAAAGAAAACACCCTTTCTTATTAATAATCATTATTAATAAGGGGAAAATGGTTGAAGTAAGAAATACTGAACAAAGGAAAAAAATTCTAGAGTATTTGAAAAGCGTACACACGCATCCCTCAGCAGAAATAGTGTACAAAGCAATAAAAAAAGACCTGCCAAAAATAACCCTTGCAACGGTCTATCGAAATCTAAATCTGCTTGCAGAGCAGGGAGAAATTCAACGACTTGAGATAAACAAGGAATACAGATACGATGCCTGCTGCAACGCACATCAACACTGTGTGTGCGAAGAATGCGGTGCTGTAATGGAAACATTTCAGGAAGAAATAAACAACTACGCTTTAAAAAAATTCAAAGGAAAAAACTTCAAACCGAGAGAGGTGAACATAATGTTCAAAGGATGTTGCAACAGTTGCGACTGCGACAAAGAATGTGATTGTGGCAGTGAAGACTGTAAATGCAAATAAGGAGGTATTAAAAATGTGTAAAGAAAATTGTGATTGCGAACATTGTATATGTTGCAAAGACGAAAACTTTTTAGAAATAAATCAGAAGGCACCTGAATTCACAGCAGAAGCTTTCCAAAACAACGATGTTAAAAAAATCAGTTTATCTGATTACAAAGGAAAATGGGTTGTACTGTTTTTCTATCCAGCAGACTTTACATTCATCTGCCCAACCGAACTCGGAGACCTGGCAGACAAATATGAAGAACTTAAAAAAATGAATGTAGAAGTACTTAGTGTTTCAACAGATACTGCCTTTGTTCACAAAGCATGGAATGACACATCTGATACCATAAAGAAAATTAAGTTTCCAATGGTTGCAGATCCAACAGGACAAATTTCAATGGACTATGAAACATACATCTACGAAGAAGGTCTTGCACTCAGAGGAACTTTTATCATCAATCCAGAAGGAATTTTGAAAGCCTACGAGATACACGACAACTCAATCGGAAGAAGTGTAGATGAATTAATCAGAAAAGTTCAGGCAGCACAATTTGTAGAAAAACACGGTGGAGAAGTTTGCCCAGCAAACTGGAAACCAGGTGGAAAAACACTAAAGCCAGGAATGGATTTAGTAGGAAAAATTTGAGGTTAAGAAAAATGGAAAATAAAATCTATAAAAGTAGAGAAACAGGAGCAATTTTTTCTCCAATCGGAAACTTTGAAGGAGCATTATCCTTGAATGGAGAAGAACTTCAAGAACTAAGAGAATTTTCTCCAGAACTTGAAGGAAAAGAAAAACATGTTCCTATAATAGAAGTTAAAGGAAACAAAGTTACTGTAAAAGTAGGTTCAATTGAACACCCAATGCAGGAAGATCATTACATTGAAATGATTCAACTACTACAAAACGGAAAAGTTATTTTTGAAAAAAGACTTTATCCTGGCCAAAAACCGATGGCAGTTTTTCATGTGGAAGACACAGATAATCTAAGGGCTAGAGAGTTTTGTAACCTGCACGGACTTTGGAGCAGCGAATAATTTTTTAGAATTTCATTTTGAAATTTAAAACTAATAAACGGAGGAATACAAAATGGCAAAAAAAGAAATGCATCACAACGCTCACATGATTGTAGTACTGGGAGTAGTTTTATTGGTTATTCTATCAATAGTTACTTTAGTTCAGATAAATGATGTGAAAAAAACTCTGTCCACTCTAACAGGAGCAGACGTTAAAGAAGCAGATAATGCAGCAGCACCAACACAACCAAGTGCACCATCAGCAAATAATGTTGATATGAAAACATTAATAGATGACGACGACGTAAAAGGAGATCCAAATGCACCGGTTACAATAGTTGAATGGAGTGACTTTGAATGTCCATTCTGTGCAAGATTCTACACAGAAACTTTAGGACAGATACAAACGAACTACATTGACACAGGAAAAGTCAAGTTAGTTTACAGAGACTTCCCATTGAGCTTTCATCAAAACGCACAAAAAGCAGCAGAAGCAGCAGAGTGTGCAGGCGAGCAGGGAAAATACTGGGACATGCATGACAAACTTTTCGAAGATGGAGTTACAGGCGGCGTAACAGCATTCAAACAGTACGCAGCAGATCTTGGACTAAACACAGCAAACTTTAATAGCTGCCTAGATTCGGGACAAATGACTTCAGAAGTTCAGCAGGACATGAGAGATGGTTCAAACGCCGGAATCAGAGGAACACCTGGCTTTATAATCAACGGACAGTTGGTTTCTGGAGCACAACCATACGCAGCCTTTGAACAAGCAATCGAAAAAGCACTTGCAGCCAATTAGAACTAATTTTTTTATTTTTTTATTATTTATTTTTTTCTGACCAATTTACTTTCAAAAAATGTGCAGAGCAACTAAAGCAAGGATCAAAGGCTCTAATTAGTTTTTCTATTTCAAGTGTAATATAATCCTTACCCTTATTTTCTTCAAGCATATTACCAACATATAATCTTATGTGGTCTTCCATACTTCGTAAATTCTGAACCGTGGGAGTTATGATATTGCAATTCAAAACATTACCATTTTCATCAAACTCGTATTCATGGAACAGTATTCCTCTTGGAACTTCAGTGGCAGATCTTCCAATGCCTGCTTTTGGTTTGAAATCAACTATTGATTCTGGTTTAAACTCATTGTTTTCAATAATTTTAATGGAATTGTCAATCCAGTGAACAAGTTCAACTGCCTGGGCAACATTGTTATGAAATATATTTTTGCTTGGAAATAATATATGATTGTCGGATAATATTCTTTTAATGTCAGGCTCCAGATTTCTATGGTTTATGTTTATCCTTGCCAAAGCTCCAGTTATGAAGCCTTTACCGTTTTTCACGGCAAACTTGGCCGTTGAATGTTTTACAATGTATTCATCTATGAAATCAGCATAGTTCTGTTCAGTTGTTTTAAGACCTTTATCTGATACAATTGATCCTTCAAGCAAAGGCTGCGCATTCTGAACATAAAGAGCAATGTTCTCGCAGTCCATTTCCAAATCAGGATGTTTTAATTTAGAAATTAGTTTCAATGTTTCAATACCTTGAGGTCTTGAATCTTTCAAAAGTTTCAGCAAATATTCGACGTCTTCCTTTGAAGGAATATGTGTAAATCCACCAACAACCGAAGATACTGGATGCATTTGTCGTCCGCCTGTAATTCTTACAATTTCATTTCCTGTTTTCATCAGATGAAGTGCTCTTTCAACTTCTTTTTTGTATTTTGGAGCCATTTCAATCGCAGACTCATAGCCAAGATAATCGGGTAACGCCAAAAAATAAAGATGCGTTGCATGGCTTCTGATTCTTTCACCAATGGTCATCAGTTCCCGAAGCAGTTTTGTCTGCTCTGTTACTTTAATTCCAAAAGCATCCTCAGTTGCTTTCAGCGAAGTCATGCTGTGTCCAACGCTGCAGATTCCGCATATCCTCGTTGTTATCTCTTTTATCTCATCGTATTTTCTTCCGACAACTATTCCCTCAAAGAACCTTGCGCCTTCAACAGCACCTAGGTCACATTTTGTTAGTTTTCCTGCATCTATTTCAATGTCTAAATTAGCGTGACCTTCAACTTTTGTGATGTGATTGAGTGTTATCTTCTTTGTCATTTAATATCAGCTCCCAACTCTTCAAATTTTTTTCCAGCGTATTTTTGCAGTCGCTGTTTCACAAGTTCTTTTGGAACTCCGTTTGCTTCCAGCAGTTTCAGCACCTGCGGAATATTTGCATCCTCCAAAGGTCCATGACAGCCAGTGCAGGAATGATTAACCGCAGGACAAAGCGCATTGCATCCGCCTCTTATAAGCGGTCCAAGGCATTCTTTTCCGTTTTCAAGCAAACATTTAATTTCTCTCTGTGTGCATTCAACACAGACAGGCTCATTGTAAACAATCGGCTTGACATTCATCAAAAAATGCTGTATCATTCGCAGGAATTCTATTTCTTCTGGCGGACAGCCGCTTATGCTGTAATCAACCTTCACATAATCTTCAATTGGTGTTGGTTTCACAGGTTTGCTTTTTCCAGAAAGATTTTTTTTGTCACTGTAAACATAATTTTCAACCTGTTTTTCATCCATGTAAATTTTAATGCCCTGAACATTTCCATGGGTCGCACAGGTTCCCCAGGCAACAAGGAATTTAGATTCTTCTCTCCATTTTTTTAAGTTTTCCAGGTCTCTTTCATTTGCAACCATGCCTTCAACAAAGCATATATCATAGGGACCTGGTTCGTTTTTTGATTTAATCATTGGAGCAGCGACAAGGTCAATTTCTCCTAATAGTTCAAGAAGTTTATCTCTAATAAAGTAGATTACCAGTTGACAGCCGGCACAACCGGTGATTGAATGTATGGCCACTCGCGGCTTTTTCTTACTTTTCTTAAACATTTGCAAACTACTCATCTAAATCTTTCACCTCGTCATATCTGAATACAGGTCCGTCCATGCAGACATATTTATCATTGACCATGCAATGTCCACATTTTCCTGTGCAGCATTTCATATGTCTTTCCAAGCTTACCCATATATCTTTGTCTTTGAAACCTTTTTGTTTTATTATTCCAATGCTTTTGGTCATCATTATTGGTGGTCCGCACATCAGAACTTCAGAATTGTTTGGAAGATTTGCATTACCAAGTATTTGCGTTACGAAACCAACAGGGCAGTTGAATGGGTTTTCTCCGGCTGCTTCATCAACAGAAAGGTTTAGTTTGTAGGTTTTTTTCCACTTATCAATTTCATCTTTAAACAAAACATCTGCAGGAGAACGATAGCCGAAAAACAGGTGAACATCCTTGTAATCATTTCGATGCTGATTAATATATTCTATTATTCCTCTCAGCGGTGCAACTCCGCAACCACCTCCTATCAGGATAAGATTTTTTCCTTTGAATTTATCCATCGGATAACCTTTACCATAGGGTCCTCGCAGTTGCACTTTTGCTCCTTTTTTAAGTTTTGATAAGCTTTCTGTGACACTTCCTACAACTCTTATGTTTAAATCAAGTATTTTTTTGCTGTATGAAGCGCTTGATATTGGTGCTTCGCCAATCCCAGGTAAACTCACATTTACAAACTGTCCTGGCATTGGATTAATGTTTGTTTTTATTCGGAGCATAAAATTATCACCTGACTGCTGAATAACATCCTTTACTTTGTATGCTTTGGCGTCGTATATATTCATCTGAAATCCTCATTTATCATCTTTACAAAATCTATCTTTGAGTGACAGTATTCTATGCATCTTCCACATCCTGTACACATGCTCCTGTCAAATTTGTCTTCAAAGAACTGTACTTTGTGAAGTACACGATGTCTGTATCTTTTCAGTCTTTCATCCCTGAAAACATGATCCCCTGCAACCCTTGTGAAATCCTTTGAATGACATGAATCTATTTTTCTGTTCCTTTCACCATCGCCTTTTGAGTTTACCTTATCATACATGTCAAAGCAATAGCAAGTGGGACAAAGAATAGTGCATCGTTGACAGCTAACACACTGCTCAGAATCTTTCTCCCAGTTCTTGTCAGCGAAGTAGGGCCAAAGATTCTTCTTATCAAGTTTTTTCTTTGTTTTTGGCAGAGGGTAATTAAATTTATCCCTTGGTAAATGTTTTACAAGTGATTCTCCTCTCTTTGACAAAACGTCAATGTAGTAATTATTTTTTCTTTCATGGAACAGAAGATCATATGACTCTTTTTTCAAATCCATAGAACCACAGAAGCAATACTTCGATGGAGGTGTTAGACAGTTGACACCGATGATTATTGTATTGTCTCTTTTCTCTTTGTAATTCTTGTCAGGGTAATCATGATTTAGAAACAATCTATCCATGATTGCAACACCGTTTATATCACATAGTCTTGCTCCAAAGATTATTCTTTTTTTAGGTTTATTCTTCAGCTCTGTTGTTTTTCCGTTTTTTATTTTCAAAAGAACTTCTTCACTGGGTAAAAAGTATTTTTTTATTGGAAAGAAGGGATTTCCGCCGTTTAAATCAACATCATCCACATTTTTAACAGCTTCAAAACGAGTCATATCAGTTGTTATTGGAGCTACAAGTTCTGCTTCTTTTTGCAAGCTTTTTAGAAAGTCCTTGTAATCCTCTTTTTTTAGCACCCTACCCATGAAATAAACTACGAGTGAGAATTATATAAAGTTTGCTATTTTTTCCCAAGATAAATCCTTTCTACTTTTTCTTTGCTGACAAACTTTCTTAGAATCTCCTGTATTTCACCGTGAAATTCATTGCTTTCATAGGCTTTTTCTAGTTTGAAAACGTCTAGCTTTGAAAATTCATTCCAAAGCCCTAGTTTTTTTACAGTTTCTACAAAATCCTGATAGCTAAGCTCTGTTGTCTTCGGAAACTTATCACATTCCTTGCTCCACAGCTTTGCTCTTTGTTTTGTTCCAAAGACTGTTTCTGCACCTTCTCTTTCTGCAAAAGCAATTATTCTGTCTCGAAGGTTGTCTAGTTGTTTTTTTATGCTTGCTTCTTCTTCTTTTAGTTTTGAATATTCATCAACCAGTTTAACTCCGTCGTCAGGCTTCGCATATTTTTTTTCTTCTGTTTGATAAAGATGTTTCCACTGGGGACAGATGGGTCTGTATTCACACCAGTCACATAGTGCTGATGTTGTTGAAGGAAACTCTCTGCAGGCTTCAATTTCTTGAATAAGACCAATTATTTCTTTTCTTAGAGTCTGCAATTGTGCATCTGTTCGCTCACTTGTTATTTCTTTGTCAAAGGCCAAATAGTGCCAGATAAGTTTTACATCTTTAGCATCCTTGTACTGTTCTTTTATTGCAATTGCATAAAGTGCCAATTGTCTGTCTTTATCAACGTATTCCTGCAATGGCAGATTGTTTGCAGTCTTGTAATCATGAATTTCATAGACTTCACCTTTTGAATCCAGTCTATCAATGTATCCCTGCAGAACATATTTTCCTTCCTTGTCAAGTTTAATTACAATTCTTGTTTCAACTCCAATGGTTGTTGCCTGATTAAATGGAGCATAATGATTATAGTAATCCGACAGAAACTTTCTTCCCATATCTAAATAGTTTTCCTGAGTGTAATCCTTTCTGACAATTAATACTTCATCATCCCACAACTCGTTCCAAGTTTTTTCAAAGTTTGCGATGAGTTCTTCTTTCGTGGTCTTCTTTTGATGCTTGAGATCTTTGTATAACTGCTCGAGAACATCGTGAACTCTGCTTCCAAGGAATGTTTCAACCGTTGCTTTAATTTCCGGCTCCAGATTGTCGATATACTTGTATTTGAACTTCAGTTTGCAGCTTTCAAAGGTTGATATTCTGGAATGGGAGTATATAGTCATTTTGTTTTTTGAAAAAACAAAGTTCAAAAACTCTGTTTTTGTTTTTGTATTGCGGTTGATAATTGTTTATTCTTTTTAAGTTTAATGGCTTGATGTCCAGTGAGAATTTCTTTGACTTCTTTCTTCGCTTCTTCTTTATCAAATCCCAATGGTATTCCTATTATCTTAACTTTCTCTACTTTTCCAAGTCTTTCCATGAGGCTAAGAAAAAAAGTAACGTCAAAGTCGTGGAGTGAGAACATCCTGTGCGGATTTAAAAGTTTCAGATTGTCAAAGACCTTTATCTCATCGATACCTTCAACAACGTCCATTATGTAATCAAACTTCTCTTGCATTATTTCTTCGGGAGAAACACATATTTTGAAGTTGAATTCCTTTAGCTCATTTGCTATTTCAACTGCGAGCGAGTCCTCTTTCAGGTATGGATTGCCAAAAACTAATATGCGCATTTTTACCTCTGATGTATTACTATTAGTGATTGCGTGTTTCTAACTCCTTCTATGTTTTGAATATGTTCCAGAAGTGCGTTGTCAAACTCATCGACGTCCTTAACCCTCACGATTGCGACTATATCTGTCCCACCTGAAACTATATCTGCTTTTTCAACAAAATCAAACTTCATCAGTTGCTTTGCAATGTCATACTGCGACTTCTTTTTTTCTTTCAAAGTCAATATATCAGCTGACACCAGAATATAAACCAAAAAACCTCTGTCAATCTTTTTATAATCAAGGTTTACTGTGAAGTTCTTGATTATACCTTCTTTTTTCAGCTTTCTTATTCTGTTGTTTATTGTTGTTGGCGGAATTAACGTCTTTCTGGCAATCTGTCTTGTGGTGTAATCCCCATGTTTTTCCAGTATTCCTATGATTTCTTTATCCTTCCCGTCTATTTTGTATATCATAATGGAACATATGTTCCAAATAATATATAAATATTTTGTTTTTTGGCTGTTTTAACTACATTTTTCGGGATAACTATAAAAGATTTCATTGATTACTGAAAAATAGTACCTAAAAGGAGGAAAATAAAATGAAACTAAAAACAATTAGCATAAAAAAACAAGAAGCCATAGTTCAAGGCTACAAACCAAAACTAGGTTTCTTTGAAACAGAAAAAGCCATTAAATTGGTTAAAGACGTGTTTGAACGAAAACTCGCAGAAAAACTTAGTCTACAAAGAGTTTCCGCACCAAGATTTTTGATTGTGGGAACAGGACTGCAGGACGATCTTGCAGGAACACAGATTCCAGTGAGCTTCAAAACAAAGTTCACAGAAAAACCAGTTGAGATAGTGCACAGCTTAGCAAAGTGGAAACGACAAGCACTAGGAAAGTATGGTTTTCACAAAGGAACAGGTTTGTACACAGACATGGATGCCATTAGAAAAGATGAAGATATAAGTCCAATTCATAGCGTTTATGTGGATCAATGGGACTGGGAAAAAGTTATTTCAAAAGAAGAAAGAACAATTGGCTTTTTGAAAAAAGCAGTTAAGGAAATCTATTCTGCTCTTTTGGAAACAGCGGAGATTGTGGAAGAAACATTCCCAGCATTACAAACAAAACTTCCTGAGAAAATTAGTTTTCTCCACACAGAAGATTTAGAATTAATGTTCCCTGATAAAACATCTAGAGAAAGAGAATACTTTGCTGCAAAGAAACTTAGAGCTTTTTTTCTTATTGGAATTGGAGGAGCATTGAAATCTGGAAAACCACATGATCTTAGAGCTGCAGACTATGATGACTGGACTCTTGATGGAGACATAATTGTCTGGGACGATGTCAGAAAAGATGCGCTTGAACTTTCATCAATGGGAATAAGAGTTGATGCAGAGTCTCTTGTGAAACAACTTGAAATTATGGGTCTTGATGATAGAAAGGAACTGTCTTTTCAGAAAGGCATCATCGAAGGAACAATACCATTGTCAATTGGCGGTGGAATCGGTCAGTCAAGACTTTGCATGCTGTTACTTCAAAAAGCTCATATTGGAGAAGTGCAATCAAGTGTTTGGTCACAAGAAGTAATTGAGGAGTTTGAAAAGAAACAAATTTCTTTACTATAGATAAATTTAAATAGCAATAATTTTTTTATTATTTTTATGAAAAAGGGGCTCGTGTTGGTTTTATTAACTGCAATCATCTCAGGAATATCAATATTTCTCAATGCATTTGGTGTCAAAGACATAAATCCTTATCTTTTTACAGGCGCAAAAAACCTGATTGTCAGTATTTTTTTATTGTCGACAATTCTGTTGCTCGGAAACTTTAGGGAGCTGAAAACATTGAAGCTGAAAGATTGGCAAAATCTTGGACTGATTGGTCTTATTGGCGGAAGCATACCATTTCTACTGTTCTTCAAAGGTTTACAGCTTGCTTCACCTGCTCAGGGTTCATTTGTCCATAAAACAATGATTATCTGGGTTGCACTGCTGAGCATATTTGTGTTAAAAGAAAAATTGGATAAGAAAATAGTTGTGGGCGCACTACTGCTACTTGTTGGAAACTTCCTACTGCTAAAGCTGACTTCATTTGAATTCACAACAGGAATTGGATTGATTGTCATTGCAACATTGTTCTGGAGTTCTGAAATCATACTTTCAAAAAAAGTATTGGAAAAATTGTCCGGAAACGTCGTTGCATTTGGAAGAATGTTCTTTGGTTCACTATTTATCTTAATATTCTTAATTGCAACAAACCAGATTTCACTTGTTGCAACAATAACTACTTCACAGCTCGTGTGGATTGGTGTGACTTCAGTTTTCCTAGTTGGTTATGTCATGACATTCTACAATGGATTAAAACTGGTTAAGGCAAGCACTGCAGTTGCAGTTCTTTCGCTCGGTGCAGTCATAACAACTCTGTTGAATGTTGTTTTTCTGGATAAAGTAATTGGTCTAAGCCAAGTGATAGGGATGATATTTCTAGTTATTGGAGCTATTGCTTTTTCAATATCAACAGAAACTCTGAAGAAAATCTATTCTAGTATTTCAACCGCAAAAGCCTGATGAATTGTAACATTGTCTCCAACCTTTGCTTCCGGGAGAATATCCGATAGAACACTTCTTACTTTTGCGCCGTACTGCACTGTCAGAACATCTCCTTCCTTTTTGATAACTTTTCCTTTATACACTTTACAGAAATCCCTGAAAGTGCTTCCAAACTTATCATAGTTTCCGTCCTTTTTATCGATGTACATGTTATGTTCTTCCAGAAAATATTTTTTGATGACTTCCATGTCCCAAACATCTTTATTCATCCTGGCAGCAACCTCAGTCATTCTTCTGAAGGCTGCAGAAAAAAGCATCATTAACTCTGTTCTATTCATTGTTTTGTTGTTGACAATGTTCTCCTTCAGTTCTTCAAGCTTTTTTTCATTGATGCTTCCCATCTCAAGAAGTACATGGGCACAGGGAAAAGAATATCTTAAAAAATATTGTTCAGCATTCATCTGCTTTGTTCCAAACCTCTATGGTTTTAAGTGCTTCATCTTCAGGAACTATTTCCATTACAAATTTTGCACTGACAATTACATAGTCACCAATTTTTGCATCTTTTTTCAGAGCAGTAGAAACCTCTCTTTTCTCACCTTGGTAGTCAACAACAGCCTTTTCTCCATTAATCTTAATTATCTTTCCAGGAACAGATAGGCACATCATTCCACCTCAACTTCTTTAATTGTAATATCATTACCATCAATAATATTTGGCATCATGCTTCTGCATTTAGGACACCTGAAAACATTATGATCATGACCTTTCTCAACAATATCCGGCTCTCCTTCAAATCCGCACTCTTCACATTCAATGGTTGCTTTTTTCTTTATAATATTTATTTTCCAATCGGTCAAAGTGCTCAGAACTTCTTCCAGTTCATGTGCAGGCAGATGACCTAGATCACCAACTTCAATGGTCAGGGATTTAACTCTACCATACTTTGTTGCTTCCTCAATGATTTCCTTTGCTATTGTCTGTTCGTGCATTTATTCCAGCATCTTCTTGATTTTTTTCAAATTTTCCAAGAAAAACTCAACCTCTTCTTCTGTGTTATAGAAATATAATGATGCTCTTACGCTTCCGGCCATCTTGTGCTTGTTAAACCATGAATGAACACAGTGTGCTCCGCTCCTAAGCATGATGTTGGCAGAGTTATCCATGAGAAGTGCCACTTGATGTGAATCTTGTTTTCCAAGATTAAATGAAACTATCCCCCCACGTTTTTCTGCTTCTGGTCCGATGATTGTTATGTCACCAATCTCTTCAAGACCCTTTGTAAGCATCTTGTTAAGTTTTGTTTCATGTTTTTCAATGTTTTTTAGACCAATTTTCATTAGGTATTTTGCAGCTTCAGCAAGTCCAATTATTCCAGCGTAGTTTTGTAGACCTGCTTCAAACCTGTGAGGCAAATCTTCCTCAACTCTTGTTGAATAGGTTGTATCTTTCACAGTCTCTCCGCCAACCATGTACATGTTTAAATCTTCAAGAAGCGCTTTTTTTCCGTACAAAACACCCATACCTGATGGACCAAGCATTTTGTGACCTGAAAACGCTAGGAAGTCAACGTCCAGTTTTTTAACATCAATTTCATGATGAGGCACTGACTGTGCTGCATCAAGCATAACAAGTGCTCCTTCCTTATGTGCTGCTTTGATAATCTCCTTGACAGGATTTGTCACCCCATCCATGTTTGAAGTGTGAACAACAGAGACAAGCCTTACGTCTTTTACTTCTCTTTTGAAAGCATCCATGTTGAAAGTATTATCTTCTTTTGAGCCAAGAACCTTAAGTCTGATTATTCCTTTTTCAGCCAATATCTGCCAAGGAAGCAAATTAGAATTATGCTCTTTGTCTGTGATTAAAACCTTGTCACCTTTCTCGAATTTGAAAGAGTTGGCAACTAGGTTAATTCCTTCAGTTGTATTTCTTGTGAATATAATTTCTTCTGATTTTTTTGCGTTGATAAATTTTTTAATGGTGTTTCGAGCTTTCTCAACCTCTTCAGTTACTTCGTTGCCGAACTGGTGCATGCTTCTGCCAGCACAGGCCGGAAACTCTTCATAGTATCTGTTCATAGCTTCAATTACCTGCCTAGGTTTCAAGGTAACGCATGAATTGTCGAAGTATACAATCTTCTTCTTAAGAACTGGAAAATCTTCTCTGAGTTTGTTAACGTTTAGTCCCATGAGTAGAATAACTAAGGGGAGGTTTATAAAGATTTTGAAAGAAATTAAAAAAAGAATAAAAAAAATTAAATTATTTTATTTAACAGCTTCCACCTGCTGATGCAGTGGTTGTCGTTGGCTCTGCAACTACACTATCACATTCTGCTGGTGCATCATCAAATGCAGCACATAGTCCTGCTAAGAAACCATTTGCACTTCTTGCGCCAGAGTAGCTTGCTCCATCAATAAAGACTGTTGGGCTTCCACTGACACTTTGCTTGCCACCAAGTGTTTTGTCAGCCATCATCAGGTCGTATCCTTCTGTTGCTTCACAGGTGCTGATAACTTCTGTGTCAAGTCCCAAACCTTCTGCAACTGCTGTCCAGCAGATATCTGCATTTTGTGAATTACATGCAGTGTTCATTGCTAGTGCAAAGTCAAACCATTCCTGTATTCCCATGTATTTTGCAACGCAGGCTTCTCTTATGTCCTGATTAAGCTCCTGTATTCCATGCATTGAACAGACAACTTCTGCTTCATCCAAACAGTAGTCTGGATATCCTGTTCCATAGTTACTATATATTACATAGTGTGGTTTGAATTCTGCTTTGCCACCTAGGATATCAAATACAGGTGCAATTGCTTCTTCTGCCTGGTTTCCGTATGGGCAGTAGCTCATTACAAAGAAGTCTATCTGCGGCTTGTTATCTCCTTTGACAATTCCAATTGAAGCATAGTATTCTGCCTGTTTTGCTTTATCTATAAACCATGTTGCTCCGATTGCTTCATCTCTGATTCTGTAGCCATCGCCTGATTCCACAAATGATGCTTGTATTTGTGTGTTTGTTGTCCACGTATTTGTGTCTTCAATTGCTGAATCAAAAATATATGCTGGAAGGTAGACAAGTTTGTGTTCTTCTGCAAGTACCTTTCCTTCTGCGGAATCAATGTCCAATGTTTTGAAAACTGCTCCTGGGAACAATTGTTTTGAGACCTGTATTATTCTTGCAGGATCACATGTTGGGCATGCATCATCTGTCAGAACAGTGACCTCAACTTCCACTGGTTTTGGAACGTCCGCGCATCCTTCGTGGTTGTAATCAAACTTTTCACAGATTGCTCTTGCAAAGTCGAGTTCTGTTCTTCCACTTGAATATGATTCACCATTCAGGTATATTGTTGGACTTGCAGTTGCACCTACTTTAGCTGTTTCTGCTTCGCTTGCTTTTAGTAGTTCAACTCCTCTTTCATCAACACAGGTTGCGATTTTATCTGCATCGATTCCTGTTTGTGCAGCACAGTTTGCGTACTGAACTTCAGGATTTTGATATCCTGGGTTAAAGCATGACAAGTAATCAAGATATTCATCTGAATACATATCAATTATACATACCTGTCTCATGTCTTCATCAACTTCAGGCTGACCATGGAGGCTTTGAAATGTGTCTCCTGATGACCTGACTATAAAATACACATTATAATCTACATCGCCGCCAAATCTCTCAACCGCAGGTATTGCTGCATCCTCAGCCTGTACTCCATATGGGCACTGACTCATGACATACATGTCAAGAACAACTTCTCCAGATCCTGTTCCATCTGGTGATTTGTAGGGTATGAATATTAAAGCTAGTAGAATCAATACAATTACTATTCCTATACCTACTTCCATTCCAGTACTAAGAATTGGTTGTTTTTTATTTGATGTACTTCTATGATCTTGTTTTTTTGCACTATTTTTTTTAGATGTTTTCTTTTTTGCTGGCATAAAACCACCCCTCACTTATGTTCTAAAGCTAATCCTATTTAAAATTTATCATTCTAAATGGGATTTAATTATTTTTTTGAATTCTTTAAAGGTCACAACTCCAACAAGCGGCTCTTCATTGATAAAAAATGTTGGTGTTCCATAAATATTTGAATCAAGTCCTTTCTGATAGTCCGAATAAACAATATCTTTTGACTGCTCTTCATCCATACAAGTATTAAATGCTTCCATGTTAACATCCACATCTTCAGCTGCCTGGTTGAGAATTTCTAAAGATAGTCCATCCTGTCTGTTAAATAACTGCGAATGGTAATCCCAGTATAATTCTGGTTCATTCATCCATACACAGTTTGCAGCCATTGCAGATTCAAAAGCAAATTCATGATTCTCCAATGGAAAGTCCACATAGACCAGTTTAATTTCATCTCCAAATTCATTTAGTATATCTTCAACCACTGGAACCACTGCTTTTGTGTTTGGACATGCATAGCAGCCAAATTCAATAACAGTAACCTTTGCATCAGCATTTCCAAGATAAGGATTCTCTGAAAAATCACCTGTCAAAATTAATTCTTTATCTTTATCTGTTCCTGGCGCAGCACAGATATCGGGTTCATCATTACCAAAAGTGTTCAATGGATCAAATATGCAAAACTCATTGCTGTCAGTTCCATTGCAGTTACCATAGACTGCAAATCTGTAAATTCCCTGTCCTGCAAAGAAAATACTTACAAGCAATAGTATTAGAAACATCCATGATATTAGTTCAAAATGTTTGTAAATCTGCCTTCCGAGGCTTGGCCAGCCCTTCATCAGCTTGCCTGTAATCTGTGCCTTTAGTCTTTTGTCAAGACCTGTTTCGCATTTTCTGAGAGTAAGCCTTCTGAAAACACATTCAAAGGCTTCTTTAGCTATAATTCTATGACTGGCGCTGAAAATACCTAGTACACCAAAGACAATTAGAGCAATTACACAAATCATTGAGTTACGAACAAGTCTTATTTTTATAAAGTTTGCGATGAATTTGAAAAGAATTAAAGTAAAAAATTATTCCAATGGTGTGTAAAGATCTATTTCTGACTCGTCTGAATCCATTTTGAATCTTTCATCATAGAGTTCAAAGAATATCTTGGCCCTATCTTCTTTCAAATCTTGAGTTTTCATCTCTTGCTCAATTGCGCCCCAAGTTTGACCTAATTTCTCGACTCTTCCTTTATGTGTCGCTACAAAATACTTTGCAGCAGGTACTTTCTTAGAAGTCATTCCTTCAGGAACATCTTCTATTTTACTAACTTCAACAGCTGCAATACTTTCAAAAGAACACTCATCTCTTTCGATACCACAAGAAGTGTCGCAAATTCCAAAGAAAAGTTCACTTGACCGATTCTTAATTTCATCAACTCTTGGCATAATATCCATCCATGTCTGCATAATCTTCTTTTGGTAACCTTCATCATTCAGAGAAACCTTTACAGGAATTCCAACAACTAAAAATTCATCTTTTTCTACAATCTTATAATCCATTTTAACACCTCAATAAAGATATTTCTTTTCGATTTAAATAGTTGACGCAATGATGTCCAGTGACCAGTGAGAAAAATATGCGCCGGCTGGGATTCGAACCCAGATAAGCGGCTTGGAAGGCCACGATCATAGCCGTTAGACCACCGGCGCAATGAGTTGTAATCTAAAGAGTAATACTTTGTTTTATAAATATTTCTTTTAGAATAAAGATTTTTTAAATGTTAGAAAAGTTAAATTCTCTCTGTCTTGATAATCAGTTGTTAGGTTACCATGTACGTCCAAATCATTGTACAGCCTATCAACAGAAGCAAAATCCATTCCAGGAACAGATATTATTTTTGCACCATGCTTAGCATAATCAACAAATTGTTTAAAAAATTTATTTGTGTGACGGGGCATTGAGTATAAATAAAAAACATCCACTCGATTAAAAGACACACCTACAGATTCATATGAATTCATATTAAACATGTCTCCTTGTTTAACATTAACAATTCCATTAATAGGTATCAAGCTTTTACTCATAGCCACATCAATGTTCTCTTTAGCTATGTTTACAAGTGCATTCTGAATATCTATTCCAAAAACATCATAACCAGCTTTCTTTGCAAGTATTAATGAAGAACCATCTCCACAACAAGGATCAACAAAGATACCTTGTTTAGAATTAGGCATTGCATGTCGTATTGCATCCATTAGATTTTCATTAGAAATTGTAGCCACATGATATTGAAATTGCATATCAGGTTGTAAATCACCATTTAATCTTGAATCAACTATTTTATCAACTGAATCATTTTGAATATCTTCCAATTTTGAAAAAAAATTCTTTTCTAGCTTCATATAGAAAGAAATCATCACCAATCATATTTAAATGTTTCTGTTATTCACTACTTATTAGTAACTATCGTCACTTATTCTATTTTAAACACAAACTTTAATAAATTACTATATTATACATTATATATATGAAAGACAATATACTAATAGTTGCAGCTCATTCAGACGATCAAATAATAGGTGTTGGAGGAACTGCAGCCAAGTATGTGCAGAAAGGATTCAAAGTAACGACAGTAATAGTTTTCAGTGGAGAAGAGTCCCACCCACATTTTAAGGAAGAGATAATCATAAACACGAGAATGTATGAATCTTTAAAGGCAAATGAAGTTATAGGAGGAAAAAAAGTTGAATTTTTCAGTTTTGAGGAAAAAAGTTTCTCCAACAAAGAATTTGCAAAAGCGAAAGATATGTTGGACAAAATAGTAAATAGACAAAAACCAACAAAAATATTCACTCATTCTCCTGAAGATCATCATCCAGGACATAAAAAGATAAGCAATCTGGTTCTAAACGTTGTAGATCTATCAAAAAGAAAAATAGAGGTGTATACCTTTGACATTTGGAATCCGTTCAGATGGGATAAAAAAAATCATCCAAAACTTGTCATTGACACAGGAGAAACATTTGACAAGAAAATGAAAGCACTCAAATGCTTCAAAAGCCAGTTTGATTCACACGCATTTCTCAATTACGTTCCTTTGGCAACCATGTATGTCAAAAACTTTATCAACGGAAAAAAACATGGATATAAACGGGCAGAGGTATTTTACAGAATAAGATGATAAAGAAGAAAAAGTTAGTCATAGCAACTGACAACTTTCTTCCGAGATGGGATGGAATATCAAGATTTCTGTCAGAGATAGTTCCAAGACTTGCAAAAAAATATGACATAACTGTAATTGCACCTGACTATGGAGAAACAAGCAATAAGGATTTCAAAGTTGTAAAAATACCTTTAAAGTTAATGATGCTGGGAGATTTTCAACCTGCAAAAATTCATTACCATGAAATAAAAAAGATAATAAGAGAAACAGACGCAGTGTTCACACAAACCATAGGAACCATAGGCACACCTGCAATAATTGCAGCAAAAAAACTCAACAAACCACTAGCATGTTTTATTCACAGCATTGAATGGGAACTATTTCCAAAGGCAGTTTCAATGCCACTGATGAAAAAATTTCTTTATCCATTCACAAAGAGACTTGTAAGGTATCTTTACAATAAAGCAAATGTACTAATAGTTCCATCAAGCAGCATTTCAGACATGCTTACATGGCAAAAAATTATTACAAAAAAAGAAGTTGCACATCTGGGAGTCAACACAACAAAATTTGTAAAAGGAAGCATAGAAGAGGCAAAGAACAAGGCAGGATTCAAAAGAAATGAGTTTGTCATAGGGTATCATGGAAGACTCGGAAGAGAAAAAGACCTGAAAACATTGCTGAGAGCTTTCAACAGAATTAAATCACAGAACAAAAATGTCCGATTATTAATTGTAGGTGCAGGAACAAAGGACGTCGAAGACATGTTCAAAAACAAAGAAGGAGTAACATACGTTGGACAAAAAGACAATGTTGTTCCATGGATACAAGCAATGGATTGTTTTGTGCTTCCATCTCTAACTGAAACAAGTTCACTTTCAACACTTGAAGCCATGTCCTGCGAAGTTCCTGTGGTGGCAACGCAGGTTGGATTTGTAAAAACCTACATAGAAGACGGTGAAAACGGACTGTTCTTTGACATGCAGCACCCATACATGCTTTCAAAAAGAATACAGACACTGATGGAAGACCCTGTTCTAAGAGCAAAGCTTGGAAGGAACGCAAGGAAAACCATTATAGAAAGATTTAGCTGGGAAGTGGCAGCCGAGAAAATAGAACAATACATTAATGAATTAATGGATGAAAAGTAATTCTAAAAATCAGTTGTTCTAATCAATGGATAGTTTTTGCTTTTTAGAGCATTCTGTGATTCAATCCATCCAAAATCGTTCAGTTGCATTTGCGTCACATTCATCTTTTCACTCATTTTTTTAAAAGCTCCTATTGTGCATATCCTCATCTCAGAAGCTTCTTCGCCATCTTTTGAAAAAGGAATTCTATTCTTAACCTTGCATGCGAACTCTTTTGAATACTCAATTATCCCTTTATCTTGTAAATACAAAGGATTTTTGTAATCAGGGCAACTTGTAAGTTTACTAACATTTTTTAATTCAACAATTTGAGACACATCTGAAGCTAATAGTTGGGCTCTTTTATAAAAATAAATCTTTTTTTCTTTGTAAATTGTAGAATCATCAAACGAAGAAATTTCAGAAACAATTAAATCAACTAGTTTCAAAGCATCGTTATCTGATTTTTCTATGACTTTACTAAACTTTCCATCATAATTCTTAGAAACAATTAATCCCAAATCATTAAGATGATTTAAACGTTCTTTTAGAAGAGGTATTTCTGTATTTCCTCTTAGTATTTCTTCTAAATCTTCTCGTTTTAGATTTGATAAATATGAAAAATCAAGAATTGGTTTACCTTTATCAATTGCTCTTTTCAAAGATCCAATCATAGCCCAAGTTCCTCGCTCAGGAGTCTTTCCTTCATAAGTTATTGTCCATTTCGGGTTTCCCCAGTAACTAAAACTTATTGAGTTAAAAACAGCTAAAAAGTTTAATTTATCTTCTTTTTCTAACATAGAAATATCAAACGGACAATAGTTAATCCAGTGTTTGAAATTACTTTTATCAAAACCTTCTACAAACTCATCAATCTTTTTTTCATTTATTTTAACATGAGTTGTTTTTCCAATAAATGGTTCTATGCTTTCTAAAACAATGTTTTTTGTCATTACTTATCAATAAGCACCAACAAAAATATAAAACTATCTTACAATTATTTTACAATAACAAAGTTTATAAACTACAATTCTTTACTTACGTAAAAAATGAACATAACTGACACCAAGCTTTTAGGCGAGCTAATGCTAAACTCAAGGATAAGTCTAACAAAACTAGCTAAAAAACTAAACATATCAAGAGAAGTTGCAACGTACAGAATAAACAAGCTAACAAAAGAAAAAGTAATCTTAGACTTTGTTGCTGAAATAAACACAGAGAAACTAGGTTTTGTAGGTGCAGCAGTATTTCTCAACATAAAAGCAAGTAAGCAAAAAGAGTTTCAAGAGTATCTGAAAACCTGTAACTTTGTTTCATGGGTTGCAGAACTTTCTGGAGTTTGGAACTTTGGACTTTCAATATATGATAAGAACAATGAAGAATTGGATAAAAAATTTTTAACAATATACAACAAGTTCAAAGAATCAATAATAAACCATAGGTTCACGCTTCACAAAAAATCAACGTTTTTCTACGAGAAATACTTTGGAGCAAAAAGAAAACAGGAAATAAAAAAAGAAGTTGTTTACAAAGCAGATTCCAAAGATAAACTAATCCTAAAAGAACTAGCAAAGAACTCTAGAGTTGATTATGTTGAACTTTCAAAAAAAATTAAACTATCTGCTCCTGCAATAAGCAACAGAATAAAAAAACTAAAAACAGCAGGTTACATTAAAAACTATTCAACCTTTGTCGACATTTCTAAAATTGGACTGATGCAGTACAGCATTTTTATTAACAACAAAATCGATGAAAAAGAAAAACTTCTAGCATATCTAAAAGAACATAAGAGTATTTCATTTGTTGCAGAGTACATGGGAAATCCATTTATGGAATTTGGAGTTTTTGTAAATAGTCCCTACAAACTAAGAGAAGTTTTGCAGGAAATAGAAGAAGCATTTCCTAACAACAAAATAATTGAAATCTCATTGTTTCAAAAAGAGTTTGTGTCTGTTGGTCCACCAAGTTATGTTTTAGAATAATCATATCTTCAAACTTGTAACCTTACTTATTCCATGTCCATCCATGCTGACACCAAATAAATTTTCTGCAGAAGTAATTAGACCATCGTTGTGACTTATCAATATATACTGTGACCTGTTTGCATAGGACATTATCAATTCAGCCAACTTTTCTGAGTTCTTCTTGTCAAGGGCTGCGTCAACCTCATCAAGGATGTAGAACGGTGCTGGTGCGTGTTCCTGAACAGCAAATATGAATGCAAGAGCAGTCATGGTTTTTTCTCCGCCGGAAAGACTTCTAATGTCCATAAATTTCTTTCCTGTAATTCTTACTTTTATCTCAACTCCACCCATGAAAGGATCCTTCTTGTCTTCCAGTTCCATGAATGCTTCTCCTTTGGTTGAAAGAGTTGCAAAAATGTTTTTGAAATTAGCATTTACAACTTCAAATGTTTTTATAAAAAGCTCTGTTTTTTTACTGTCAATCTCATTTATCATTACCAAAATGTCTTCTCTTTCTCCGGCAAGACTGTCTTTTTTATGCATCAATAGACCATACTCTTTTTCTGCCTTATCATACATTTCAAGTGCCTTCATGTTGACGGCTCCAATGTCCTCAACCATTTTTTCGAACTGTCTGATTTCTCTCTTGATTTCATCTTCGGATTTATTCTTGAAAAGAGGCAATCCTTCAAATTGCTTGAACTCTTCTTCGAGTCCTTCCAGCTCTCCAACTATTGTTGCTTTCTCAATGGACAGGTTATTGTTTTTCTGCTCTATTCTTCTGATGTCACCTTGCCTGTTCATCATTGAATTCTCTGCCTTTGAAACTTCATCACTAAGAGTTGTTCTTTTGTTATAGAGTCCTTTGTATTGTGAGTAGAATTTCTTTTCTTTCTTCTCTTTATCTTCAAGATCTTTTTTCTGTGATTTTACAGCTCCTTCTTTTTCTTTTTTCTCAGATTCAAACTCTTCTTTTTCCTTAACCTGCTGTTTCAGAATCTTATCAATATTCTCCTGTTCTGGCAGTAGAATGTTGTTTATTTCTGACTCATTGTTTTTCACTTCTCCTTTCAGTTCGGATATTTCTTCTCTTAGTTCCTGCTTTTTCTGATCAAATGTGTTCATCTCTGCAAGTAGCGCAGGATTTCTCAGTTCTGAAATCTTATCTCGGAGTGTTTGTTTTTCTGATTTCAAACTTGCAAGTTCCCTGTTCTTTGCTGAAATGGATTCGGTTATCTCATCTGTTCTTTTGTCTAGGGACTGAACCTCTTTTTTTAACCTGGTTCGCTCGCTTTCTGTGGCACCCATGTCTCCTGAATCAAGGTGAAGCGACTTTTCTGTTTTGATTATCTCTGCTTCCAGTTCTGCTTTTGTGCTTCTCAGTTCAGATATTCTTGCGTCGTTTTCTTTTTTGGATTTTTCAAGTCTGAATATGACACTTTCTAAATCTTTTATTTCTGCTTCTAGTGATTTTATTTCTGCTGTGACTTCTTCTTCCTGGAAGCTCATCTCAGGAGTTTTGCTTCTGTATCCTCCCTGCATTGCTCCGCTGGTCTCAATGAGATCACCTGACATTGTAACCATTCTTACTCTGCCAATTCCGATTCTTCTGGCAACGTCAACGCTTTCAACAACCAACGTGTTTCCAAAGACATACTGAAAAACTTTTTCGTATTTTGAATCATATTTAACAAGATCTATGGCCATTCCTATTATGCCGTTTCCTTTCATGGAACGGAATTCTGATTTTATCAGAGGAGGTTTTAGTTTGTTCAATGGAAGAAATGTTGCTGTTCCAAACCTGCTTTCTTTCAAGTATTTTATGCATTTAGAAGCTGTTTCATCATTGTTTACAACCAGACTTTTTATTCTGTTGCCGGCTGCGATTCCAAGTGCCAACGAATAATCCGTGCTAACATTTCCAAGTTGACTTACAAGTCCGTGCACACCTGGAAACTTTGACTTGTTATCCATTATGGCCTTCAGACCTCTGTTATTGGCCAGCTGTTCTCTTAATCCTGCGGTTCTTATGTTTAATCTTGACAATTCTTCTTTTCTGGACAAAATTTTTGAGCGTGCATTGTCAAGCTGTGCTGCTATTGATGATTCATCCGCAAGCCTTGTGTTCAGTTCTGTTGTTGCTTCTTTGAATTTCTGCTTGTTTTCTTTTAGCTTGACTATTGCGCCTTTGTTTTCTTTTTCAAGTTCAAAGACTTTCTCAATTTTTTCGTCAATGCTTTGAAGCAATAGTTCATACTTGTCTTTTTCTCTGAAAAGGTTTTGCTGTTCTTCTCTCATTCTATTGATTTCTTCCTGCAAAACTTCTGCCTTTGAATCAATGCCATCGAGTTTCTGCTCAACATCTTGGGCGTCTTCAAGTTTGTTTTTCTTCTTGAATTCATCAAGTTTTGAGTTTATCCTGTTAACTTCGCCTTCTTTTTGAGAAATTCTGCTCTCTGCATCTTTTTTGTTATTGTTCAGAATTTTTATCTTGCTTCTCAGCTCTTCTTTGCTTCTTTCAAGCTCATCCTTTCTTTCATTTATCTTTTCAAGTTCCTGAGATAATGTTTCAATTCTCTGCCTATTAAGTGCGTATTCAACTTTTATTTCTTCTATGCTTCTGCGCAGTTCTGCTTGCTCCTTATCTCCTTTTTCTTCAACTTCTTTGTTAATCGCGTTTATCTCTTCTTTTTTCTTGTTGGATTTTTCTTTCAAATCATCATATTTTTTCTGCAGGTCTTCAATTTCTTTGTTGTTCTTTCCTATGTCCTTTTCCAGGCCTTTTTTTCGTCCTTGTTTTTCTTTTATCTGTGAATCAAGAATTGTTGCCCTGTTTCTCTTGATGTTTGTGTCAAGCTCTTTGAATTTCATTGCCTGGTTTCTTTCATTTTTCAGTTCTCTTATGAAACCTTTTCTTTCAGTAAGTATTATGTCTGCTTCGTTGAGTCTTTCTTCAACTCTGTTAAGTTCTCTCAAGGATTTCTCTTTCTTTTCTTCATAGACACTGATTCCTGCAATTTCCTCAACTATCTGCCTTCTTTCAACAAGTGACATCTCCACCAATCTTACAATGTCTCCCTGCAGTATTATATTATAACCATCAGGGTCGACTCTTGCAGCGCTCAAAAGCTCCAATATCTGCTGCCTTGTTCTTGTTTCATCATTTATTTTATAGACTGACTGACCTGAATGCTTTATTATTCTTGTAATCTTAACCTGAGGACTGTCCATATTGAAATATTTTTTAGAATTGTCAAAGAAAATTGATACTTCACCCTGCTTTGCAGGAGTTTTCTTCTTACCACCATTGTAAATAAGGTTTGCTGATTTCTCTGCCCTAAGACCCTTTGCAGATGATTTACCAAGAACAAAGCATAGAGCGTCTAGTACATTACTTTTTCCAGAACCATTTGGCCCGAGAATAACGTTGAAGGCGTTACCAAAAGGCATCTCTATTTTGTTGGCGAAGGATTTAAATCCCTTCATCTCTAGTTTCACTATTCTAGTCATTGCAAACCTCTTGCATTTGTATGTTTCATTTTTATATAAAAGCTTTTCTATATTTTGATGTTTATGAATTTTTTGAAAGTTTCGTATTTTAGTCCTTTCAGCGTCAGTGCATTGTCTATTTCTTCCTTTGTGAAGTTGAAATCATAAATTTTGGCCACTCTCAGATTATTTATGGCTTTTTTTAGTATTTCTTCATTTAGTGAAAAGTATTTCTTTGCTATTTCAAGTGTTTTTTCTTCATCTTTGTAAAATATATCCATTGCTTTTTTTAGATGTTTGAAGAATTCCGGTTGGTCTTTGGTTGAACAGAACCCTGTGAATGCAAACTTTTCTGACACAAATGATTGCAGTGTTATTGCGCCGTTCATCACAGCCTGGGTGTATGCTGGCTCGTTTGCAAGACAAATGTCTGCTTCCTGGGTTAATAGCGGTCCTAGTTCAGTGCTAAATGGTGTCTCAAAGAGTTTTAGGTTGTATTCCTTTTGTAATTTTAATGCATAGTGATATGTTGTTGATGGCTCTGGCAGTGTTACAAGTATTTTGTTTTTTATACTCTTTAGAAATGGATTAAATGTTATCAGCCAAAGAAATGGTCTTTTGATAAAACCTTTCATAACCTTAACTTTTCCATAGTCCACTTGATTGAACATGAATGGATCTCCAAGAGATAAATCTGCTCGTCCTTCCACAACTGCTTTTACTGCAGAATCGTCGTTTCCAGTGTTAAGTATTTCAAAGTCATAGAACTCTTTAGTAATGTATATAGGCAAATATCCAAGCATCATATCTGGTTGTGCTATTATAATCCAAACCACCCATATTTGTAAAACTGATTTGCATCAAGCATTGTATAATCACTTACGCTTTCTCTTAGGTCATAAATTATTTTTTTGTTAATCTGTTTGACGTTTTCTATTGATTCTACTATTATGTATGCATCATATTCTCCCACTAGATAGTTTGTTTCCACAATATTTTTGTCAAGTTTGCAGTAGGAGCCGAAGGATGATTTATTTTTTATTTTGAAAAAAATTATTGCACGCTGAACGCTTCTTTCTGAGATTATTATAGTGTTTCCTAACAATAACTTTGATTTTTTAATTGCATACTTTACTTTGTCGTATGTTGAGTTTATTTTACCACTTATTTCAAGCAGCGATGCAAATGGGTTTCTGTGAAGTTCTGCAACTATTTCTTTTATTTCAGGTTCACTCATTGTTTCTTTTTGCTGTTTTAGTTCTATATTCTTGTCTGAATATTTCTCACTCAAGTAGTTGAGACTTGATATGTTTGTTTGATAGTTTACCAAGAATTTTATTTCAACATTTGCAACCTTTGTGATTTCTTCTTTTATTTTTGAAAGTTCTGAAAGGTCTTTTAGTATGAATGAGCAGATAATATCATAGTTTCCGTTGGTGTAAAGAAGTTTGTAGGTTTCAGTCATTCTGAAGAGATAATCTATTAAAACTTTTTCTGATAGAGGATCAATTATGTCAAATTTGATGAGCGCAGTTACTTCTGTGTAGCCTGCTCTGTAGAAATCAGTTATTATTGGAATGCCCTTTATTTCAGATTGCTTTAGGTTTTCTAGATGGTATTTGACGAACTGAGGAGACTTTCTTATTCTTCTACCTATATTGCTAAGCGGCTGCCGACAGTCATTTCCAAGCTCTGCAAGGATGATTTTATCAATTTTATCCATAGTAATCATAATAGTTAGTATTTTTATTTAAATATTTCCCTAATTTTAAAGAAAATTGAAAAATACTTTTAAATATGTGTAAAACGATACTATTGTTAGGTGATGAAAACGATATCAAGAATAATTAGACACGGACATAAGCAAACAGTCAAAAACCATAAAACAGGTACAGAAGCAGGATTAGATAAATCTAAAATATACTTGATAAAAGATTATGCTCAAAAAATCTACTTACAAAACAAAGGAGCATACAAAATAGATGCTGCATCCCTTCCAAGAAACCATGATACTTCAAAGATAATCTCAGAAGAGTTAAGAAGCATTTCAAATAATGTTTCAGGTCCAAATATAGATGAAAGACTAGCCCCGTTTACAGGAAAGAATGGAGAGACAGTATTGATTTCATCTGAACTTCCAGAAATATGGGGAAAAGCAGAGAAAGAATATCAAACCGTGGAAGGAATTGAAAAAGAAGACAGAGGAATGCTTGCATGGGCAAAGTACGGATTAGACAAAAAAACAGACGGAATTACACTCAAAGAATCTGCTTATAGAATTGGAGACTACATTCTTGAAAATATTCTTGAAGAAAACGATCAAATAATTGGAGTCTCAAACTCTGGTTTTATCGAACCATTCATGTATGCAACTCTTGATATGATTGAAGGAAAAGATAAGTCACCAGTTGAATATTTCTATGAAACAGGCGGAGCAGTCAAGCCTTTAGAAGGACTGGACATAATCTATCAAAAAGGATATTCAATTGCAAACATGGTTCTACCAACAAAAAAAATAGTTTCAGTAGACATTGACATACTAAAAGAGCAAAAAGAATGGCTCAAAAAGTATAGCGTTTTAGAAGAGGTGAAGGAAAATGGATTCAAAATGGAAACTAATGTATGAAGGACCAAGACTTAGTCATTTATTGGCTAAGCACATCTTTCTACATCCTTATTTTTCAAGAGGACTTAGGAAGATGATGAACTTTCAAGATGACAACTTTTTGTGGTACAGCGATACTGAAGAAAATCTTCATGGAGGATACTACACTGAAGAAGATATGGCAAAGGCAAAGAAGTACGGTCATGCTTTTTTTTCAGATGAAGAAAAGTTTGCTGAATGGATTAAAAACCAAGATGAACTTCACAAACAAGCAAAGGCTTTGATGGAAGAACACAAGTTTGAAAAAAGGATAAACAAGATTTCAAAGGAAAAAATATTGAAGCTTATTCCAGAAAAAACAAAAATAAGATCGGATTTATTTGTATATGTTCTTTCATGCCAACCACAGTGCACAGAAGGATTGGCAGATGAGTTAAAAGAATTAATTAAAGCTAAAGTCAAGGACAAGGAAGAAGCTAAAGAAGTATTTATAAAATTAACAGCTCCTGAGAAGAAATCTTTTTTCAGTAATGAAGAGATTGACTGGCTCGATATTGTCATAAAAGCAAGGAATGGAAAAAAAGTAACAAAACTTGTTAAAAAACATTATGACAAGTACTTTCTAATTCCTGCCAGTGATAGAACAGAGCCATGGGATTATGAACATTTTACAAAGTTGTTAAAACAAAGTCTTGAAAGTGATGAAGATTTTGAAAAGAAAAGAGAAGAGCTTCATGGCAAGTATGAAAACTCCATAAAGATAAAAAAAGAAATAGTTAGAAAACATAAGCTTTCAAAGAAAACAAAAGAACTTGGTTCAAAGATTGCAGAAATAGGTTACTACAGATTTCTTACATCATTCTATGGAAGATGGATTGGATACTATTTAGTTTTAACCTGCAAAAAGTTTGCTCCAGAACTAGGTTTAACTTTTGAAGAACTTTCAAGCTGCGAAGAAAATGAATTGATAGCTTTGCTTTCTGGAGAAAAATCAGTTACAAAGGATGAGTTGTCAAAAAGAGCATTGGCTCAGACCATTCTAATCAAAGATGGACATATCCAGATTCATTACGGAGAGGAAGCAATACAGGTTAAAAAAGCAGAGCTTGGAGAAATTGATTATGAAAGCATAAGAGAAGTAAAAGGAGAGATTGCAAATCTTGGAAAGGTCAGAGGAAAAGCTTTTGTTTTTTACTGGAATGATGACATCAATAAAAAAATTCATGAGATACCTAAAAATGCAATAATTGTAGCTCCACAAACCCATCCAACATACATGCCTGCAATAAGAAAATGCAAAGGACTTGCAGTTGATGAAGGAGGAATAACAGGACATGCATCAATTGTTAGCAGAGAACTAAACAAGCCATGTGTCATAGGACTGCACCACATCACAAAAGTTGTGAAAACAGGTGATTTGATAGAGATAGATGGAGACACAGGTGTTGTAAGAGTTTTGGAAAAAAAGAAAGAAAAGAAAACATGGCAACTAATGTCAGAAGGACCAAGACTATCACATTTTTTCATGTCAATAATTTGGTCAGAAGTTTTCAAAGGAAAATATCATGCAAAATATACTAGAGGTTATCAAACGCCAGATTTTGTATGGTTCTCTAGTTCAGATGAAGGATTACATGCAGAATACAGAACAAAAGAATGGATTAAAAAAGCAGAAGATATCGGACTTAAGAATTTCTTAGATGAAGAATATTTTCATGAATATATCAAAGAAATTGACAAATGGATATCTAAAGCCAATGAAATAGAATTAAGTTTCTCAAGAGAGTATTCAAAAGAAGAACTGAAAGAGTTAGTTCCAGATATGTTGGAAATCTATAAGCAACTTATAGGATCAATATTCTCAAACTGGCCAGAATACACAAACGGATTATCTGAGAAACTAAAAAAGAAAGTAAAATCTGTTGAGTTGTTTGAAAAACTAACTCATCCTGAAACAATGTCTAATTTTACATTAGAGGAACTAGATTTTCTGGAATTAGTAATAAGAATAAAAACTTTCACAGACAAAGTTGACAATAAATCAATAAAGAAATATCCTTTCATAAAATATTTGTTAAGAGAACACTATAAGAAGTATTGGTTGCTCTCTGCAAGCGACAGAACAAACCCATGGACAAAAGAAGAGCTTCTCGTAAGAATCAATGAATTCTTAAAATCAAATAAAGATCCAAGAGAAAGAAGAAACAAACTAATAACAAAATACGGACAGATACTTGATGAGAAAAGAGAAATTCTTTCAGAGCAAAATTTTGACAGAGAAACAAAAATAATTGCGAGCAGAATTGCAACAATTGGTCATTACAGGTTCAAAGCTTCATTTGCATGGAGAAGACTCGGATATTTTTTTGTAACTGTTTTCAAAAGATTTGCAGAAAAAGAAAATGTTTCATTTGAAGAGATGTCAAGCTTAACAGTTCAAGAATTACTTGATTATCTGAAAGGAAAAAACATACATAAACTAGTTCCTGAACTAAAGAGAAGAGCTGAAGCGGAATTATACTATGTTGAAAATCACAAGCCTCATTTCTTTTTTGGAAAAGAAGCAATAGAAAAAAAGAATAAAATAATTGGAAAGCAAAATTATGATTTGAAGATAATAAAAGGTGAAGTTGGAAGCAAGGGCTATGCAAAAGGAAGAGCGTTTGTATTTACTTGGAATGATTCTATTGAAGAAAAACTTCCAAAAATGCCTAAAGATTCTATTCTTGTAGTTCCTCAAACACATCCCGCATTATTGCCTATAATCAGGAATGCTAATGCTATAGTTACAGACGAAGGCGGAATAACAGGACATGCAGCAATAGTTGCAAGAGAACTCGGAAAACCATGTGTTATTGGAACCCATATAGGAACAAAAGTAATTAAACAAAATGATCTCATAGAAGTTAACGCTAATAAAGGAATTGTAAAAATATTAGAATTCACCAAGTGATTTCTGGGATTTCGAATTATGGTGTTTCTGCCATGTATCCCAGCTTTTTCGCATGTACTTTGAGTATTCTGGGTGGTTCCAGTATTTTTTTATGAAAGCCTGGGTTCTTGGATCCGATGGATAGCCTGAGCCAAAGTCAATGCCTATTTCTTTTTTTATTTTCAATATTTCGTTGTCCCTAGTAACCTTTGCAATGATACTTGCAGCTCCAACTATGAGATGGTTTAAATCTGCTTTGTGTTCAACCACCAAATTTATTTTTTTATCTTTTACTTTTTGAGATATATAATCTTTGTAGGCTGAGAGATTTGTACTTGGACAATCCAGTATCACACTATCTGACTTTACTTTGTTAATCAAATCAGCTGCAACTCTTGCTTCAAGCCAATTTAGATTGTCACTTGGAGAGTTTACTGCTTCATCAACATCTGCGGAAGAAACAACTATGAAAGACGTTTTACATAGTTCTCCCAATATTCTAAATAGTTCATTTCTTCGTCTAATTGTTAGAAGTTTAGAATCTTTTACACCAAGAGCCTGGAGTTTAAACTCGCTTTCTTTCTTAATTACAGCTATTGCCATAACCATTGGGCCAATGACAGGTCCTCTTCCAGCTTCGTCAATACCCCCAATTAACATAAAGAAAGCTAATGCTAAAGGCTATTTAAGTGTTTTGCTTAATACCTATAATGATCTGCTTTGTATGGTCCATTTACTTTGACGCCAATGTAGTCTGCCTGCTCCTTGGTTAGCTTTGTCAGTTTAACTCCAATTTTAGCCAGGTGCAGTCTCGCTACTTCTTCGTCCAGTTCTTTCGGAAGCATATAGACTCCAATTTCATGTTTTTTTGTCCACAACTCTATTTGAGCAAGTACCTGGTTTGTGAATGAACTGCTCATTACAAAACTTGGGTGACCAGTTGCACATCCTAAGTTTACAAGTCTCCCTTCTGCAAGCATGAATATTTCGTTTCCTTTTGGAAATCTGTATTTGTCAACCTGTGGTTTAATGTTTATTTTCTTAACACCCTTTGTCTTATTCAGCTTTTCAACCTGTATCTCATTGTCAAAATGTCCAATGTTACAAACTATTGCCTGGTCTTTCATTTTTTTCATATGTTCTACTCTAATAATATCTCTGTTTCCTGTTGTGGTTACATAGATATCTCCTTCTCCAAGAGTATCTTCAACTGGTTTTACTTCGTATCCTTCCATTGCTGCTTGAAGTGCACATATTGGATCAATTTCATTAACTATTACTCTTGCTCCAAATCCTTTCATACTTTGGGCGCATCCTTTTCCAACGTCTCCATAGCCACATACTACAACTGTTTTTCCTGCAACCATCACGTCTGTTGCTCTTTTTATGCCGTCTGCAAGTGACTCTCTGCAGCCATACAGATTATCAAACTTTGATTTTGTTACAGAATCATTGACGTTTATTGCTGGAAATAACAGCTTTCCTTTCTCAAACATTTGGTATAGTCTATGAACTCCGGTTGTGGTTTCTTCGCTTACTCCTTTTACTTTTTTTGCAACGTTTGTCCAGAGGTCTTTTTTCTTTGAATAGAGTGATTTTAGAGCTTTCATCAGCTCTCTATAGTCTTCTCCCTCTCCCGCATAATTTTTCTTTAGAAGTGCAGGGTTTTTTTCAACCTCAACTCCTTTATGTATCATAAGCGTTGCGTCTCCGCCATCATCAACTATCAGGTCCGGTCCCTGCCAATTTCCAAAGTCAAGCGCTTTCATGGTGCACCACCAGTAGTCTGCAAGTGTTTCTCCTTTCCATGCAAATACCGGCACACCTGTCTTTGCAATTGCAGCTGCCGCATGGTCCTGTGTTGAGAATATGTTGCAAGATGCCCATCGAACTTTTGCTCCCAGTTCCACAAGGGTTTCAATTAGAACCGCTGTTTGTATTGTCATGTGAAGACTACCTGTTATCCTAACGTCTTTGAGAGGTTTTTTCCTGCCATACTTCTCTCTTATTGCCATAAGTCCGGGCATTTCCTTTTCTGCAATCTTAATTTCCTTTCTGCCAAAGGCAGCTAGGCTCATGTCTTTTACCTTATAATTCTTATTTTCATCCATAAATATCACCTAAAAATAGCTAATAAAAGACGATTTATATATTTTTTTAGAAAAAGTGCGTATTTTGTCTATATTTTATTAAAAAACATAGACAAAAATAGTAAAATTTAAATATAATATAGACATTACTTGTTTTACAAGATAAAAATTGGCTCTCTTTAAGGCAGCGATTAATCCCCCAAGAATTAAAACGCGTTCTTGAATTCCAAAAGAGAGCTGATTTTTTATAACGGAGACTTTTAGTATGGACGACAGAGACAAAAAAATTATTTCTGAACTGAAAAAGAATAGTCGTGAGAGCATAAGGGATATCGCAAAGAAAACAGGTCTTAGACCAAGTACAGTCCATCAGAGAATAAACAAACTGAAACAGTCAGGTCTGATAGAAAAGTTCACAGTAAAACTAAACAATAAGCTTGCTGAAGAAAATTTCATAGTCTTCATGTTTGTAGCAACAGAACAGGACATTGACCAAAATATATTCAAAGAAAAGCCAGTCAAAGAAGTTTTTGGCATCACAGGAGAGTACGATCTTCTATTGAAGCTGAAATTTAAAGACGTCGAAGAGTTTAACAATTACGTTCTGGAGTTTAGAAAGAAAACAGGTGTTAAAAAAACCATAACCATGGTTGGAACAATCACTTTGAAAGAAGAATTATAAATTTTGTGATTTTGGTTGTCCATAGTTATTATCTTTTTTTGAGTGATAATTTTGTTTTAATTGTTCAAGAACGTCTTCGGAAACAAATGCAGCCATATCACCAAACTCGGCTTTCCTATCATTAGCCCTTGAGAATACCTTATCATTTATGTTCTTTTGTTGTTCTGAAGTGTTCATATACATTTGCGTTGTCATTTTTGTTAAACATAGAGAATTACATTTTATATTAACTTTATGTTATTATAATAACATTTTAAGAAAAATAATAGCGGGGAGTGGATTTGAACCACCGACCTCCGGGTTATGAGCCCGACGGGCACTCCTGGCTGCCCTACCCCGCTGTAAAACACTGAAAAGAGTGACTCTTTATAAAATTAACTTCTTATAATCATACTTAGAAAGATTTTCTTCAATGTCTTCATATGATTTGCCACAAATATAACCCCCTGCGATGAATTCTTCTTGAGTTATTTCTGCTGAGCAAAAGTCAGGTATTTCAAAAGCATTTTTCTCGTCCTCTGTTTCAAACTCAAAGTCCACAAGAACAAGACCTAAAAGTGGTCCTTGAAAAACATCAATCTCACAAACTCTACCTTTATAATTATAGTAATACTTAACTTTAGCAACTTTTTTACCATCTAAGTTCATCAAAACATTGAATTCATTCTCTCTTAGAATTATCGTTTGTTCAAGCATCTTAGAAACATCACCTTCTTGTACAGGCTCTTTCTTAGTCATTTCAAACTTGTCGCCATTCTTCCTTATTCTGATTGTTGGATGAGGCAAATCTTTAGGTATATAGATGTCAATTACTTCTTTATGCTTACAATCTTTTAGTCCATTAGGAATTTCTTTAACTAAGAATGTTCTCTCCAACTCTATCAAAATTTCACCTCATTGAAATTTTGGGAGTCCCAAAAATCTTTGATTTTTGATACTATCATTTATGCCCGGTGCTCCCAAAGCCACCTTCACCTCTTTCTGTCTTTGAAATATTCTCTGTTGTCTCAAAGTTTGCCTGCTCAACTTTAACAAAACTCATCTGAGCAATTCTATCACCTCTGTGTATTTCAAAGTCTCTGTGACCATGATTAACCAAAATAACACCTACTTCCCCCCTGTAGTCAGAATCTATTATTCCGGGAGAATTAACTATTCCAATGCCATACTTTGCTGCAAAACCACTTCTTGGAGTTATATGCATCATATAACTTTCTGGAATTTCCACAAATAAACCCGTTAGAATAAGAGCACTATCACCAGGACTAATAACTCTTACGTTAGTATCGATTGCTGCCCTAAGATCTGCTGCTGCAGACCCTTTTGTCTCATACTTAGGAAGCCCAATATCTTCGCAACCTTCTTTTAGTTTTATCTTGACATTTATCATTTTGAAAAGAGCGCCCAGGGTGAGATTCGAACTCACGATTCCAAAGGAACAGGATTAGCAATCCTGCGCAATACCAGGCTATGCGACCTGGGCATAATGATTTGGATAAATATTTGTTTTTAAAACTTTTCTGTTTTCAGAAAAGTTCAGTGTTCAAACACTGCATCTTTTATGTTTTCAATAAATATATATAGTATTAATATGAAACTTTCTCTTTATGGAAGAACTACTTGAAATAATTGATGAGAATGATAATATAATTGGTCATGCAACCTACAAAGAAGCTCATGAAAAAGGATTGCTGCACAGGGCAAGTGATGTTTTCGTCTTCAAAGATGATTCCTATCAGGAGATGCTGTTGAATCTCAGAAGTAAAAAAATGAAGTATCCGGGGACTCTTTGCAATCCCGGAGGCCATCCAAAACCCGGAGAAACACCCATTGAAACAGCAAAAACAGAACTTCAGGAGGAAATGTTTTTCGAACATCAGCTACCTGAAGAACTTGTCTTTGAAAAAATGCTTGAAGAAAATTTCAGAATAGACAAAGAACATACCATAATAACTTTATATAGAGTTATATACCCTGGTCCATTCTACAATGATCCTAAGGAAGTAGAAGATTTTTTCTTTATGAAGATGGACGATCTGATAAAGGATATTAAAGACAATCCTGAGAAATATTCTCTTTTCTTTAGAATGATGTTTGCAAAGTACTTGAAACTTCTACATAGCAAAATTTAAATAACAATCATTCTATTCTATATTCATGGCGAAAATAGAAAAAATAGTACCTGATACAAGCGTTATAATCGAAGGAATTCTTTCTAAAGAAATTGAAAAGAAGAAGTTTAGTCCAAAAAGCATCATAATTCATGAAGCAGTCATTGCTGAACTGGAAGCCCAGGCCAATCGTGGCCAGGAAAAAGGTCATTTGGGCCTTGAAGAGATAAAAAAACTAAGAGAACTCGGTAAGAAAAAGAAGTTCACACTCGACTTTAAAGGAGAAAGACCTGGAGATTTTCAGATAAAAAGAGCCAAGAGCGGAGAGATTGACTCTGTTATAAGAAATCTTGCTCTTACAGAAAAAGCAACTCTTATAACTGCTGACAGAGTTCAGTCACTGGTTGCAGAGTCAAAGGGCATAAATACTATTTTCTACGAATTTCCAAAGGAAGATATGGAAAAAGAACTGATACTTGCAAAATATTTTGACGAAACAACAATGAGTGTTCACATAAAAGAAGACTGCATTCCAAAAGCTAAGAAAGGAAGACCAGGAGCATGGGAATACGTTGAGATTGCAAAAAAACCTATGGACGGCGATGAAGTCAAAGAATTGGCAAAAGCAATTACAGAAGAAACAGGCCTTAGAAAAGATGGATTTGTAGAAATAGAAAGAAGAGGTTCAACAATAATTCAGCTTGCCAACTACAGGATTGTTATCACAAGGCCACCATTTGCAGATGGCTATGAAATCACAGCTGTGAGACCTGTAAAACATCTTGATCTTGACGATTATGCAATTGAAGAAAAGCTAATGCAACGTCTGAATGGAAGTGCAGAAGGAGTTCTAATTGCAGGAGCTCCAGGTCATGGAAAGACAACCTTTGCGCAGGCATTGGCAGAATACTATTCAACACAGAACAAGGTAATAAAAACAGTTGAAGCTCCAAGGGATCTGATTCTACCTAAAGATGTTACCCAGTACGCCATTAGTCACGGTAGCAGCCAGGAGATTCATGACATACTGCTTCTGTCAAGACCTGACTACACAATTTTTGATGAGATGAGAAACACCGAAGATTTTAGACTTTTCTCAGATTTGAGACTTTCAGGCGTTGGAATGATTGGAGTAATGCACGCCACAAAGCCAATCGATGCAATCCAAAGATTCATCGGAAGAATTGAACTGGGAGTAATTCCACACATTGTAGACACAGTTATATTCATTAAACATGGAGAGATAGGAAATGTATTCTCATTGAGCATGGAAGTCAAGGTTCCTAGTGGAATGTTTGAACAGGACCTTGCAAGACCTGTCGTTGTCATAAACGATTTCAAAACAGGAAGACTTGAATTTGAAATATATTCCTATGGTGAAGAAACAGTTGTAATACCTGTCTCTGGTCAAGCAGTATCTCCAACCCATGAACTGGCCGCAAACACCATTAAACAGGAGTTTTTGAGATACTCTGACAGAGCTGAAGTTGAAGTTGTTTCAAATAATAAATGCGTTGTCTATGTTCCAGAAGGTGATAAATCTGCAATCATCGGCAAAAGCGGTTCAAATATAGAAAAGATTGAGAAGAAACTAGGTCTCAGCGTTGATGTAAGAACTCTGCAGGAAAGCCAGAACAAAAAAGAGAGGAACGGAGAAAACATCAATTTTGCAGTCAAGATTCACAAGAGCAACATAACATTCATGCTGCCGATTGAAAACGCAGATGAAGACGTTGACATATTTGTTGAAGGAGACTATGCTCTGACTGCTAAATCAAGCAAAAAAGCGGTTATAAAGCTCTACAAAAAGAACAAGATTGGAAAAGTTATAGGAGATGCAGTTAAGTACAAAGAAAAAATTGAGCTTAAACGCTCCGGATAATTATTTTAGAAATTTTTTCTTCTTTGTTTTTTTTTCAGTTATGGGCAAATCACTATCCTCATTAATATCCACAGAATCTTCAATTTCATCTCTTAGCTTTTTTCTTAGCTTCTCAAACTCATCCATATTATAAAAAAAGGTTTTTGAATTTATAAATGTTTTTTAAAAACATTTTAATACCATAACAAATACAATTGCTCCATGACCAAGATACCTGTAGTAGTTATTCTGTTTTTTGGGGTTTTACTATCTTTTTTTTCAAAGTACTTGCAGGAAGGAAAGGATCCTTTTTTTCAAGGCTTTTTCTATGTCGGACTTATATTTATTACCTGGGGAATTATCAGAATTATAATTGGTATAATATTTGGGTCTTCAAAGAAAAAGAAGAAAGCAACTAAAGCATTCGGAGCAGAAAAAGAAGTATTGCAGAACATTTATTGTCCGAGATGCAGATCAGAGAACATTGTAAACGCAAAATACTGTCAGATGTGTGGTTACAGGCTCAGATAAAGGATAAATATTTAAAATATAAGTTCTAAATAATATTAACATGGAGCTATTCGAATGCATCGAAAACAGGCGAAGCATCAGAAAATATACTGAGCAACCCATAGAGTTTGATAAAATTACCAAAATTCTAAATGCAGGATTATATGCTCCAAGCACAGGAAATCTGCAAAATTGGAGATTCGTTCTAGTACTTGAAAAACCTTTGATAAAAAAATTGTATCATCACTGCATGAAACAGGAGCAGGTTTATCATGCCCAAGCAGTCATTGTTGTATGCGGAGTAACAGACAAAGCAGAGAGAATGTATGGTCTTAGAGGAAAAAGGCTCTACACAATACAAAACTGTGCCTGTGCAATACAAAATATGCTTCTTGCAGCACACGCTCTTGGTATTGGAGCCTGCTGGGTTGGAGCATTTGATGAGGATAAAGTCAACGCATTAATAGGAGTTCCTGACAGGGCAAGACCGCAAGCAATAATAACTCTAGGATATCCTGCTGAAGAGCCAAAATCCGACAGAAAAAGCCTTGAAGCAGCAACCTATTTCAATAGCTATGGAATGAAAATTAAACATCTGCACATGTTCCTAAGAGATTATAGTGTGGAATGGGAAAGAAGATTCAATAAGACCAAAGAAACCGGTGAAAGACAGTACAGAACCATTAAAGAAAAAATCAAAGATTGGTGGCAGAAAGGCCAACAGGGAAAAATGAGAAGTGTTCTTGAAAAGAGAGATGATAAAAAATAATTATTAATTTTCGATTCTGACTTAGCAAATTTTATAAAACAATGGCCTTTCTTTCAATCCATGAATTTTGACAATCTTCTTTTTCCGCATAATCAAGTAAGGGATATTCAGGAACAACTTATTCTAAAGGTTGACAAAGTCGTGAACAAAGGAAAAAACCTGATAGTTCATGCACCAACAGGTCTCGGAAAGACAGCCGCGACACTTGCTCCATGTCTAAAATACGCCATTGAAAACAAAAAGACAGTGTTCTTCCTGACATCAAGGCACACCCAACATAAGATTGCCATAGATACCTTGAAAGAAATCAAGAAAAAACATCAAAAGGATTTTGGTGCTATCAGCATCATAGGGAAAAAAGGTCTCTGTCTGCAGCCAGGCGTTCACAAGCTTTACGCATCTGAATTCCATGAATACTGCAAAGCAATGAGAGAAGATAAAAAGTGTGAATTCTACTTAAATTTAAAAAACAAAGACAAACTTTCTGTCAAGACAAAAAGTGCATTATCGGACCTGAAAGTTATAAATCCTGTATCCACCGAAGATACTCTCAGAATTTCTGAAAATCATTCTGTATGTCCCTATGAACTCTCACTCATAGTGGCAAAAGACGCAAAGGTCATCATTGGTGATTATTACTATCTCTTCCATCCGGACATCAGCGCTAATTTCTTCAAGAAAATAGGTGCTGAGCTAAAAGATGCAATCATTGTTGTTGATGAAGCACATAACCTTCCAAGCAGACTTAAGGATTTATTCACAGCAAGACTTTCCAATGTGATGATAAAAAGAGCCATCAGCGAAGCAAAGAAGTTCAAATATGATAGTCTAACTCATGTGCTGGTCCAGCTCAGCGATATTCTTGACGAACTCACTGATTTTAATGAAGATGAACAGTATACAAAAAAAGAAAAGTTTGTTGACAAGGTGAATGATTTTCAGGATTATCAGGAAATAGTTGCGGATCTTACCATTGCCGCAGAAGATATCAGAGAAGCACAGAAGAAATCATACATTGGTTCAGTTGCTGATTTCATGGAAGCATGGCTTGGAAACGATGAGGGTTTCACAAGAATTGTCTCAAAGCAGCCTGGTTTCAGAGATCAAATAAAAATTCTAAGCTATCGCTGTCTTGATCCGAGCCTGTCAACAAGACCTGTGATAAAAGAAGCTTACTCCACCATTATGATGTCTGGAACACTGACACCAACCAGCATGTATAAAGAGCTTCTTGGTTTTGATGAGACCGAGGAAGAAACCTACAAGAGTCCTTTTCCACAGGAGAATCAGTTAAACATCATAATACCAAAGACTTCTACAAAGTATGAGCTGAGAAGTCAAAAACAATACAGGGACATCGCTGAAATTCTTGCTAAGATTGTTAACAGAGTTCCCGGAAATACTGCGGTTTTCTTTACCAGCTATCGTTTGAGAGATGATGTTTACAAAGAATTCAACGATCTCTGCAAAAAAACCGTTTTCATTGAGCGTCCGAATCTTTCAAAGCCGGAAAAACATGAACTGTTGGAAAAATTCAAGGATTACAAAAAAACAGGTGCGGTTCTTTTGGGAATTATTGCAGGCAGTTTTGGTGAAGGCATTGATCTTCCGGGTGATTACCTTAAAGGTGTCATCATCGTTGGCCTTCCGCTTACAAGACCTGACCTTGAATCAAAGGCACTCATTGATTACTATGACAGAAAGTTTGCTAAAGGATGGGACTACGGATATCTGTTTCCTGCATTCAACAAGGCTCTTCAAAGTGCAGGCAGATGCATAAGATCAGAAACTGACAAAGGAATAATAGTTTTTCTGGATGAAAGATATACCTGGCAGAATTACAGCAGATGTTTTCCGGATTCATGGAACATAAAAACAACAATGCTCTACGAGAAAATGATTGAAAATTTCTTCTCTAAAAATTAAACCTAACAGTTCGCCTTCTCTTCTTTTTCCTTTTAATCATTATCAGTATCAGAAGTATTATTATTACTATTAGAATTATGGATATTTGAGTCCAGGATTTAATCGCTAGTTGTCTCATTTTCTTGGCAAACTCATCGCTCGGCAACGCATTTAGAATCGAGTTTTTCCAATAGGTCAGTTTATTGTTGTACAACACTCTGATGCTTATGTGATACTGTCCTTCCATTTTTGGATTGAAAAAAGTCTCCAGAGAAACTGTTTTTCCAGGCTCCACATTTACTGCATCCGTATCTATAACTTTTATTATCTGATCTGCCAGTTTGATGGTTCCCTTTAGTTTTGCAGATTCAACCCTTGTTCCTGTATTCTTAAATATGACTTCAATGGGCACAATGTCTCCTACTTTAACCCATAAAGGATTGTTTATTCTGATTATCTCACCCGTATCAACTATGTCTCCTTTTTCGACCACAGAAAATGTTACAATGTTTTTTTCTCCACATAGAGGAGCGCTGATATCAGCCCAGTACTGTCCTGTATCAAGATTTAAATCTTCAAACTCTCTGGTTATCTCTCTTGTTGTGGTTGGAAGTATGTCAACTCCATAGGTGAAGTCTCTGGTTGCAATTAATTGTGTTTGCTGTTGGTTCCAAATGTCTATTACGAAGTTTGGTTGTATTCTTACGTTTCCGTCATTCTTAACGCTTGCAAGGAACAGTAGTGGATATGTTATTTCCAAATCTTTTATTTTGAACCCACCTGCAGTACAGGCAAGTATCTGGTCCCCTGTTATGTCAACTTCAATCTTTATCTTGAATGATGTTCTTATTGCACTTCCAAGCTGTCCTGACTGTGGTTGTATTATTGGAGAAGTCAAGATTTTTAATTCTCCAGAATATTTTCCTACAGCAGTATCTGCGGGTGGTTGAACAATCACCGTCAATACTCCAGGATGTTGGCTACTAATAACAACTTCTTCCAGCGATGGACTAAAACTAATCCAGTCTTCTATGTCTCCTGTTACAAATGTTTCTATGCCTATTTCTTCCTCAGAATCTGTAGATATAACCACCGAATCCTCTGCGTATCCACCCATTAGTACCTTGTCAAATCCCATTACTGCTTTATTAACACCTATGGCAACACCCAAAACATTCGGAATACAAATTAGAACAATTATTGTCAACAAAATCACTGTTTTTTGCAAAATTTTTCTTGAATTTGAATTTTGCAAATTCAAAAACTTCGTTTTTGCATTTTTCATTGTCATTTTCATTCTAATCAATGTTTAAAAACTTTATGATACTTTGGTTTAAACCAAAGCTCATAAAAACTTGTTTTTATGATACCTCAGCTGTGAAAATCAATGTACCATTGCATTTTCCTATTGGAGTATTATCATTTGATACTTCTAGTTCCCAATATGTACTATTCCAAGAATAAACTCCTGGTTGAATCTGTTTGGGTATTGTTGTAGGAATTAAATATGGCCCTGATGAAAGTCTTGTTTTTGAAAAATAATTGTGGCTTGCATTAACAGAATATTTCTCATATTTCACAGTGATATTTCCCTGCTGGTCACAGATGAATGATAATTCTCCACCGGTTGCATTGTCGGTTGTTCCACCATAACCCCAAACACTTATGTTCAATGGTCTGTTTCCAATATTTGATATATTCACCGTTTGATTTTGAGAGTATCCTCCAAGCTGAACATTTCCATAGTCAATCATGTCAGGTGTTATGTTCAAGGCATAGAGTGGATCTATGATTGTTTCGTTGTAGTGATAGTCAGAAAGACCATCAAAATCTATCGCTGAAACATTGCAGTACCATGTTCCGTTGTTGGCATAGTACCACACATCAAAAGAACAGACAGCGGTTTTTGTTACGCTGCCTGTATAAGTACAGCTACTATTGGTATAGTGATCATTATTGTCATCCAATTGATCTGAAGAGTTCAAGTAGTAGAAGAGTGTCGCGTTTGCTGATATCATGTCATCTTGAGTATCAGTTATGGTGGCGTTGCAATAAATGGTTCTTGTTTGACCTGCATACAGACTTGATGAGGGTGCCAGCAGAACATCTGTGATGGTTGGAGCTGTATTTCCCCATTCAGTACATGCTGATGCCCCAGAATAAGTTATGTTTATTCTGACATAGTCAATGTATACTGTTGAACCTCCTCCTGTGCTGTACCTATAAACAACTCTCAGAGATATATCATTCGCCTTTGTGTAGGTGTTTACGTAATCAGTTAAATCACATGTTTGATTTGCTTCTGTCTGGATGTTTGTTATTCCTGTACATACAAGTCGTTGGTAAGCTCCAGCAGTCGAGTTATACCAATCAATATTAACTGATGACGCAGCATCTCCTTCATAGTGTTCTAATATCAGTTCTGCTGATTCAATCACTGTTCCTGGTGAGAAACTATTTGAGTAGTTTGCTTCTAAGAAAAGGTCAACACTCTTTGTGTTCAAAGTTACGGTTCCATATTGATTATTGGTTGTGTTTATAAGACCAACATCAACCACTCCTGCTGGGCTGTTTCTATATGCAACATTAGGTAAAGAAATACTACTTTCTATTGTGGGTGTTATGTTAAAACCAGTTGTGTCGTTAAGTTCTGTATGGTCTTGGTCGTAGGCATTAAAAGAGTAGTTTCCTGCACAGGTGTTGTCAATCAACCACGAGTGTGATATTGCACCTCTACTGGCTGCAAAAATGATTTGAGGATAACCCGGAGCCACTGCATCTGCATCTATATCCTTCAAAGTGACCAGAATAGATCCATAGGATGAAAAGTTTGTACCATACAAATAAACTGTTTCTGTCGAACCATAGATTAATTTATCAGTATATATGTTTGCCACTCTGTTGCTTACGATGAAGTTATCTGTATCATTCAAGTTTCTGAAAACAGTATCATAAACAGATACATTCCACAAACCCAGAGTTTCTGTATAGGTCAGGTTATAGGTAAAGTTGAATTCACCATTTGCATTTGCATCAACATTGAAGACTTCACTTCCGCTTGACCGGCTGAAGTTTATGTAAATTGTTCCATTGGGAGAGAATAGTGAACCATTCAAGAAAACCGCTTCTCCTTCAGCATAATCCAACTCATCAAGAGTTATAACCGCGGTTCTTTCAGTGACTGTGAAATACCCTGTTGAGTTTATACCAGGATCGCTGAACTGAAATGCACTTATGTTCTGCTGTCCAAGAGGATGATCATAGCTTATATTATACTCTGTGCTTACCTGCCCTAATCCATCACTTGTTGTGTTAAAAATATAATTTGAACCATTTATCAGTGTTATATTGATTGTTACATCCTGGTTTGGATCCCAGTTTTCTCCCAAAATAATTGCTGTTCCTCCCTGCGTATAGGATGCCACTTGAGTGTAAATTGTTGCCGTTAGAACATTGACAGATATGTTTCTCTTCAAAGACATGTTTTCCCATCCATTTGAATCTGTACAGTTTATCCACCAGTAATGATCTCCTGAGGAAAGTGTTCCTGAAAGAGTTATCGTTTGTGCTTCTGCAACAGGACTCGCAGATGTTGTATCAACAATAATATCATCAATTATGAGTTCACAAGAAGTAATGTTTGTCATTATATCTGTTACATTAAAATAAAAGTTGTTTTCTGCTTCTTCGGTGTAATTATTATCTTCAGGGTTCTCAAGCCATATTGTTGGAACTGTGGTGTCAACTTTCACAGTATAATTGTTGTTGTAAATATCAGAGTTGCTGTTTCCGTCATAGCATTTCACATTCCATTCGTAGGCTCCGTCATCAACTCTTATTGTTATGTTTGTTTCAGTGTTGTTTGTGACGCTGTAGATTGTTTGATTGGCTGTCCACAAAGATGAAAAGTTCCCCCACAGCGTACAGTTTCCAATAATAGTATCGTCCGTAGCTGTGAAATTAAAATCTACTATGTTTGTCTTGACATAGGTATCAGTTCCAGGGTAGTCAAGAGATACAACAACCGGATCTGTTGTGTCTGCCGCAGTGTAGGTTACCTTTACATACAAATAATCTGAAGCAAGTGTGAATGTGTCCGGTCCCTGATTCTTGGCTACACCAATGTGAATATTTACTCCATTTACATCACTCCATGTCCAGGTTCCAATGGCGGATGTTATGTCATGACATTTATGACCTGAAGGTGAACTGTCTCTATAATCAATACTTGCTGCAGTTATTGTTTCAAGCGTTGTTGGTGAGCCTTCAGCTCCATTAAGAGAGTACTGTAAGTAAAAATTATCGCATTGTCCGCTGCAGACTGTGAATGTTGTGTACAGATCAAAGCAAACCTTAACGTTTGTTATGGCTTCTGTGCGTCCTGTTACACCAAAGTTGTGTACATAGCTGGCAGCCCATGAACCTACAGCCGTTGGACCGTCATAGACACTGTTGTTGGTGTAGGAACTGGAACTCAGACTGGTTCCCACGTCTGCTGTTCCCTCTGCATAATATATGGCTGCATACACTAGTTTTGCAACTATTGCTAGAGCTATTAAGAATATCATTCCTATTATTATGACATACTCAGTTCTGTTCTTCATCCTTATTTCCTCATCCAAGCGTTTATGTTGCCTATCTGTATTCCTTCTACCCTGTTCTCAAGTTGCAGTTTCAAACAGTTAAGTTGTACAGAATGCCATGCCCGGTCTATTTTCAGGGCTATCTCTCTTGTGGACACAGGTATTTTTTTGTCAGATAAGAATCTGAGTATGTCTCGCTGTATAATCTTCGATCTCTTCATCTTTGTAAATCAACCTAGTTTTAGAATGCGGATTATTTAAAGATTTCGATTCGTTACTATTATTAGTATCTAATATTCGCACTTTTTAGATAAAAAAATAGTTATAATTAAGTGTATAATTAATTACAGAAAAAACAACATTGGTTTAACTATGGTAACTCTGCTTCAAAGACAACTGTTCCATTGCATTGACCGAATGGGTTTGGTGGAACATATAATTTCCAATAGGTTGTGTTTATTATCTCGGTTGTTGTTCTTTGAGGCATTGTGAATCCAGATATCAAAGCAGATTCGTTTGTCAGATTGGTCATGGATGCCCATGCAACATCGGTCAATGAGTATCTTTCGTTACCAACACTGATGTTTCCAATCTCACATATGAACGCCAGTCCATTTCCTGTTGTAAATTCGTTTCCTCCATAACCATATAGAGAAACATTTATGTTCATGTTTCCAAAGCTTGTTATGTTTGCAGTTTCAGAATTTGTGGATGTATCCTCTACAGCCATGTCTCCATAGTTTATTTCTGAAGTAACATTCAGAGCATATAATGGATTAAGAGTAGTTACATTATAACCCGAAGCCGTAAAGTTGTAGTTATCAACTGTTGTTACATTGCATCTCCAGTCACTACCATTATTGGCATAGTAATAAACATCAAAAGAGCAGCTCCAATAGGAAAGGTAAGTACCATCATTGCCATTCAGAGTGCAATTTGAAAAATAGTGCTCATTTTCATCATCTGGATCGCTCATGACTGCATTATTATTATCCCAAAGAGTTGCATTGGTTCTGTTAATGTCACCATATCCGTTGTAATCCCTTATGGTTGCATTGCACAAAACAGATCTTGTGGTTCCTGCACTCAGAGTAACATTGTTAGAAGCTGTATCAATTTCAACATTCAAGACCACTGGTTTAGAATAGGTTATGTTCACATATGTATCGACGCTGACATTCTTATAATTATCACCTATGCTCCAACTTGATATAAGAGGAGCAATTAAAGAAATCGCAAATATAACTGCTAAAATTAGTAGCGTCGGGAACTCATCTTTTCTCATAGGACTTTCCTCTGTAAACACACACCAAAACAGTGCTATTTTGTTAAAGTGGTATACGTTTATGTATAATAGTAGTATATCTAGTATATAAATGTTTCTATTTTAGGCACAACCAGACTAAAAAAGCTATTTCCTAGAAATATGACCTAAACCTATGGATGATATGGATAAATGATCATACAACATCTTAGAATAGGAATAGAAGTAACTAGTCTCACCCTCATGAAATCTTAAAATGTTGGAAACACTTTCCAACTCTTTGGAAAGACCATCACAATCATTTTTCTCCAATAACGAATTACAGGTTCTAAGCTTTGAAAACAGCATTATCTTAGAGTAAATCTTACTTATTTCAGCCCTTGCCTGAGCCTTTGAAAAGTCACTTGAAAATTCCTCTGCAGTATAAAGATGACGTATTGACAGATACAATTTGTATACATTTGTGAAGTTCATCTGATCCGCCTCATTATTGGCCCTTACAATTAATTCTCCTAGATGAGTTGGAAAAGAGACATCCTTTTTGTCATTAATAAAACTTGATATCTTTGACATTGAAGATGATTTTGAACTAAGTCTGTTTTTGACAATTTGAGGAGCAACGACTATTTCAGAACCATCTTCATTCAGGAAAAAGAAATAGTAAACCAGTAACCCTGCAATGGTTATGGTTCCAAGTATCAGGAAGACAATGGACCATCCAGAACCTCCGGTTGGTTCATCGTAAACTAATCCTGTTATATCATTATCTTCTGAATTGTTTGTGACTTCTTCAGAAATCTGCGGCAGTGCAGATTTAGAAAGCATGAACACATCGGTTCTGACATTCTTTGCGTCAGATATGGTAATTGCATCATTAATCACATAGTGAAAACTCTGGGAGGAAAAATCTGTGAATTCCCATTCCACCACAGGGTCCTTTTTGAGAATTCTAGGAGTTTTGCTGAAAGTTATGTCATCTGCATTGTCTTCCACAATTTTAGGTATGGTCTCTACAATGGAAACCATAGGAAGCGTTTCTGAAGACAGAACTATTTTTGATATTAAAGTTAGTTCTTCAACTCTGTTTCCGCTTAGATAATGAAGATTTACACCCATTATTTTTGCGTTGATGGTTATCTTATCCTGAATGTCAAAACTTAAGTCAACAAAATCTTTATCAGCCTCCAAATTTTTATAGAGAGCAAATTCATTGAGACTTTTTCTGAACTCTCCCTCATCAAACGACTGCTCAAACTCCAATTTATCCCTTATTTCAACAGAATCAATTACGTTGGATGTTTGTGTAGAAATACTGGAATCCAATTTAGTCAATATTTTACCTAAATCCCCATCAGATAAATCTTGAATCTTCAAATTTTCAAGTTCATTTCGCAGACCCTCTAAATTTGTTTTAATGGCTCTTGCTTTATTTACTAAACCAAGTCCAAATATTGCATCAACCTTCTCAGGATCCGTTTCACCTTCCAAATTATTAATTGACAAATCCGCATCAAGTATGAAACTATTAACTGCTTTTATTTTCTGATCAACTCTTGCAGCAAGCACAGGACTTAAAGGCTCATTATTCTTTAATCCGGGTTCTATAATCCCTTCTTTTTGCTCCGAAAGGCTTCCTTCATTGCCTGCCTCATCTTCCACTGCAATCTTATAGAAATAGGTCACTCCTTCATCAACATCACTATCTTCTACAAAATTTTCATCTGTCGAAACATAGAAATCGGTGTAGGATACTCCTGAATCCAGAGATTTATAGATATTATACTTTTCAACATCATCCTTATCATAGTGCCACTCAAGTCTTAATCGGTTTCCTATTTGTTCAACCTTAAAGCTGTCAACAACTCCTGGCTTAGTTGTATCCACCAAAAATAATTTACCTGAAGTTATGGTGGAACCACCCAGAGATGATGTGTCTACACCCTGGAAGAAAAAAGTACCTACACTATCAGATGTTAATTCTTCTATTATCATGTAACCTTCCCACTCTCTGTCAGAACCAATCAATGATATTGGTCTTCTTGTTTGACTATTGTGAAAATTGTATTCTAGTGTTGGCGTCCCAATCATTTCCTCACTTGTTGTCAATTTAACATTGTATGTGCCTGCTTTCAGAGGAGAATTACCATCTATTGAAACAATTGCAGTTGGTTTGAGATTCGTGAAAAACACTATTATCTCAGAAGAAGACATTTTGTTGCCTGCAGAATCTTCACATCTGACATAGTATGTGTGTTCTCCTTGTCCAAGTCCACTTATTTCAGAATAGTGGGTTTTTGAATTGGTGTTGAAAAAAGTGTTATCCATTGAGTTGTAGCTTGAATCTGAAGTATCAAATTTACAGTTTGCTATTTCATTGGTTGTAACCATCAATGTAGCATAATCTTCCTTTATTGCATCTGAGTAGGGATTGTTTGGTCCTGAACTTAAAACAATCGGAGGATTTCCATCCGTCTCAAAAACAACTGTTTCTGTTTTTGTTTCAAAACCATTTCTACATGTGACTTCAAGCCTGTGGCTTCCATCCACAACAGAAACATCTTTTGTGTATTCTATTCCATTCTTTGTAAGCATTCCAGTTCCTGTGCTATTTAGGTTATATTCACACTCATTTGCATGCTTGCTTTCAACAAGAATTGAAACGGTTGAGCTGCTGATGTCTCCTCCATCCGGACTGATTATGCTCAAATCCAAAGGATCATTTGTAACCTCAATGTATCTTATTTCACTATCAGAACTATTTGTTGTGCTGACAAAAAACTCAAATTTATAGTATCCGGCGTCCGTATAGTTTGTGTTCCATACATAGCTTGAACTTGAAGATTTCAGCTCATCCTCAATAAATATCTGATAATCCAGACTTTCATTCTCATCTGTTTCGGCTGTAAATGACACTTCTAAAGTTTCTCCTTCCAGAACTCTTGATGGTGCTGTTACACCTGTTATGGTTACACTTGCAGACACAAGACCGGACACTAAAACCAGTGCTAGAACTATCCAAATAACTCCCTTCCATTTCCACTGTGTTTGTTGTTTCTGGTTCATCTTCTAATAAAGTCCCTGGTTCTGAAGGATCGATTAAAAAATAAAAAAAATTCAGTCTTTTAGTTTGTCAAGTACTTCACGATCTTTTTTTATAGCTTCAGCTATAGCTCGTTCAAAATACTCATTTAAAGTTGTATCCTTCAGAACAGAGATTACTTTCGCTTTTGTATGTACCTTTTCCGGTATCTGTATGTGTACCTTTTTCATTGTAATCGCTATGGCAAAATATGCCGAAGTTTCTGATTGTCGCTCGTCTATTACTGTAGTTATCTCTAACTAAGCTTATTTATCATGTTTATGATTTATATATTTTTCTATATTTTATACTCTAAATAACAGAAATAAGCAAAATTCATTCATTACTTTTATTATTTTTATTACTTTTATTCAACTCAGTTTCTTTCATACGCTTTCTAAGTTCCTCTTCTGCCTTAGCAAGTTCTTCATACAAAGCCTGTTTTTCTTCATAATGTCTGTAAAGCAATAGTAAACGGTCATATATCAGCTTCAACTCAGGACTTTTTTCACTGGCCTGTTCAAACTCATCCTTGTTTGAAAGATCATAGATGTTACCAACCAGCTTCTCTTCATCCTTGAATTTAGTTTTATTATCTCTATACTCATCATAGAGCTTCAACAACTCCTCATATATGCTCTTCAATTCAGGATACTGTTTGAGATTCTGTCTGAAAGACTCTCTCTCGGAAAGACTGTTTATTCTTTCAGTTATCTCTTTCTCAATTTCAGCTATATTTTCACTCTCAATCTTAATCAAATTGTTGATTTGCTGATAATGAGTATCTGCCAGTTCTTCCAACTTAAGCACTTTCTTCTGCTCGTTGTACTCCAGAAAGTTAATTATCTTGTGTATCAACAAAGGAAGCAATAGCATTACAGCTATTAAAATCCAAAGAGCCGTGAAGTTAATCTCACAGAGGAAGAAGAATACATAGAACATATACAAGAGTATTATAAAAAATACCATTACACCTATAAAAATATATGCTCTTCTCTTTGTTGCCAAAAGCAACTTTGCTCTTTTTACGTCATCCAATTCTTTTTTTTCATTTATTTTTTCAATTTCTTTTTCCATGCGAAAAATTCTAAAAGCAACTATTATAATCATCACAAGAAACAACCATATACCTCCATTATTCAAGGGATTGGTTTCTTTTTCACACACTATTTTTGGAAAACTTATTTCAAGAGGACGTTCTATCCAAGGAGGTTTATTATCATCTTTAGACTTTTCCGATTCCTCTTTCAAAAGCTCTTCTCCATAGACACAGGCTTTCTTTTCCGAAGGTTTACTTCTGAAAGTTCCACAAGCATTCAAGTCAGTGCAGTTTCTGGACTGAACTTCTGTTACAGGACATTCTGACCAGTTTCCACAACTCCAGTCTTCATCACAGGAAAAAGAATATTCAACTCCCTGTGTCGGGTATCCAAAAATATCTCCTGCCGAAAATGAAGGATAATCTGAAGATGTTGTTCCATCAGAAGAGCTGCCTCCAGTACTTCCAGAGCCTCCAGAGCCACCACTGCCAGAGCCACCACCTCCACCGCCACTTGTTTCATTTCCAGTTGTATTGCCTCCTCCCGTTGCATTGCAGGCTCCACAGTCCAATTCACAGGTCAAGCAGGTTTCAGAATTATCACAAAAATTATCACCACATCTTATTTCCGGAACAATCAGATTAACTATTTTAAAAGAGCCTGAAGCCGCAATATTATCTCCTGAAATAGAAGCTATTTGATTATCAAGATAAAAAATAGTTTGTGCTCCTTCTGAAGGTCCTTCTATTTCAGTGGTTGATAAATCGTCACCCTTGCAGGAAGCCAAACCATAAAATCCTGCTGTTCTAGTTACAAATTCCCCACATTGATTGCTTGAAGTGTCATATATTCTTACAATGGATCCTACTGGTGCCGGTTGATTATAATAGGTTACAGTTCCGTAAAATTCAGTTGAAAAAGGAGGATATGACAGAGCTGCCTGTACCAAAATCAAAATCCAAACAAAAAACAGCAACATCTTTGTTTTTGTCTTTTTCACCAGGTCACCACCCAATTATCGCTGGCATTAGTGCGTATCCAATAACCCTGATAGGGTTTAGTCTCATTAATAACACCACCTGAGCTTTTTGTATAATTCAACATATTCTTATCAGTATTATTCATTGTATAAACAGTCAAAAGAGTATCATTTATTGATTCCAGAGATTCCTCTATCAGTTTAGGCTGATTTGTTGGATATCCTGCCAAAGACCATCCGGCAGGCAATGAAACCGTAGTGGGTATTCTTTTTGATCCATTAAAAAAATAATTGGTTGAATTGGTTATGTTAAAGTATATCCAGTATCCTTCTTTTCTGCTAAAATACTCTAAATCCTGTACAACCCACACAGGCATATTAGGATTGTATACTTTCCAGGGATCAACAGAGTCTGCAGATCGATATGTATAGATAAGTTCGTAGTCGGATATATTCTGCAGAAAAGTATTCATATCTTCATAGGTGGTTATACAAAAGAATGATAGAAGATTCCATTCAGGATTAAAAGAAATGTTACAATCAACAGGCAGTGCAGGATAGATATAAACTCGTGCACCAGTCGTAGCTTTTCCAGTTATGCTGTCAAATCCTTCTGGAAAAGCTCTATCAAATACAAGCAGGACACCAACAGACAGAGATATGAATAAAAAGGATAGGGCCACCAATTCCAATATGGTTTTTTCTGTTCTATTCATTTTCGTCCTCTTTATTCTGCTTTCTATCTTCAATTTCAATGTACCATCGATTTCTTACAGCGTCAAACTCAAAGATTACATCATGTTTCTTTTTTTTATCAATCGCAAATAGAAGTGGCATGGGTACTGTGGTCTCAAAGCTGCTTCCTCTGGTGTATAACTTTCTCTTAAACTTCACTGTAACCTCTTGCAAATACTTATTTTACTCTCAATTATTTAAATTTTACTTATTTTTTTACTTATATTTAGAAAATAAGTGTCTATTTTAACCCATTTAGTATACAAAAAGCTATACAAATCGAAACATTTATATATTAGTTTATACTTAATATGATTAAATAGTTCAAAATTTCCCGCGAGGACGCTAAAATGGTAATATTATTCGATCAATTCAATTTTCCAGACAGCATCTTTGAGATAATCTTCGCTACAAAGCAACAGGTTCTAGTTGCAAAGCTGTTGATAGAGCAGATGAAGCTTAAAGATGGAGAAATAGGTAAGACAGAGATGAGCATGTTTGCAACTGCCCTTCACGAAGGGACAATACTGGAAGCAAGCGACGACACAATCCTTAATCTCAAAAAGACTGTTAAACTATCTTATAACAAAAGACAGTTTTACGACAGAATCCTAACTCCAATGAAAACAATGGGCCTTATTGATTACGATCTTTACAAGAAAACATACAAACTAAGTGAAAAATTCAACAAAAACATGATGAGAATCGGCCTTATGTGGCTGCAAGAACTAAGACGACCACCAAAGACATTTACATTCAGAAAGAAATAAAGCAATAACATTCATGAGCTCCCTAGCCTCTTCTCTAACTACCCTCCCCCTCCCAAAGAAATCTGGGGAGCTCAAGTTTTTCTTAACAAAGTATATCTAAGTAAAGAAACAATTAAGAAATAATAAAGAAATCTTATAGTCTCATGCTGCATTTTTCACAATTATCTCTATGACGAGGGTTTCTGTGTTTACAGTGCTTGCACTTTTTCTTTCTTCCGAATATTATCAAGAATATCAAGATTACAACCACCACAATCAAGAAGTATAGGAAGTAGTCGGCCTCTTTCACCTTGAATTTAAATGTTGCTTCAGTGGATTTGATCAAAACATTTTCACGCTCACCATAGAGTGCTTTTACCCTAATATCTTGGTTGAGTCTGTGAGCCATGTCTTCTTCACTCATAACAACACTGGCTTTAATGGTGCCTGTTTTTCCTGGCTTAATTCTTATAACCTTATCACCACCAACAGTGGTTAGCTGACCGTTAATCCATAAATCCAGTATTTCTATGTCAACATATGCATCAACGGTCCCGACATTTTCTATAACAACATAAAATGCTCCTGCTCCTGAATCATAGTATAAGTCAGTTATGTTAATTATGGCTTCGTCATAAACAGTTATTGTTTGAATGGGAAAAGTTCCCTGCAAAGCAAATTCAAGAGACTTTGGTGATTCTCCAAAGATTGTAAAGAACTCTGCAGTTGCATTAACACCGTCAGGTAATTGTATCTTATAGAGAATCGTTTTGAATTCCTCTCCGTCAATAAATATCGGATTTTCATCACCCAGAACAATCAAATCTCCATCAAAGAACACGTTTATTGTTGATTTAAAATAAGTTGCTATCTCTGCATCGTTTCTATAGGTCACTTCCAGCATTCCGGTCGCTTTATTGTAGAATACTGAAAAAATAGAAAAATCAAGAGCATAAGTCGGCATTGGAAATCTGTCCAAATCTTCAACTGCAGAAATGGTTCCACCAGGAGTTCTAGCACCCTGGGCAAACTTAACGAAAACACTTATGCCAACCTGTCTTCTGATGGTGGTTGCCGTTCCGACAAGTTCATTGCCAATTAATATTCCAATGTCAATATCACTTTTCTGAATAAAATCCTTAATCTGATCAGGAACATTTGTTTTTCCGATGAAAAGAACAGGATCATGACCATCCATCAAACTCTGTTCAATAAACTCTCCGTTTGTCAGAATTGTTTGTTTGGTTGGTTTGATTTCAAGAAATTTCTTTACTATTTCAACATTGTTATCAAATCTGTCACCAAGATTGATGGTCTCAGGATTATATTTCTCCAGAAGATTTTTAACATCCCGGTCAACCTGACCATAAATTATCATGTCATCAACACCTGTTTCATCAAGATAATCAACTATCTCATCAATGTTCCTATCGTCTGTAAACAGGACATAGTAACCTGCAAGAGAAGAGTAGGATCCGACAGCCAAAGCATTATAGCCATATGAATCATCCACTATCATAAATTTATTAACACCAACAAGCCTTCTTGCAAGCTCCAGATTAATATTATCATATGTAACTTCTGTAACTCCATCAATTCCTTGACCTTCCAGCATAGAATCAAAACCTACAACAAAAGGGTCATCAACAGAAGAAACAACTTCAACATCTGACTGTGGAATTGAAAAATGTATTATGGTGGCATGTCTTGTTCCCGTAAGAAACATAGTATCTATACCTATGAGATTTCCGAAGATTTCAACAGAGTAGACATCCCTCCAATCCTGAGAGTTGGTAATAATCATATTCTGAGCAGAAACAGAAGAACATAACAGTATCAAGAATAATAATGTTAAAAATATAATTTTCTTCATGTACACTCCCAAAAGGAGAATAAAATAGAAGATATATAAAATTTTTGATTACATCAGCTAGTTAGCTTGATGAAGCTTCGAAAACAACGCTACCAGTACATTCTCCAGCAGGCGCTTCTCCACCTTCAACAGGAACATAAATCTCCCAGTAGGTTTGATTGGTTACATATGTACCTGGAACAGTCTGTTTAGTAACTGTGAGGTTACCTATCTGCTGTGAAGTTGGTGTCAGATTAACCTTATCATTCCAGTTTTGTGATGAGTTTATGGTGTAACGCTCATTACCTATTGTTATGTTGCTGTTTATGGTACAATTGAAAGCTAAACCATCATTTGCTTCAAATGCAAAGCCCCATACAGAGACATTAATGCCTAAATTTCCAAAGTTTGTAATATTGACTGTTCTGTTGACAGAATAAGTCTCTACGGCAACATTTCCATAATCAATCTGTTGAGGATTGGTTCCATCAGCAGTTATGTTCAGTGCATATAACGCACTAAATTCTGTTATATTATAGTTTGAAGCTTTATAATTACTGTTGTCAACTGCAGTCATGTTGCATCTCCAGTCACTACCATTATTGGCATAGTAATAAACATCAAAAGAACACTGCCAGTAGCTAATGTAATTTCCATCATCACCTATTTTACTGCAGCTGGAATTACGATATAAAGTGTTATTATCTAGAACACCTTCCATATTAGTATTGGTATTATCCCAAAGAGTACCATTAGTTGAAAAAATATCATCAAATCCATTCCAGTCTCTTATCGTTGCATTACAACTAACAACTCTCGTGGTTCCTGCAGCCAAAGTTATTGTTGAAACACCATTTTGATTTTCATCAATGGTTACATACAAAATTGTTGGCGGAGCATCTGTTATGTTCACTCTGGTGTCTACAGTTACATTCTCATAGTTAGGTCCTGCTGTCCAGCTCATGGTGAAAATTGCCTGATACAAAAAAACAATACCCACTATTAAAACCAACAATGTCAATGTTTTTTTGTTGTTAAGTTTCATTTTTCACCTCTATGAGTCCAGTTCTACATAAAAGTAATAGGTTGTTATTGTGGCCGCAGTGTCATCATCTGCAACTATCATCTGAAAGTCATAGGTATTATTGTCAAAACCTTGCGTATTCAGTTCCAAATCAGCGACGTACATGACATTGCCACTTGTATCGTTCACAAGTATCTCTTGAAAATCAGCCGAAGAAGAAGGCGTCTGGGCAGTATCATTCACATATGTGGCTGTTGATCTGCAGGTATTTGCTGTTAAAGTGTTTCCTGCAATTGAAAAAGCCTTGTGTGCCGTAGCAATAAATGTTGTATTTAAACTATCAAGATCGCTTGGAGACATACTGACGGCTGATTGTTCGGTTGCAATTGTTGCATTGGATGCACAGCTAAGAGCACCCCATGTCAAACTGCTTGCTCTGGTTGCTATTATTTCTCCTGTTAGAGTTGACAGAGCCCATTCATATATTGATCTGTTACTGCTGTCGTCCAAAACAAGGCTACCGGATATGTTTCCCACGTATGCTTTCCATGCATAGTTCTGCTGAGTTGCATCAACATTCATAGTGGTTATTGTTCCACCATCATCAGCCCGACTTCCAGGCGAAGTGGTTCGTTGATCAGTACTGTTGTCGCTTATAATTCCTCCTACGGGATCTCCTCTTACAAAGACCACTATGGATAGAATAAATATCATCGCCAATAGTCCTGCCGCCAGCATCCTTGTTTTTTTTATCATTTTTATCACGTCGCTTTTTTTTTGTTAAGCCTCCGAGTTATAGAGAAACCCTAGAGTTTCCTTAGGCAATCTCCACATAAAAGTAGTAGTTGGTCAACACTGATGTGCTGGAGTTCTCTGCCACCAATAGTTGGAAATCGTAATTGTTTCCATCAAAACCAGCTGTATTCTGATCTATGATTGTTGTGTATAGTACAAAGTTTCCATCGTCCAACAGAATTTGATCCCAGTTGGTTGTTTGATCTCCTGCACTACCAAATGCATTGGATCTGTAGGTGCATTGATCTGCTATGAAGTCTGTTGTAGACACACTAAATGCTGAGTGGTTACCGCAGGTTTCGCAGAATGTGTTTGTTATGTTATCAGCACCTGTTGACAAGGTAAGATGGGTTGTTTCTGTTGCTATGTCAGTTATATCTGCGCATCCAATTGAATCCCATGTTGGTGTTGCAGAGTTTCTTGTTGCAAACACTTCTCCTGTTGGGCTTGCATCTGTCCAATTATAGAACACATCTCCACCTGAACTCTCCAAAGTTATACTTCCTGATATGTCTCCGTAGAAACCTGCCCACTTGCCTGTAACAAGCGAGGCAGTTATGTCTATTTCAGTAACGTTTCCTCCTTGCGCATTTAGCTGTCCTGCTAAAGGATCCGTTGCTCTACTGCTGCTTGTCGGCGTCAGTGTTCCTGTTCCTGCCGGATCTGCAAACGCAGTTCCAATAATCATCATCGTAATTATTACCATTGCTGCTATGAGCAATAACCTCTTCTCTAACCATTCCATTTTCTTTTCCTCCCTTAACTAATCTTAATTTGTTTTTTTATCCTCCAAAAAGTATTTGTGGATCGTAAATTCCGTAGTGATCTGCAGGTTTGATTTGCTGTTTGTTGATAACATTGAACTTCACTGTTCTTTTGTCACCATGCGGACTTTCAATGCTAAAATTAGGATTCAGCTTCTTTGCCAGTCCATTGCTAGAAACAACCGTTAGTGTGAGCTGTGATGATTTTGATTCGTCGATAGCTACCGCATCTATTTCCGGTAAGTATTTATCTAAGCTCAAAAAAGCTCTTTCTAGAAAGTACTGCGATTCCTTGTTATTGTAGAACCATATTTTTAGAATTGCCTGTTCTCTTTGATTTAGTGTTTGCAATCCTTTATTGACAAATCCTGGAGCCACTGATATTAGAAATGAATTATTGCCTGATAAGGAATATAATATTCTTGGCTGACCTTTATCTCTGTTTGGTATTCTTTGGCTGGTTACAATTCCGGCCATCTCTAGAAATCTAAGCTGCTGGCTGATGTTAGCTGTGCTTGTTCCGGATTTGCGTGCAAGTTCAAGGGGAGACATCTTTTTCTGCCCTAAGAGCTTTAGGATGTCCCACTTTGAACCTGTAAACAAAGTTTCTTGGTCCATTGTCATTACTGCGATTGTTCGCTGGTTGTCTCTGTGATTTTGATACCGAGGTGCTTTGTCCTATGAGTTCCCGCTCAAACGCCAATATCTCAGTATACAAAATCGTATGTTAATGATACTAATACCTCTACTAGTATTTAAATGTTTCGGTACTTAATAAACTACTGTAACAAACTATATGTTGCATTATATATATTATAGTAATTAAGAAATTACTTAATTAGTGAATTTTTGTCGACGAGAACTACAGATTTTCAGCTAGAAGAAGTTTGAAAAATTAAGAAAAGATTAAAGAATAAATTATAAAAAAATTATTTTCGAGGTTTTTTTGTTAGATAAGCAAAGAAACCTAAAGCTATCCCTAAAACGGCAAAAGCCCACGCCAATGGTATGAGTAGCGCTGCTTGAGTCTGTGCAAAAATAAGAAAGAACAACACTATCACAAGAAATATTCCTCCTAATGAAGCACCTATACCTACAAATCCATCCATTACAGGATCTTTATTTTTAGCCATAATATCACCTTCTGAAAAATGAAATATAGAAATAGTATAAAAAATTATTCCTCATCATCAAATGTAAAAAGCCACTCAATCTTTGTCTTCAAGGCTTTTGCGATGTCATGGGCTAGCTGTAGTGAAGGATTATACTTTCCCTTTTCCAGGAATACTATTGTCTCTCTTCTGACTCCAACTTCTCTTGCAAGATCTTCCTGTGTAAGGTTGTGTCTTGCCCTAAGTTCTTTTATGCAGTTTTTCATTTCAGATAGTTTGTCTGTTGTAATAAATCCAGCAGATAGCAAAGATAAGTGCCATGATTCCAACTATGATACCTGTTGCCTGACTGACATCTCTGAAGTTAATCAAATCATCGGACAGCCAACCAACAGCCAACAACAAGTAAAGTGATATTAGGAACGCTTTCGAACTTGCTTTCTCTATCACTCGTCTGCTTCTCTCATCCTTCAGAGGAAATCCTTCCTTTAAATCCCTATTTCCTCTTTTGAAAACAAAAAATGCAAAAGTGAGTATTATAATTGCAATGATTGCACCTGAAATTCCTCCTGCAAAGTTTCCCTTTGAAAAAGCAGTGTATGAGAACAGAATTCCTGTAACAATCACTAATAAGCTTACTATTAATATTGCCAATAATCTTATTTTGTTGTTATTCATCATTATCACCTATAATCCTTTTCTTTCTAGGTAGAAGTTTGATGCCGCTTTTGCGATTACTCCACCAAATAGTGCTGCTACTAAAAACCAGTTAACAGTAAATGTTTCCTGCATGGCACTTGTTATTACATCATAGCCAAGTCCTGCAACGATTATCGCAACCATTACCCACGCAGCATTTCTCTCTGCTATTGCTTCTATTTTCTTTTCTCTTTCATCATTCTTCATTCCAGCCATAATCCTGAGGGTGTCTATCAAAACAAACAAAATCCATCCGACTGTTACAACTGTTCTTGTGCTGTCATCCCAGAAAGGAATTACTTGGAATATTATAAAAGGTATGAATAGTACGGCTAAGTATACCCATCCTTGCCATGTTCTGGGACATATACCCCAACCACCATATTTTCTTCTTGCAAACCATTCAGGTTTTCCTATCATCATTATCACCTTTGTTATCTATATTTAACATAAAGTTACTTTCAACCAATTTGAAAGTTCAAGAAGTTAGTTTTTCCTAACTTCTTGTTAGAAATAGATAACATTACTAATATATAAAGTTTACGTTTTTAGATGAATTTAACTGATTTAACCCAGTTCAGCATAGAAGTAATAGGTTGTCGGTGTACTGGCATATTCATCCTCTGCAAGTATCATTTGGAAATCAAATGTTTTGCCCGAGTCATATCCTGCCTGATCCTGCTCCAGTATTGTTGAATACACAAAGTTTGAAGTATCATCAAGTAGTATTTCCTGGAAGTCTGCAGTCTCTGAGGCTACCTGAGCCTGATTATTCACATAGGTTGCTATGGCTCTACAAGTACTATTTGTTATCTGTTTGTTTCCAACCCAGAAACCAGCATGTACAGTGTTGTTGAACGTCAAGTTTATGCTGTCCACTGCACTTGTAGTAATATTCATGAAATCTTCTTCTGACAGGAGAGTTGCATTTGTAAGACATTGTATATTTGCCCAAGTAATATCATTGCTTCTGCTTGCATAGACCTCTCCTGTAACAGTAACTAAATCCCAATCATATATTGTATAGTTATTGTTGTCTCTCAACTGAAGATCTCCTGATACATTTCCTACATATGCCTTCCAGCGTGAATTCTGTTGAGATACGTTCAAGTTCATTGTTGTAAAGCTTCCTCCTGCAGTTGTTATTGCTGCAGCTGCTGCAGGAGTTATGTTGTCTGTTTCGTTGTAGGTTATCACAACACCCTCAGGAAGTCCTGTGGCTAGAAATATTTCCAAAGCTAGAACCATTAAAATCATGGTCAACAACATGGCTTTAGCTAGTCTATTGTTCATTCTTCCCTCCTCTAGTTTTCCTGTGGGTTGTGTATATTGTCTGATAGTTCCTCTTCAGAAGAGTTGCTATTTCATTGAATGACAGATTTTGACTCTTCAGATAGATTATGAGATTTGCAAGCACACTGTTCTTTCTGTTTGCAATTACTGACAAAGGTATTGAAAATCTGCTTTCTTCCACATTGAACCATTGATTCTCTGATTGTTTGTAGACATTCCATATGGTTCTCTGATCCCTGTTGGTGAGTTTGGCAATCTTTGAGTAGCGCAGACCTTCATGGTCTTTTAGATATCTCACTATGGCTTGAAAAGAACCCATTTCAGACGAGAAAATGCTTACAGGTATATAGAACTCGTTTTCATCAAACAACCCTTCATAAAACAGATTATAGTGGCTTTCAAAGTCGTCGTAAACATTAGAGAATGAAATATTTAGATCTTGTTTTTCCTTGTCATCGTAGGATTCTCTGCTCAGATAAAACCTCTTCTCTACCACTCATTACTTATTATATAATAATCATTATTTAAATTTTTCTATATAATAAGAATAAATACTTATT